>NZ_WJIE01000009.1 GCF_009649845.1 Polyangium spumosum
CGGGCGATAACATCACGATGGACATCGAGCTCATCGCGCCGGTCGCGCTCGAGGAGCAGATGCGGTTCGCGATCCGCGAGGGTGGGAAGACCGTCGGCGCGGGCATCGTGACGAAGATCCTCAAGTAGCGAGATCGAGATGTCGGTGCAGGGCGGCGGGTCTGGCGGGCCCTCGGGAGAACGAGGGACACGAATCTCGATCTCGCTGGCCTGCACCGAATGTACGGCGAGGAACTACAAGACGACCAAGTCTCCCGGGGATTACGTGGAACTGAAGAAGTTCTGCAAGCAGTGCAAGAAGCACACGCTGCACCGGGAGACGAAGTAGTCGGGATCGAAAGTAGACGAACTGCTTGGCGCGTGGCAATCAGTCCCGGGTCGAGCAGCTTGAAGGGGTATAGCTCAGCTGGTAGAGCAGCGGATTCCAAATCCGCAGGTCGGGAGTTCGAGCCTCTCTGCCCCTGCCCACAAGGGCTCCTTCCGGTCAGCACGAGGTAGGGGCCACACGAGACGCCTCGCTCGGCCTCGCGAACGCGAGCGGGCGAGGCGTAGATGTCGGTGACGCTGCTCGAGGCGAGATCCGGCACGTTGGGACGAACGGCGATGGCGACACGACGAGAGAAAGACGAGGCACAGAAGGCCCAGAAAAAGGGCTCTGCGCCGGACTCTGCCCCGGACTCGGCTCCGGATGCTTCGCTCGCGGTGCGCGAGGGGAGCGATCTCGACGTGGCGGCTGCCGAGGGCGAGGGCGAGGAAGAGCACGACGAGGCCTCGGAAGGCTCGGAGACGCAGGCGTCGGAGGGCGACGGGGCCGGCGAGGACGGGGAGGTCGCGGCGGCGCGGCAGCTCGGGACCGACCGCTACGTGATGGCGGGGTTCTTCGGGGCGGCGATCCTCGGCGCGTACGTGCTCGGCAAGGCCATCCACGGACTCTGGGGCAACCTCTCGAACCGGGACTGGTTCAGCCGGGCGGTGCCGACGCTCGCGGCGGTCACGGACGAGGACAAGGCGATGTACGCGACGATGATCGCGGGCGTCATTGCGCTCGTCGTCACGCTGCGGACCTACCGTCGGCCCGACGTGCGGGAGTGGACGGACGAGGTTGCTTCGGAGCTCATCAAGGTCAAGTGGCCGACCAAGAAGGACGTCACGAACTCAACCGTGGTGGTCATCGCGGCGAGCGCGGTTGCCACCCTTTATCTCGCGCTGCTCGACCGGTTGTGGTCGTTCGTGACGGGCATCGTCTACGGCACTGGGAGCTAGGGCCGTTAGGGAGCCACGCGCCATGGCGAAGAAGTGGTACGTCATTCATACCTACTCGGGCTACGAGGCGAAGGTGCGCGATGCGCTCCAGCAGCGAGCCAAGCAGCACGGTCTCGAGGATAAAATTGGCGAGATCCTGATCCCGAGTGAGACGGTCACGGAGAACCGTCCGGGGGGCAAGCAGCGGGTTCGTCAGAAGCTCAGCTTGCCTGGTTACATCTTCGCTGAGATGGAGATGAGCGAGACGGTGTGGCACCTCGTGAAGGACACGCCGAAGGTGACGGGCTTCATCGGCAACCAGACGCCGCAGGAGGTCCCGGCCCCGCAGATCGAGAGTCTGCGTCGAGGCATCGTGGAGGGCGCGGTCAAGCCGAAGCCCAAGCTCACGTTCGAGGTCGGCGAGGAGGTTCGCGTGCTCGACGGCGCGTTCGCCAACTTCACCGGGACCGTGGACGACGTGAAGATGGATAAGCAGAAGCTGAAGGTCAAGGTGTCGATCTTCGGCCGTCCGACCAGCGTGGAGCTCGATTTTTCGGCGGTGGAGAAGCGCTGAGCGACGCTCCGGGGCGGAACGAACAAGGTAGACGCAGCACAGAACGGGTAAAGCAATGGCGAAGAAGGTCACCGGGTACGTCAAGCTTCAGCTCCCTGCGGGGAAGGCCAACCCCTCGCCGCCGGTCGGTCCTGCGCTCGGCCAGCACGGCGTGAACATCATGGCGTTCTGCAAGGACTTCAACTCGCGGACCGCCTCGCAGGGCGACATGATCATCCCGGTGGTGATCACGGTCTATTCGGACCGGTCGTTCACGTTCATCTTGAAGACGCCGCCCGCGTCGGTGCTTCTCAAGAAGGCCGCGGGGCTGGAGACCAAGAAGAAGCCTGGTTCGGGTTCGAAGGAGCCGAACAAGGTGAAGGTCGGCCAGGTGTCGAGCAAGCAGCTCCAAGAGCTCGCGCAGATGAAGATGCAGGACATGAACACGACGAACCTCGAGTCGGCGATGCGCAGCATGGCGGGTACGGCCCGCTCGATGGGCATCACGATCGTCGACTGAGGCGTGATTTCGCGCGTTCTGCAGCACCTCCGTTCGTCGGAGAAGCCGGCTGCGAGCGCGCGGCCGCGTGAAGGCGCGGCTTGAAAAGAGCACCCCCCCACGTTGGGAGGAGAGCACCACGGTTAAAACGGCGCACCGTGGGAGGCGTAAGCCGATAAAACAGGAGGGCAGATGCCGAAAGTCGCCAAGAAACGCGTTGCGGCCCAGGCCATGGTGGACCGTACGCGCAAGTACACGCTTCAGGAAGCGTGTACGCTCGTCAAGCAGGCTGCGAACGCGAAGTTCGACGAGACCGTCGATCTCGCGGTGCGGCTGGGCGTGAATCCGCGCCATGCGGACCAGATGGTCCGTGGTGCCGTGGTCATGCCGGCAGGAACGGGCCAGTCGGTCCGCGTCCTCGTCTTCGCCAAGGGCGAAAAGGCGAAGGAAGCGGAGGCGGCGGGCGCCGATGTTGTCGGTGAGGCCGACCTGGTGAACAAGATCCAGGAAGGTTTCATGGACTTCGACCGCGTGATCGCGACCCCGGACATGATGGGGTTGGTCGGTAAGCTCGGTCGTATCCTCGGTCCGCGAGGCCTCATGCCGAACCCGAAGGTCGGCACCGTCACCGTCGACGTGAAGACGGCGGTGTCCGAAGCGAAGGCCGGCAAGGTGGAGTACCGCGTCGAGAAGGCGGGCATCGTGCACGCTCGGATCGGCAAGGTCTCCTTCAAGGAGGACGCGCTCGCCAAGAACGCGGAGGCCTTGATTCAGGCTCTCATCCGCGCGAAGCCGTCGACGGCGAAGGGGGTGTACCTCCGGAGCATCACGATGTCTTCGACGATGGGGCCGGGCGTCCGGATCGACCCGGTGCACCTCAGCGACAAGGGTGAGGAGGGCTGATCATGGAGCGCACGGAGAAAGAGGCTCTGGTCGGCGAGGTCAAGCAGCGATTCGATCGCATGACCTCGGCGGTCTTCCTCGACTTCACGGGGCTCAACGTCGCGGTGGTCACGAAGCTGCGCGACGAGTTCCGGAAGGCGGGCGTCGAGTATCGAGTCGTGAAAAACACGCTCGTTCGTCATGCGATCAAGCATCACGCGTGGTCGCAGAAGCTCGACGACACGCTGGTCGGGATGACCGGGATCGCCTGGAGTTACGAAGACCCCAGCGCGGCCGCGAAGGTTGTCAAGGCCTTCCGCAAGGACAAAGAGCACGAGAAGCTGAAGATCAAGGCGGGCCTCATCGAGGGCCAGATTCTCGACGCCGCCGGCGTGGAGAATCAGCTCGCGACGATGCCTGGCAAGGACGAGCTCCGGGCGATGCTGCTTGCCACGTTGCAGGCGCCTCTCACGCAGTTCGTGCAGCAGCTCAACGCGCCTCTTCAGAACTTCGCGTACCTGTTGAAGGCCAAGGAGGACGCGGCGGGCGGGGCCGGCTGAGGAGCCCTGGTACCGGGTCCGATCGTGGTCGGGGCGAGGGCTGCCGGGGGTGATTCGGCACGCCAAACGCTCGACCAGTGAGAAAGGGCATTGCGCCCTTCGGGTTTTGATCTAGAGACGCGCCCCGGGGTACTCATCCCACCGCGGCGCGCAGACGGTTTGAAGGAGTCTCGTCATGGCTGAGATCACGCGGGAGCAGGTCGTCGATTACCTTTCCAACCTGCCGGTCATCCAGATCGCCGAGCTCATCAAGGAGCTCGAGAACAAGTGGGGCGTGAAGGCTGCTCCGGCTGCGGTGGCGGTTGCTGCTGGCCCGGCGGCTGCGGCCGAGGCGCCCAAGGCTGAGGAGAAGACCGAGTTCGACGTCGTGCTGGCGAACGCCGGCGCGAACAAGATCGCGGTCATCAAGGCGGTCCGCGAGATCACGGGCCTTGGCCTCAAGGAGGCGAAGGACCTGGTCGAGGGCGCGCCCAAGAACGTGAAGGAAGCGGTCTCCAAGGCCGACGCCGAGGAGATGAAGAAGAAGCTCACCGAGGCAGGTGCGACGGTCGAGCTCAAGTAAGGATCCGAGCTTCCCTGTTAGGGACAGCGCGATCCGCCATGCGACGGCGGCAGGGGCGAACGTCCCTGCCGCGCGTCGAGTTTTGTCTTTGGGGGGTTTGCTGCTGCGTCTGCCGCGCGTTTCGAGCGTGGTGTCCAGGTCGCGGTAGCGCAGCCGAGTTTGTCCGTCGCCGGGACCTTTGATGGCTGTTTCGTAGCTTCGAGGCTGATGCTCGGTTCGTGGAGCGCGCGGGGAACGAGCCCTGTGCACCCGTAGGAGCCGGAGGAATATCGATGCCGTCGGTCGTCCAATCCAACTTCCGCATCCGTAAGAATCTGGGGCGCGTTCGTCGCATCATCGACGTTCCGAACCTGATCGACATCCAGAAGTCCAGCTACGACAAGTTCCTCCAGATGAACGTCCCGCCGCACGAGCGGGAGGAAGTCGGGCTCCAGGCGGTGTTCCGCTCGGTGTTCCCCATCAAGGACTTCAACGGGACGAGTGAGCTCGTCTTCGTATCGTACAACCTCGAGCCGCCGAAGTACGACGTCGAGGAGTGCCGCCAGCGAGGCATGACCTACGCGGCGCCGATCAAGGTCACCAACCAGCTCATGATCTACGACACCCGTGACGGCGGCGAGCGCATCGTCCGGGATATCAAGGAGCAGGAGGTGTACTTCGGCGAGCTGCCGCTGATGACCGAGACGGGCACGTTCATCATCAACGGCACCGAGCGCGTGGTCGTCAGCCAGCTCCACCGCTCGCCGGGCGTGTTCTTCGATCACGACAAGGGCAAGACGCACTCGAGCGGCAAGCTGCTCTACTCGGCGCGCGTCATCCCGTACCGCGGCTCGTGGCTCGATTTCGAGTTCGACCCGAAGGACATCATCTACGTGCGCATCGACCGTCGCCGGAAGATGCACGCGACGGTGCTCCTGCGCGCGCTCGGCTACTCGACGCAGGACCTGCTCAACTACTTCTACTCGACGGAGACGGTCTACCTCGAGAAGGGCGGCAAGTACGCGAAGAGCATCGAGTACGACCTCCTCGCCGGCCAGCGCGCGACGCGTGACATCAAGATCAAGGAAGATGTCATCGTCAAGAAGAACACGAAGTTCACGCGCGCCGCGATTCGCAAGATGAAGGAGGCGAAGCTCGAGCGCATGCAGGTCGAGACCGAGGAGCTCGTCAGCAAGGTCGCGGCGCACGACGTCGTCGATCCGGAGACGGGCGAGGTCATCGTCGAGGTGAACGAGGAGCTCACGGACGCCAAGCTCGAGCGCATCCGCGAGGCGAAGCTCGAGAGCTTCCGCATCCTCTTCATCGACGGCCTCAACGTCGGCTCGTACCTCCGCGACACGCTGCTCGCGGACAAGGTGAAGACGCAGGAGGACTCGATCCTCGAGATCTACCGTCGCCTGCGCCCGGGTGATCCGCCCACGCTCGAGACGGCGAAGACGCTCTTCCACAACCTGTTTTTCAACCCCGAGCGTTACGACCTCTCGAAGGTCGGCCGGCTGAAGCTGAACTACAAGTTCTACCGGGATCTGCCGGAGGGCCAGCGCCCGAACCTCGATCTCACGGTGCTCACGCCGCAGGACATCCTGGAGACGGTCCGGCACCTCATCGAGCTCAAGAACGGCCGCGGCTCGGTCGACGACATCGACCACCTCGGCAACCGCCGCGTGCGCGCGGTCGGTGAGCTCATGGAGAACCAGTACCGCATCGGCCTGGTCCGCATGGAGCGCGCGATCAAGGAGCGCATGAGCATGTCGCAGGAGATCGACACGCTCATGCCGCACGACCTGATCAACGCGAAGCCCGTCAGCGCGGTGGTCAAGGAGTACTTCGGGAGCTCGCAGCTCTCGCAGTTCATGGACCAGACGAACCCGCTCTCCGAGGTCACGCACAAGCGGCGTTTGTCCGCCCTCGGCCCGGGTGGTCTCACGCGCGAGCGCGCGGGCTTCGAGGTGCGCGACGTCCACGCCACGCACTACGGCCGCATCTGCCCGATCGAGACGCCGGAAGGCCCGAACATCGGCCTCATCGCGTCGCTCTCGACGTTCGCCCGCGTGAACGAGTTTGGCTTCGTCGAGACGCCGTACCGCAAGGTCACGGAGAGCACGGTGACCGACGAGGTGACCTGGCTCAGCGCGCTCGAGGAAGAGGGCAAGTACATCGCGCAGGCGACGGCCGCGCTCGATGACGGTCGCAAGTTCCGCGAGAACGTGGTCTCGGCGCGTCTGAACGGCGATTTCAAGATCGTCGCCTCCGACATGATCGAGCTCATGGACATCGCGCCGAACCAGATGGTGAGCGTCGCGGCCGCGCTCGTGCCCTTCCTCGAGCACGACGACGCGAACCGCGCGCTCATGGGCGCGAACATGCAGCGCCAGGCGGTGCCGCTCATCCGGAGCGAGGCCCCGCTCGTCGGCACGGGCATGGAGAACCGGCTCGCGCGGGACTCGGGCGTGTGCGTCGTGGCGCGTCGGCCGGGCATCGTGGAGAGCGTCGACGCGACGCGTATCGTGGTGCGCGCGGCGGGCGAGGGCGCCGAGGTGCCGGACATCTACCACCTCATGAAGTACCAGCGCTCGAACCAGTCGACCTGCTACACGCAGAAGCCGATCGTGCGCACGGGCGACGTGGTGAGGGCGGGCGACGTGCTCGCGGACGGCCCGTCGACGGACATGGGCGAGCTCGCGCTGGGGCAGAACGTGCTCGTCGCGTTCATGCCGTGGCAGGGCTACAACTTCGAGGACTCGATCCTGGTCTCGGAGCGCATCGCGAAGGACGACGTGTTCACCTCGATCCACATCGAGGAGTTCGAGTGCGTCGCGCGCGACACGAAGCTCGGCAAGGAGGAGATCACGCGTGACATCCCGAACGTCGGCGAGGAGGCCCTGAAGGACCTCGACGACTCGGGCATCGTGCGGATCGGCGCCGAGGTTCGTCCTGGCGACATCCTCGTCGGTAAGATCACGCCGAAGGGCGAGACCCAGCTCTCCCCCGAGGAGAAGCTGCTCCGCGCGATCTTCGGCGAGAAGGCCGGCGACGTGCGTGACAGCTCGCTCAAGGTCCCGCCGGGCGTGAGCGGCATCGTGATCAACGCGCGTGTCTTCTCGCGCAAGGGCACGGAGAAGGACGACCGCGCGCGGGACATCGAGGATCAGGAGCGCGCTCGGATCGAGCGGACGCGCGACGAGGAGATCAAGATCCTGCGCGACTCGTTCTACCGTCGGGTCCGCGAGATCCTGGTCGGCAAGACGACGAACGGGAAGCTCGTCGACGACAAGGGCAAGGTTCTCTTGCAGAAGGGTGACGAGATCACCGAGGCGGCCCTCGCCGAGATCCCGCGCCGTTACTGGGGCGAGATCCCTGTCGAGGAGACGGACCGGATCCAGAACATCCTCCGCGACCTCGAAGACCTCGTGCGCACGCGCGAAGAGCACTTCCGCGACAAGATCGAGCGCCTGTCGAAGGGCGACGAGCTGCCGCCGGGCGTGATCAAGATGGTGAAGGTCTACATCGCCATCAAGCGCAAGCTCCAGGTCGGCGACAAGATGGCGGGCCGTCACGGCAACAAGGGCGTCATCAGCCGGATCCTGCCGGAGGAGGACATGCCCTACCTGCAGGACGGCCGGCCGGTGGACATCGTGCTGAACCCGCTCGGCGTGCCGAGCCGCATGAACGTCGGTCAGATCCTGGAGATCCACCTCGGCTGGGGTGCCTACGAGCTCGGCCGACAGCTCCAGCAGATGATCGAGGAGCAGAAGGCGGGCGCGGAGATCCGCGAGCGTCTGGCGCAGGTCTACGCGGGCGACGAGGAGAGCGCGGCGATCGTCGCGTCGATGGACGAGGGTGACGCGGTGCGGGCCGGGCGCAAGGTTCGCCACGGTGTGTTCGTCGCGTCGCCGGTCTTCGACGGCGCGACCGAGGAGGACATCAAGGGCGCGCTCGCGCTCGCGGGCCTGCCGAGCTCGGGTCAGGCGATCCTCTTCGACGGTCGTACGGGCGAGGCGTTCGATCAGAACGTCACGGTGGGCATCATGTACATGCTGAAGCTGCACCACCTCGTGGACGACAAGATCCACGCCCGTTCGATCGGTCCCTACTCGCTCGTCACGCAGCAGCCGCTGGGCGGAAAGGCTCAGTTCGGCGGCCAGCGCCTCGGCGAGATGGAAGTCTGGGCGATGGAGGCCTACGGCGCGGCGTACGCGCTACAGGAGTTCCTCACGGTGAAATCCGACGACGTGATGGGTCGTACGCGCATGTACGAGGCGATCGTCAAGGGCGAGTACACGCTGGAGGCCGGCCTGCCGGAGAGCTTCAACGTGCTCATCAAAGAGCTGCAATCGTTGTGTCTGAACGTCGAGCTGGTCGAGACGGGCCTCGAGGCCTCGGCCGCGGAAGAGGAGTGATGCCGAATGCGTGACATCTTCAGCTTCTTCGAGAAGCCCAAAGATCCGCTGTCGTTCAGCGCCATTCGGATCTCGCTCGCGAGCCCGGAGAAGATCCGGGAGTGGTCGCACGGCGAGGTGAAGAAGCCCGAGACGATCAACTACCGCACGTTCAAGCCGGAGCGGGACGGCCTCTTCTGCGCGAAGATCTTCGGGCCGGTGAAGGACTACGAGTGCAACTGCGGCAAGTACAAGCGCATGAAGCACCGTGGGATCGTGTGCGAGAAGTGCGGCGTCGAGGTCATCCAGTCGAAGGTTCGACGTGAGCGCCTCGGCCACATCTCGCTCGCGACGCCGGTCGCGCACATCTGGTTCCTGAAGAGCCTGCCGTCGCGCATCGGCAACATGCTCGACATCACGCTGAAGGATCTGGAGAAGGTCCTTTATTGCGAGGCGTACATCGTCATCGACCCGAAGGAGACGGGTCTGCAGCGCGGCGACCTCCTCAGCGAGGAGCGCTACCTGCAGATCCTCGACGAGTACGGCGACGACAAGATCGCCGCGGGCATGGGCGGCGAGGCCGTGCTCGAGATGCTCAAGCAGGTCGACGTGCACGCGCTCGCGGAGCTGCTCCGCGAGGAGATGCGCAAGGCGACGAGCGAGGCGAAGCGCAAGAAGCTCGCGAAGCGCCTGAAGGTCGTCGAGGCGTTCCGGGAGAGCGGCAACCGGCCCGAGTGGATGATGCTCACGGTCATCCCCGTGCTGCCGCCCGACCTGCGCCCGCTCGTCCCGCTCGACGGTGGTCGGTTCGCGACGAGCGATCTGAACGACCTCTACCGCCGCGTCATCAACCGCAACAACCGCCTGAAGCGGCTGCTCGAGCTGAATGCGCCCGAGATCATCATCCGCAACGAGCGGCGCATGCTGCAGGAGGCGGTCGACGCCCTCTTCGACAACGGCCGCCGCGGCAAGACGATCACGGGCCCGAACAAGCGTCCGCTGAAGAGCCTCAGCGACATGCTGAAGGGCAAGCAGGGTCGCTTCCGGCAGAACCTGCTCGGCAAGCGCGTCGACTACTCGGGCCGCTCGGTCATCGTCGTCGGCCCGACGCTGCGCCTGCACCAGTGCGGTCTTCCGAAGAAGATGGCGCTCGAGCTCTTCAAGCCGTTCATCTACAACAAGCTGGAAGAGCGCGGGTACGTCAACACCATCAAGAGCGCGAAGAAGATGGTGGAGAAGGAGCGTCCCGAGGTCTGGGACATCCTCGAAGAGGTGATCAGCGAGCATCCGGTGCTCCTGAACCGCGCGCCCACGCTCCACCGCCTGGGCATCCAGGCGTTCGAGCCGGTGCTCATCGAGGGCAAGGCGATCCAGCTCCACCCGCTCGTCTGCGCGGCGTTCAACGCCGACTTCGACGGCGACCAGATGGCGGTGCACGTGCCGCTCTCGATCGAGGCGCAGATGGAGGCGCGCGTGCTCATGATGAGCACGAACAACATCCTCTCGCCTGCGAACGGCAAGCCCATCATCAACCCGACGCAGGACATCGTGCTCGGGCTCTACTACGCCACGCGCGAGCGCAAGTTCGCGAAGGGCAGCTTCCGCGAGGGCAGCCTGCGCTTCAACACGGGCGATGGGGCCGAGGGCACGGTCTCCGGCGCGGCGGCCGAGGGCTACCTGCGCGGCGTCTACGCGTCTCCCGAGGAGGTGCGCATGGCGTTCGACGCGGGCGAGGTCGCGCTGCACGCGGGCATCCGCGTGCGCGTGCCGCACATCGACGAGGACGGCAACCCCGTCAAGGACGAGCACGGCCAGATCAAGCGCCGCATCGTGCAGACGACGGTGGGTCGTGTGCTCATCTCCGAGGTCCTGCCGAAGGGCGTGAGCTTCGACTACGCGAACAAGACGCTCGACAAGAAGGCCCTCTCGGCCCTCATCGACGTCTGCTACCGCGTCCACCGCAACAAGGAGACCGTCCTGCTCGCGGACCGGCTCCGCACGCTCGGCTTCGACCACGCGATGCGCGCCGGCATCTCGATCTGCATGGATCACATGGTGATCCCGCCGGCGAAGAAGGACCTCCTCGAGGAGGCGCAGCGCGAGGTCGAGCGCGTCGTCGAGCAGTACCAGGAAGGTCTGATCACGGACGGCGAGCGCTACAACAAGATCGTCGACATCTGGGCCGGCGTGGCGGACGCGGTCACGGCGAAGATGATGGACGGGATCGGCAAGGAGCGCTTCGTCGACCCGGAGACGGGCAAGGAGAGCATCGAGCCGAGCTTCAACCCGATCTACATCATGGCGGACTCGGGCGCGCGTGGCTCGACCCAGCAGATCCGTCAGCTCGCCGCGATGCGTGGCCTCATGGCCAAGCCCTCGGGCGAGATCATCGAGACGCCCATCACGGCGAACTTCCGTGAAGGCCTCACCGTGCTGCAGTACTTCATCTCGACGCACGGCGCGCGTAAGGGCCTCGCGGACACGGCGCTCAAGACGGCGAACTCGGGTTACCTCACCCGGCGCCTCGTCGACGTCGCGCAGGACGCGGTCATCTCCGAGTACGACTGCGCCACGATCGACGGCATCCGCGTGACGAAGCTCGAGGAGGCCGGCGAGGTGATCCAGCCCCTCGGCGACCGCATCCTCGGCCGCGTCGTGCTCGAGGACGTGATCGACCCGCTCACGGGCGAGGTCCTGATCACGGCCAACACCGAGCTCGACGAGGCTTCGGTCAAGCGGATCGAGGACGCGGGCATCGAGGAGGTCGTGATCCGCTCGGTGCTCACCTGCCAGACGCGGCGGGGCGTTTGCGCGCTCTGCTACGGCCGCGACCTCGCGCGTGGCTACCGCGTCAACATCGGTGAGGCGGTCGGCATCATCGCCGCTCAGTCGATCGGCGAGCCCGGCACGCAGCTCACGATGCGCACGTTCCACATCGGTGGTACGGCGGCCCGCGGCAAGATCGAGGCGAGTTACCTCGAGGCCCGGACCGAGGGCACCGTCCGCCTGCGCCGCGCGAACGTGCAGCGCAAGAAGGACGGCCAGATGGTGGTCATGAACCGCCATGGCGAGCTCGTCGTCGTCGACGAGACGGGCCGCGAGCGCGAGCATCACCGCCTGGTCTACGGCGCCAACATGAAGGTCGCCGACGGCCAGCGCGTGAAGCCGGGCGAGCTGCTCGCCGAGTGGGACCAGTTCGCGACGCCGATCCTCACCGAGGTCTCCGGCATCGTGAAGTACGGCGACCTCGTCGAGGGCGTCAGCGTCCAGGAGCGCGTCGACGAGGTCACGGGCCTGTCGCGCAAGGTCGTCATCGAGTCCAAGGCGGCCGACCTCCGCCCGCGGATCTCGCTGAAGGATCCGAACTCAAGCGCCACCTTGAAGCTCCCGAACAGCGAGCTCGAGGCGCGTTACCTCCTGCCGGTCGGCGCGCACATCGTCGCCCAGCAGGACGACATGATCGAGGCCGGTGACATCATCGCCAAGATCCCGCGCGACACGACGAAGGTGCAGGACATCACCGGTGGTCTGCCCCGCGTCGCCGAGCTCTTCGAGGCCCGCAAGCCGAAGGATCACGCCATCATCACCGAGATCGACGGCGAGGTCTCCTTCGGCAAGGACACGAAGGGCAAGCGCAAGGTGATCATCACGCCGTTCGGCGCGGACATGCACCCGCTCCCGGATCAGGCGCGCGAGTACCTGATCCCCAAGGGCAAGCACATCCAGGTGCAGCCCGGCGATCGCGTGCGCGCGGGCGACCCGCTCCAGGACGGCCCGCCGAACCCGCACGACATCCTGCGCGTGAAGGGCGAGAAGGAGCTCGCGGCCTGGCTCGTGAACGAGATCCAGCAGGTCTACCGCCTGCAGGGCGTCGGTATCAACGACAAGCACATCGAGGTGATCGTGCGGCAGATGCTCCGGCGCGTTCGCGTCAAGGACGTCGGCGATACGAACTTCCTCGTGGACGAGCAGGTCGAGAAGCACCTCTTCGAGCGTGAGAACGAGCGGGTGCTCGAGCGTGGGGGTCGCCCCGCCATCGCCGAGCCGCTCCTCCTCGGCATCACCAAGGCCAGCCTCTCGACCGAGTCGTTCATCAGCGCCTCGTCGTTCCAGGAGACGACCAAGGTGCTCACCGAGGCGGCGATCAGCGGCAAGGTGGACGATCTCCGCGGCCTCAAGGAGAACGTCATCATGGGCCGCCTGATCCCGGCCGGTACGGGCCTGCCCGCCTACAAGCGGCTGCAGGTCATCGTCGAGGGCGAGCAGCCGATGCGCGAACGCGCGCCGGCCGCCGAGCCCCCGGCCCCGGCCATGGCGCCCCCGCGTCCCCGCCCCGAGGAGACGCTCACGGCCGTCAACGAGGAGTGATCGCGTCGGGGTAGGGGAGGCCGTCCGGCCTGTCCTACCTCGCCGAATTTCGATCAACACACGCCCGCCCTTTCACGAGGCGCGGGCGTGTGGTTTTTTTGTTCGGCCTGGTACGCGCCACTCCCTGCCGATCTGCCGGATGACTGCTGCTTCGGCGGGTCCAGGGATCCCCCATCCTTGCGGACATGTACTATCTCTGGTCTCGCGATGTCCGTGCACGGCACCAACCAGCGTGTCGCTGATCGCCTGCTCTCCGAGGGCCGGATCGGGGCCGAGGAGCATCGGCGCGCCGTGGAGCACGCGAGCCGCCAGCGCGGCCGCATCGAGGACGCGCTCGTCGAGCTCGACATCGTGCCCGAAGGGGACCTGCTCAAGTACGTCGCGACCCTGCACAACACGCGGTTCGTCTCGACCGAGAAGCTCTCGAAGGCCGCCATCGAGCCTCGCGTGCTCGGGCGCGTCTTGCCGAAGACCGCGAAGATGCACGGCGTCTTCCCGGTGCTGCTCGACGAGGCGAAGTCGGTGCTCTCCGTCGTCACCGCCGATCCCGACAACGACGCGGCGATCCACGAGGTGAAGCTCGCGGCGGGCGTGCGCGAGGTGCGCGCGCTCGTGGCCCGGCCGGCCGCGGTGCGCGCGGCGATCGCGCGGCATTACTTCAAGGAAACGTCGGCCTTCGAAGCGCTCCTCCGGCCTGTCGCGACGGCCGCGCAGACGGGGGATTTCATCGACATCGATCTCGGCCCCGCGCCTGCGCGTCCTGCCACCGGGCCCGTGCCGACGCCGGCCGCGTCGCCGCGCAGGTCGGCCTTGCAGCCGCCTCCGCCGCCGCGCGCGCCGATGCCCACGGCGCCCTCGGCGACCGGACAAACCAGCCCCTCGGGCGCGCGCGAGCAGACGCAGCCCTCGGTGCACACGGGCAGCACGCAGCCCTCGGTGAACGGCGGGCCCCCGCCTCCTGTCGCGGCGAGCGCGCAGACCTCGCCCACGGGCGGCCACGCGCCGCCCACGCAGGCCCGCCCGCAGCTCGCCCCGCCGCCTTCACCGACGCCGCCGCCTCCTCCCGTCCCGGTCCTCACGCCGATCGAGACCCACGAGTACGTCGAGACGCTCAACGTCCTCGTCAGCTTGCTCGAAGCGAACCGGCAGGACCTACGTGGCCACTCGGCCGTCGTCGCGCGCCTCGTGCGTCGCACGTGCGAGCGCATCGGCCTCGCGCCTGCGCATGTCGCGGCGTTTGTCGTGGCGGCCTACCTGCACGACCTCGGCAAGATGGGCGCGTATCACCTCACGGCGCTAAACGTCGCCGAGTACGAGGGCCACAGGGTCGCGGGGCTCAAGGCCGTCGCGCTCCCGGCGCAGCTCATGGGCTCGGTGGGCTTGCCGGCGGAGAGCATCGCGGCGCTGCAGGCCATGTACGAGCGGTACGACGGCCGCGGCTTGCCGCATGGCCTCGCGGGCAAGGAGATCCCGCTCGGCGCGCGTATCCTCGCCGTCGCGGACACCTACGCCGACCTCACGCAGAACCCGCGCAACCCCTTCCGCAAGATCCTGCGCCCGCCCGAGGCGTGTGACGTGCTTGCCGGGTATCGCGGCACCGTCTTCGATCCGAACATCGTCGACCTCTTCCGCCAC
Source organism: Polyangium spumosum (assembly GCF_009649845.1). Classification (NCBI taxonomy): domain Bacteria; kingdom Pseudomonadati; phylum Myxococcota; order Polyangiales; family Polyangiaceae; genus Polyangium; species Polyangium spumosum. Next base: position 14,680 of record NZ_WJIE01000009.1, read on the forward strand.
GAGGTCACGGGTGACGACATGCGCGCGCGGCTCCTGTCCGAGCGGTACACCGTGCTCGTCATCGACCCGGATCCCGAGGAGACGACGGTGCTCGAGCTCCGGCTCATCGAGCAGGGCTTCGAGGTGCGCGTCGCGCGGACCGTGGCGCAGGCGTGGCGTGAGCTCGAGGGCGGCGAGATCGCGGCGGTCGTCAGCGAGATCGACCTCGAGGAGCCCGAGATGGGCCTCGCGCTCCGGGCGGACGCGCAGAAGGAGTCGTGGGGTCGCGGGATCACGTGGGTGATCCTCACGCGCAAGAACGACAAGCACAGCGCGCAGAAGTCCTTTGATCTCGGCGTCGACGACTTCGTTTCGAAGCCGACGTCCGCGGACATCTTCGCGGCCAAGCTCCGTCAGCTCGTCGAGCGTCGGGTCGCGCGTGGTGGCGGGCGCGGCGTGGCGGGATCCCTCGCGGAGATGAGCATCCCGGACATGGTCCAGGTCCTCTGGCATGGCCGCAAGACGTGCGCGCTGCGTATCCAGACGGGCAAGGGCACGGGCGAGATCCACTTCGCGGAGGGGCAGATCGTGGACGCGCGCTGGGAGCAGGTCTTCGGCGAGGAGGCCTTCTACCGCATGATCGCGCTCGACGAGGGCGAGTTCCGGCTCGAGCCCGACGTCGAGCCTACGGGCCGCACGATCGCCGTCTCGCCCGAGGCGCTCTTGCTGGAGGGCATGCGCCGCCTCGACGAGGGCATGCTCCACGCGCCGTGACCGCAGCGGACGTCTCTCGTCTATTTTCGTCTTCTCCGACCGCTGGACATTCCTGGAGCGACGACGGGCGTAGAATCGAGGGGCCACGCGCTTCCTCGGGGGACTCGCGTGGCGAAGCGTCCCTCGCTCGGCGCTGCCGGGCCCTTGCCTTGGAGAACACGCGATGAAGCTCCTTCGCGCCTTCGTTTTGTCCTTGCCGCTCCTCGCCGCGCCCGCGCTCTACGCGGGTGACGCCGACGCCTGCGGCGGCTGTACCGTCGTGCAGTCGGAGAACACGCAGGTCACCGGTCATCGGATGATCCTTTCGATCTCCAACGATCGGACGACGCTCTACGATCAGATCACCTACGCGGGCAACCCCTCCTCCTTCGCGTGGATCCTGCCCATCAAGGGCGAGGTCGACGTCGGGCTCTCGTCCGACGCGGTCTTCAACGCGCTCGAGCAGGCCACGCAGATCTCGGTCGTCTCGCCCTCGATCAACTGCCTGCCGCCTGGCTGCGCGGGCGCGCCGAACGCGGGCGGCGACTTCGACAACGCGGGATCGGGCGGCGCGGGCGGCGGCGGCGTCGAGGTGATCGCCGAGGAGGTCGTGGGTCCGTACGCCACGGTGCAGCTCTCGTCGCAGGACCCGAACGCGCTCGCGAACTGGCTGCTCTCGAACGGCTACTACGTCCCGCCGGACATCAAGCCCGTCATCGACGCCTACGTGAACGAGGGCTTCAACTTCCTCGCCCTCAAGCTCGTGCCTGGCGAGGGCGTCAACTCGATGCGGCCCGTGCGTATCTCCTCGCTCGGCGCGCAGCCGACCTTGCCTCTGCGTATGGTCGCCGCGGGCACGGGCGCGATCACGCCGATCACCTTGTGGATCCTCGGCGAGGGCCGGTACGAGCCGACGAACTTCCCGAGCTTCCAGATCAAGGCCCAGGATCTCGTGTGGAACTGGGACACGCAGTCGAGCAACTACACGGACCTCAAGAAAAAGAGCTTCGACGCGTCGGGCGGCAAGGCGTGGCTCATCGAGGCGGGCCAGCCGTTCTCGAGGTACTGGATCGAGGACAACCTGAAGTGGACGGCCCAGAACGACCCGGAGAACAGCGGCTACGGCGGCGATCCCATGGGGCCGAGCGCGCTCGACGAGTGTGTCGAGGACCTCGACACGCTCTTCGGCTCGATCCCCGAGAACACCCTCTGGTTGACGCGCATCCACGCCGAACTCTCGCGCCCCGCGCTCGCGACCGATCTCACGCTGGGCGCGTCGGCCGACCAGTCGCACGTCGAGCGATGGCTGCAGGTCGAGAACGCCATCGGCACGCCGCCCGCATGCCCGCCCCCGCCGGACTGGTGCTTCGATCAGGACATGCCCGACGTGAACCCGTGGGACAACGGCGTCGGCGTCGGGGCGGACGACCCGAACGCCGGCACGAAGAGCAACGCGAGCTGCGCCATCCGCGGCGAGGCGAGCATGCCTGCGACGCTCGGGCTCCTCGGCGGCGCGCTGGTCCTCTCGGTCGCGCGTCGTCGTCGGCGTCGTTGATCGCCTGTCTTGCCGTTTCCTTCGGGTCGCCCTAGCCTCGGATCAGGCGTGGACCGTGTCATGCGGCCGCGACCCGGAGGAAAACATGTACGGTCCCAAAGGTCAGAGCAGCGGCGGCGGGCGTCCGGCTGCGGCTCCCAAGAAGATCACCGTGCCGGACATTCGCGCGCGCAAGGCGAACGGACCGCCGATCGCGATGGTGACGGCCTACGACTTCACGATGGCGCGGCTCTTCGACGAGGGCGGCGCGGACATGCTGCTCGTCGGCGACTCGCTCGGCATGGTCGTGCAGGGGCACCCGACGACGTTGCCCGTGACGGTCGAGGAGATCTGCTACCACGGCCGCGCGGTCGCGCGTGGAGCGCGGCGCGCGCACGTGGTGGGGGACATGCCGTTCATGAGCTTCCAGGTCTCGGCCGTGCAAGCGCTGGAGAACGCGGGCCGCCTGATGAAGGACGGCGCGTTCGAAAGCGTGAAGATCGAGGGCGGCGAGGAGGTGGCCGAGCACGTGCGCCGCATCGTCGCGGCGGGCATCCCCGTGATGGGGCACGTGGGTTTGACGCCGCAGTCGGTGCACGCGATGGGCGGCTTCAAGGTGCAGGGCAAGGGCGAGGACGCCGCGGCGCGCCTCCTTCGGGACGCGCAGGCGCTCGACGAGGCGGGGGCGTATGCGATCGTGCTCGAGGCGATCCCGCCGGACCTCGCCGAGGAGATCACGGCGGCCGTGTCTGTCCCGACGATCGGCATCGGCGCGGGCGCGGGTTGTGATGGGCAGGTGCTCGTCTGTTACGACATGCTCGGCATGTACCCGGAGCTGCGCCCGAAGTTCGCGAAGCGCTTCTCCGAGGTGGGCGAGCAGATCATGGCGGCGACACGTGCGTACGTGGACGAGGTGCAGGCGCGCACGTTCCCTGGCGCCGAGCACAGCTTCAAGCCGAACGGCCCGCGCCGCGCGCCGCCGTCGGCCGAGCCCGCCGTGGCGCTGGAGGAGATTCCTCCGCACTGGCAGACGCATTAGCCTCACCCCCCATCCCCCTCTCCACTCCGTGAAGAGGGGGAGAATAAGCGCCTCTTCCCCCCTCTCCACGGAGTGGAGAGGGGTTGGGGGTGAGGCTCAGTTGCAGTCGATCCCGCAGATCAGCCCGACCTCGCCGATGCAGATCCCGTCCCAGTTCTGCTCGCAGCAATAGGGATCGGCCTTGCACACGGCCTCCGCGCACGGGTTGCACGTCGGATCCAGCGCGCCGCCGTTCTGGCAGATCGAGTGCGCGCAGTTGCAGCTCACGCCGCACTTCATGGTCGCCGCCGCCACGCACGCCTCGTCCCAGCCCGTCGTGCAGCATTCGGGCTGATCCATGCACACCGACGTGATGCACGGATCCGCGCCGCAGAGCGTGTCGGCGAGGTAGGAGCACGCTCCGCTCCACGGCGCGCTCGAGCCCATGCCGCAGCAGGCCGGGTCCTGCATACACACCTCGTCCACGCACGACCCGCGACAAACGTTCGGGTCGAGCGCCGCGCCCGTGCCGCAGACGGAGTGCGGACACTCCGGGCACGGACCACAATCCTGCGCGCACGTCCCGCAGTCCTCGCCGCCGTTGCACGTGCCGTCGCCGCAGGCGCAGGCGCCGCAGTCGTTCGGGCACGAGTCACACGTCTCGCCGTTGCACTCGCCGTTGCCGCAGCAGCCGGCGCTGCAGAGCTCGTCGGCGAGCGCCACGCAACCCGCCCCCCAGAAGTTGTCGCAGCAGCCCTGGCCGTTCTGCGCGTTGCAGACCTGATCGACGCACGCATTACAGCCCAGCGTGAGCGCGTCGCCGACGCTGCAGACCGCGTGCTGGCAGGTGTCGCCGCCGCCCGACGAGGACGACGAGGCGGACGACGACGAGGACGAGGACGCGCTGGACGATGAGGACGAGGCCGCGCTCGAGCTCGACGCGCTCGACGAGGACGACGCCGTGCTCCCGGACGAGGACGACGCGCTCATGCCGCCCATGCCGGCCATGCCGCCCATGCCGCCGCTCCCCCACGTGCCGCCTTCGCCGCCGCCGCCCTGGTTGTTCGGCGTGCCGAAGAGGTCCCGGCCGTCGGCCGTGCACCCGGCCGCGGCGAGCGCGGCGATCGCGAAGAAGCTTGTGAATCGCATGTCCCGACTCCTCCGAGGCAAGGAGCGCGATGCTACCGCGCCCGAGCCGCCTCGTGCGCATCTTCTCCCCTCTCCGCGTGCGGAGAGGGGCTGGGGGTGAGGCTCAGGCTGCCGCCGAACCCTCGCGCTTTTGCCCCACCGCGCGCAGGAACAGCTCCAGCACGACCAGGCCGAGCAGCCCGAGCGCCACGTAGGGCGACGCGTCGATCGACGGCACGACGCCCCCGAGCTCCTCCGCGCGCGCCGCGTCGACGACGCGCCGCGGCCGCAGATCGATCTCGCGCTCCGGCACCGTCGCGACCCGGATCACCCGCTCGCCGTCGAGCCGCACCTCGTACCGACCTCGCAGCGGCGCCACCGCGCGGCGGCGCCCGTCCTGCTCCACGACCGGGATCGTCCGGCGCGCCTCGCCCGCGCCGACGGGCAGTCGCTCGACCGCCACGTCCTTGAACCCGTCGAACGTGAACGCGTCGCCGACCTCGATCTGCCGCGCTCCGCCCCGGGCCCGCGCCGTGCCCACGAAGCGATCGAGCAGCGCCAGGAAGGCCGGACGCAAAACGAAGTCGCTCTCCTCCACCGTGAGCGGCAGCGACAGCACGTAGACCGCCCCGCGGCCGAGCGAGCGGCGCAAGAGCAGCGGCGCCCCGTCGTCCCAGCGCGCGAGCACGTCCGCGTTCGTCAGGGCGGCCGGATCGAAGGACGCGCGTCCGTCGGGCGAGAGCTTGGCCAGGCCCTCCGCGCTTGGCCCGAAGAACACCGCGCTCGTGGGGTCCGCGCCTTGCGACGGGCTCGCCCCCCAGCGCACCACGCCCGGCACGAGCGGGTCGAACCCCGCGCCGAGCGGCGCCGTCGCGGCGCGTGGACCGAGCGTCAAGAGCAGCACGCCCCCGCGCTCCACCCACGCCGCGAGCGAGCGCCGCACCTCCGGCGTGAAGCCCGGCACGTCGTCCACGACGAGCCCCGCGAACGCCGACAGCTCCTCCGCGTGGTCCGGCACGGCCGGCAGCGGGCGCACCTCCGCGTCGAGGTGCATCGCCGCGAGGGCCTGCTCGATCGGCGGCGGCCCGCCCGTGGCCACGTGCGAGGACGCCACGTCCACCACGACCGCGATCGGCAGCGCCCCGCCGGCCGCGACCACCGGCGCCTCGTCGTCCTCCAGGATCGTGTCGCCCGGCGTCAGCCCGACCGTGAGCTCCGCCGGCGCGCCCGCCGGCACGTCGAGCGAGATTTCTTCGGCGCGGACCGCCGCCCCGAGCGGCGCCGAGGCGAGCACCTTGCCCTCGCCGCGGAGCTCGATCGAGCGCCCGGCCGAGGCGGAAGCGGCGCCTGCGGCCTCGGGGCTACACACGACCCGCGCCCGCACCTTGCCCGCGCGCCCGTCCGCGCGTGTCACCGCGCAATCGCCGCCCGTGGCTTCGAGCTCCGGCACGGGCGCCCAGAGCGCCGCATCCGAGCCGCCGCCGAGGGGCGGCGCGCTCGGCGCCCCGTCCGCGAGGTCGCTCAAAAGCACCACCCGCCGATCGGCGTGGGGCACGCGGAGCAGGAGCTCCCGCGCCAGGGCCAGGGCGCCTTCCAGGTCGGTCGCGCGATCGGACGGCTCGATCATGTCGAGCGCGCCCGTCACGGCCGTCATGTTCGTCGTCGCGGCGAGCGCCACGCGCGCGGGCGCGCCGCCGAGCACCACCGCGACCGCGTCGCCGCTGCGTAGCCCCGTCGCGAGCTCGCGCGCCGACGCGAGGGCCCGGTCGAACTTCGTCCGCTTGCCCGGCCCGCCTGGCCCGCCCTCCAGCGGCGCGCGCATGCTGAGCGAGTCGTCGATCACGATCGCCAGCGCCACCGACGCCCCGTCCTTCCGGGCCAGGCCGAGCCGCGCGCAGCGCACGAACGGCGTCGCGCCGAGCACGGCCAGCAGGAGCACGCTGAGCGCTCGCACCGCGAAGAGCGAGCGATCCTCGAGCATGCTGCGCCGCCGGGCCATGGGCTTCGTCGGCGGGACGAGTTTTGCCGGCGGGAACGGCTGCTCCTCGGCCTGCCTTCGCCGCAGCATGTGGGCCGCGATCGGCGCGGCGACGAGCAGCGCCACGAGCAGCCCGGCGATCGTGGTGAAGCTCATGCCCGCGCCTCGGCCACGGCGCGCACCACGTCGCGCACCACGTCGGCGGGGGGCCTGTCCGTCGTCGCCTCCACCCAGCGCCCGCCTCGGCCCGAGAGCTCCCTCGACCAGCGCTCGGCGATCGCGGCGAGCCGCTCGCGGTAGATCGCGCGCACCTCCTCGGCGTCCGTCTCGACGACCACGTCGCCCTCGCTCGCGCGTAGCCGCACGTGCCCGGAGAAGCCGAGATCCGCCTCGTTCGGGTCGAGCACCCGCACCGCCACGAGCGAGCGCCCGCCGGCCGCGAGCGCCGAAAACGCCGAGAGCGCCCGCTCGGGCAGGTCCACGAAATCGCTCACCAGCACGATCACCGCGCCGCGCCGGGCGCGCCGCGCCACCGGGGCGAGGGCGCGCTCCATCGCGGCCTCGTCTGCGCTCGCGTCGCCTGCGGCTGCGGCCCCTTCGAGCGCGCCGGCCACCCTGTCGAACGCCTCGCGCCCGCTCGACGCCGGCAGCGCGAGCGTCCCTCGCCCGCCGATCCACGCGAGCCCCACGGGATCGCCGCTCGACAGCGCCACGCGCGCGAGCGCCGCGGCCACGAGCGCCCCGTACGCGAGCTTCGCCCCGGGGGCCCGCGTGCTCCGGTAGGCCATCGACGCGGTCGCGTCCACGCAGAGCCAGAGCGCGCGATCCGTCTCCGTCTCGAACTCGCGGATCATCATCCGGTCGTGCCGGAGCAGCGCGCGGCGGTCGAAGAACCGCAGATCGTCGCCGGGCACGTAGGGCCTGTGCCCGCCGAACTCCACGCCGGGCCCTTTTCGAACGCTCCGGTGCCCTCCGGCGTACACGCCTTCGGCCAGGGACCGGGCGCGGAGGCGCAGCGGCGCGAGGCTGCCCCAGTCGATGGGGATCCCGTCCTTTCCGGACCGCGACGAGGGGCGAGGCTCGGCCATGGGGGATCGTTCAATTACCCCAACGCGGAGGGCCCGCCACGACAAAACTTGTGGCAAGAGTGGGCCTGTGCGCGACAAGTTCGGCGGCTCTTTCCGCGGGGTCCTGCTCGCGACGCTCCTCGTATCGTGCGAGACCGCCGAACCCGAGCCGGCGCCCGCGCCGCCCTTCGCGCCCTCCGCGTCGGCGGCGCCCGCGGCGCCCGTGCTGCCGCGGCGCCCGACGGTCCGCCATTACCTCGCGCGCAAGGACGAGCGTTGCGAGGTCTACGCGGTCGACGGTGATCGTGTCTCCGCGGCCACGCGGACCCCGTGCCCGCAGGATCTCCAGGTCGGCGAGCGAATCCGCGTGATGGGGAAATCGTGTATGCGGGAGGGCATCGCCGAGCGGGCGCAGCCGGTCGTCTGCCCCGGAGCGCTCCTGACGGCGGCGACGCCCCCGGATGTGGATGCCGGGGGGACCTGAGCCTCGGGGGACCTTTGATGAAAGGTCTCGAGGGGGTCGATCAAAGGTCTCGAGGGGGTCGATCAAAGGTCTCGAGGGGGTCGATCAAAGGTCTCGACCCGGTCGCGGACCTGCTCGACCCGGTCGCGGACCTGCTCGACCCGGTCGGCGACCTGCTCGACCCGGTCGCGAACCTGCTCGACCCGGTCGGTGACCTCCTCGACCCGGTCGCGAACCTGCTCGACCCGGTCGCGGACCTCCTCGACCCGGTCGCGGACCTGCTCGACCCGGTCGCGGACCTGCTCGACCCGGTCGCGGACCTCCTCGACCCGGTCGCGGACCTGCTCGACCCGGTCGCGGACCTGCTCGACCCGGTCGCGGACCTCCTCGACCCGGTCGCCGACCGCCTGGACGGGGGCCTGTTCGGCGTGGGAGAGAACGCGTACCCTGGAGCTCTTGGCAACCCGGATCGAAGGGCGGATCGGAGACCATTACCAGCTCTCGGCCGTGCTCGGCCGGGGGGCCATGGGCACGGTGTACGCGGCGAAGGACCTGCGCACGGGCAAACGCGTGGCCCTCAAGGCCCTGCACGTCCGCGGGTTCCTCGACCCGCGCGACCCGGACGTCCTGCGCTTCGAGCAGGAGGCGCGTATCGCAGGATCGCTCGCGTCCGAGCACATCGCCCAGGTCTTCGACATCGAGCGAGACCCCGAGACCGAGGCGCCGTTCCTCGTGATGGAGCTGCTCCGCGGCGAGGACCTGCAATCGCTGCTCGACCGCGTGGGGCCCCTCTCGGTCGACGTGGCCTTGCGGATCGCGGCGCAGGCCGCGCGGGGGCTCGCGGCGGCGCACGCGGCCGGGGTCGTGCATCGGGACGTCAAGCCCGGCAACCTCTACCTGGCGCGGCAACATGGCGGCGAGATCGTGGTCAAGGTCCTCGATTTTGGCATCGCCAAGATACGGCGCCTCCCGGTCGACCTGTCCGCGGGCGCCGGGCTCACGGCGCCGCAGGCGTCGATGACGGCGACGGGGCAGCTCCTCGGCTCGCCGCTCTACATGTCGCCGGAGCAGGTGGACGGCGCGAAGGGCCTCGACGCGCGCAGCGACGTGTTCTCGCTGGCCGTGACGCTCTACGCGATGCTCGCCGGCCGGCCGCCGCACGCGGACGTGAAATCGTTCCCGATGCTGCTCACGCGTATCTCGACGACGCCCATGCCCCGCATTCGCGCGGCGGCGCCGTGGGTCTCGCCCGAGGTCGAGGCGCTGCTCGACCACGCGGCGCAGCTCGACCGCGAGGCGCGATTCCCGAACGCGGCGGGGTTGCTCGACGCGATCGAGCCTCTCCTCCCGGCAGGCGCGGCATTACGCGAGGAGCTGCTCGTCGGCTGCGGGGGGAATTCCGGACCGTGATGAGGACCGACGCGTGATGAACCAGCGGCAGATCCTGGCTTTTGTCGAGAAGCTCCGGCAGGCGCGGACCTTCGAGGACGCCGCGCAGGCCATGCTGCGCGGGATGCTGGACGCGGCGAACGAGGCGCTCGGGGCGAGCGGGTTCGCGAACCGAGGCCGCATCCTCCGCGGCATGGCGCATCTGCGGCCCGGCGACGGCTACCGGCGATTGGTGCTCGTCGACGACGCCCACCGGAGCGGCGAGCCCGTGATCCACCATCTGCCCTCCGCGAGCGCGTGGCGGTGGATCGTCACGCGGGGGCGCCCCATTGCGCTCGACGTCCCGCTCGGCCGCGTGTGGACGCTGGAGGACGATGCGCCGAAGGTGCTCCAGGAGGGCGGGTTCTCCGGCCAGGACAGCGTGCTGCGATTGACGAACCGCGACACGAGCCACCTCTATGCGGTCCCCCTGCGGGCCTTCCACGGCGCGATCGAGGGGATGGCGACGGTCGAGGCGGCCTGCCCGCGGGCCGTGGGCGACGATTTCATCTTCCCGGCCCTCCACGAATCGCTCGAGGTCCTCGCCGACCTCGCGGCGCCTTATCTCGCGACCTTGCCCTTGCGGCCTGTGACGGGTGGCGCCACGGACGAGCTCTTGCCGGTCATTGGCCAGACCATGGCGGGCTTGATCGAAATGCTCCGGGTCTTCGCGCAGCAGGAGGAGACCTTGCTCATCGGCGGTCCGACGGGGGCGGGCAAATCGCGGCTGGCGCGGTGGTGCCATGCGCAATCGGTCCGGCGGGGGGCGCCGTTCGAGGTGCTCGACCTCATCGCCGTGCCCGAGGAGCTCCAGATGGCGGAGCTCTTCGGCTGGAAAAAGGGCGCCTTCACGGGCGCGGTGCGCGACACGCCGGGCTGCATCACGCGGGCGTTCAAGGGGACCTTGTTCATCGACGAGATCGACAAGCTCTCGCTGAAGGCGCAGGCGGGCTTGCTCCAGCTCCTCGAATCGCGGACGTATCGCCCGATCGGGGACGGGGCGCGGGAGCAGCAGGCGAACGTGCGCTTCATCGTGGGCAGCAACGTCGACCTGTACGATCAGGTGAAGGCGGGCCGTTTCCGGGAGGATCTTTATTATCGGATCAACGTGCTGCCCTTGAAGATCCCCCCGCTCGACGAGCGGCGGGACGAGGTGGCGGAGTGGGCGCGATTCATGGCGGTGCGGCGTCATCGTGAATCGGTGCCGGGCGGAGAGGTGCGAATCCTGGCGGGGGCGGAGCGGCTGCTGGCGGAGCACACGTGGCCGGGGAATTTGCGGCAGCTCGACAACGTGGTGCGGCGGGCCTACGCGCTCGCGTTGATGACGCATGGCCAGGCGGGGGCGGAGGTCGTGCTGGAGGAGAAACATTTCGCGCGGGCCTTGAGCTACGAGCGCGGGAGCGAGCGGCGGTCGGCGCTGGAGGCGCTACGCGGCGCGGCGGAGGCGCTGGTGGAGGAGGCGGAGCGGCTGGAGGCGAAGGGGCAGGGGCTCGAGCTGGAGGTATGCGACGCGTTCCGCGGGATCGTGCTGGGGACGGCGGTGGAGAAGCTCGGCAGCCGGGACGCGGCGTTCCGGCTGTTCGGGAAGGGCGCGCAGGTGCAGGCGCGCAATCACCACAAGATGTTGCGGCGCGAATGGGAGAAGGTGGAGGCGCTCTGCAAGGCGCTCGGGGAGGAGGGAGCGCCGTTCAAGGGGATGGGGGAGGAGGAGGGGTGAGGGGCACTCACTGCAGTATGTAGCAGCTCGCGTCCTCGGTCTTGAGGCGTACCCGGATCGTCTCGGTGTAGCCATAGCTGTCGAAGTAGTCCCAGAGGCCGCCCTCCAAGGAACCTCCCCCGGAACCGCACACACCGAGGTTCGTCAGGTTGCACGTCGAGCTCGTGTCGCAGATGCGGGTTGACATGGCCTGGGCAGGATCGCCGCACGCGTTCGCGAGGTCGTCCTCCCAGCACACGTACGCCTCCGAGTTCGCTGGGCCCAGGAACAGATTGCCGAACGCGGTCGACTCGCGGAGATTGTACGTCCCCTGCAAGGTGCTGTCGGGCTCGATGGCGGCGTGCGCCCCCTCGAGCAGGATGGGCACGGGCTCCTCGAAGGCATTCAGCTTTTGAATCATGCAGGCGGAGACCCACCGTTGCTCCGAGAGCGTAAGCGGAGCGCCAAGCCATCCATCGGCGAGCCCCCACCAACCCCTGTACGTCTCCCCGGTGATCGGGTCACGCACCGCCTGGTCCTCGCGTAGCGCGCACTTCACGGCCGATCTGAAATACTGGTGAGAGTAGACCGGCGGCTTGGTGAGGAACGATATCATCGTTCCACCTCCTGCATCGAGCGCCTGAGAGCCGATGGCGTATAGCGCCGTCAGCGTTTGGGGCCACCACAAGGGCACCGAGTCGTCGCCATTCTGCCCGGTCGGCGGCGGATCGGGGTCGCCCATCGTCTGGAACGGGACGTCGAACATGTCCTCGTCGAGCGCGTGTTCGGGGCCGCTGCAGCCGGTCGCCAAGGTGCATGCGCCAGCGAGCATCAAGGATGAAAGTCGAACGTTGATCATGAGTACCTTTCCATTCAATGGCAGCCCCTTGCAGGGCGCCGCTAGCGGCTCGGATTCGGTGGACGAGGCTCGTCGTGGACCACGAAGTGGGGTCACTCCGGGAGGTCGCAGTCGAGCCCGTACATGTCGAGGTTGGGCAGGCGCTCGCGGAAATTGAGATAGGTGCCGCCGCAGCTCCAGTAGTTTCCGCCGTTCCACCAAGTGCACGCGGTCTCGCACGGCCCTACCACGTGGACGCCACACGAGGTGCCTGCGGTGCCGCAGAGCTTGTCGTCGAGCACGGCCTCCGCATCGTTGCAGTCGTACATCAGGTCGTCGAAGTAACACGCGCTGGCCGTGAACGCGGGGCGGGAAAAGCGCGGGGTATAATCTTCGGGCTCGAGGGGCGCGATCGAATCGAACAGATTGCCCCAGACGATCGAGTCGTACTTGGGGTATCCAGACGGGACCGTGTTGATGTAGAAGCCCGGGCGATACCCCTCCAGCAAGAGGTTCGTGGTGGTCTTGTAACCATTGAGGTGCTGGACGAGGCAGGAGGTCATCCAGTATCTGTTGTCGGAGCCGAGGGCCTGGGTCTGCCATTGCGAGGCGACGCCGTACCAGCCGGAGTACGTCAGGTTCGTGGCAGGATCCGTGACGGTCACGTTCTGCGGCAGGGCGCACTTGATCAGGAACTTGAGGGCGTGTTCCCTGCACGAATCGGACCCGAGCTGCGGCAGGTGCGGCATGCTGGGGAGCTGCCCCTGCGCATTGACGAGCGGGCCATCAGCGAGATCGCGGTACGTCTGCTGGACGCCGTGGTGCCAGAAGCAGTTGGGGAAGAAGGGATTTTGCCCGGTGGGGGGCGGATCGGGATCCGGATCGCCGCCGGTCATCGGCTCGAGCGGCACGTCGAACGCGTCCACTCCGACCGTGCCTCCGGCACCGATGTCTCCGCACCCCGTCGCCAGCATACAAGCACTGACCAGGATCATGCACGAGGATCGAACGTCATTCATGAGTGCCTCCACGGTTCCGCGAGCCGAGCGGACGGTAGTGCACCGCTCGTGCCAACTCCACGTGAGCCGTGACGACGGGCGTCATCGTAGGGACCGGAGGCCTCGGTACGGCAGGTGAAGCCCACCCGCCACCACGTCTCGGATACGTTGGTGTTACAGGGTGCGGTATCAGGTGTCCGTGGGGTACGCGAGCGCGTACCCAGGGGACGCGGCGGGTCTCAGAGCAACGCAAGCGCCTCCATGAGAGCCTGGCCATGTTGGCGCTCGAGGCTGTGATCCTCGCGGAAGGCGGACTCCAGGGCCTCCCTCGCGCGACGGGCGGCGTCGGAGACCGCGGCCCCACGGCCTGCCGCGCGAGCCTGTACCAGGTAGAGTAGACCCTTCGCCAGGAGCGCCGTGGCCATGTGTGGATTTATCGAGAGCGCCTTGTCCGCCATGAGGAGCCCGGCGGCGACGTCCTCGCGCGAACTTCTGGCGGTCTGCTGGGCCCACGACGCCCGCCAGGCATGGATCTCGGCCGCGATTTGGTATGGGTTCGGATCCCTGGCATCGGAGAGCAACGGGCGTATCGTCGCGAGGGCGGCATCAAAGGCGTCGGCGTCCACGTCCCTCCGTTGCACGGCGACGCGTATGGCGATCAGGTCGATCTCCGCGGTCATTCCGCGCAGGTCGGGGGTCAGGCCCCCGCGAAGCTTCGCCGCCTCCGATGTAGCTTGCCGTGCGGTCGAGACGGAGGCGTCCGGGGCGAGACCTTCCTGGATCTCGTACAAGGCACGCAGATAATAACAGCAGGCCACTTCGGCGAGCAGGTACGGATCTCTGGGCTGGTCACCGGCGAAGCGACGCACCCTATCGAGAGCTGATTGTATCGATGGGCGTGGATCTCGGCCGAGGGAGAGCTCGCGAAGTCCTTGGAGTCGCTCCACGCGTGCCCTCCAGTAGGCTTTACGAAATGGGTCGATGTTTTCCCGCTGCTCGAGTGACGTGAGTGCCGCCGCCAGCGCCGCGACTGGAGCCATCTCGGCTCGACCTCGTTGGATCTCGTGACGCACCAGCAGGGCGAGCGCCTGGACTCTCAGATGGATGGGTGGCGCGAAGGCCGGATCCAGCGCGATCGCGCGGTCGAAATGTCGGAGGGCCTCGTTCACGACATCCTGCACATCCTCGCCGCGCGAGGTGGCCCGGCCTGCAGCCGCAAGATATACCTGCCCCAGCTCGTTGACCGCCCAGGTGAAGCTCGGGTCGAGCTCGATGGCTCGACGATACGCAGAGATGACGGGCTCGACCGATAGATCCTCGCCCCGCGAGGAGAGGATCTGCGTGTGGTTGTTGATCGAGCGCGCCATCGCATAATGCGCCATCACGTCCCCCGGGCTCATGCGCACGCTCTCCTCCGCCGCGCGCACCGCCTCCTCCGCGACCCGCCGTGCTTCCTCCCCGGTATCGCCGCGGAATGCATACGATCGCGCCGACATCACGAGCGCCCGCTGCACCCGCGCCCTTCCATCCTTCGAGCTCGCCTGCACCGCGCGCATGCAAGCTTCATCCGCCGTATCGAGCGCCGCCTTCATCGACGCCCCCTTCTCCCCCGCTGCCCACCCCATCTTCTCCCAAAGCTCACACTCCGCCCGATGCAGGTCCGGATCACTCTCCCCCATCCGCGCCGCCACCGCGTACGCCTCCGCCGCCGGATCGAAATACCGCTTCATCTTCTCCCAATCGAACGCCGCGTCGTGCCGATACTTGCTCCCCTCCGCGAACAACGCATCCGCCTCCAGTTGCTTCGCCTCGTACATCCACGGCGCCTGCTCGAACGCCTCCTTCCCCAGCGCCCGCGCCTCCTCGTTCCTCCCCTCGTACAGCGCGATCAGCCCCTCCACGTACGCCGGCGCCTCGATCTCCGCCCCCGACGCCGCCCGCAGATGCCCGAGCGCAGGATCCCGCAACGCCGCCGCGAGCTCCGCCTCCCGCTTCTTTCGCTCCTCCGCGTTCGTGATCCGCTTCGTCTCGTCGAGCGCCCTTCGATACAGCTCCCCCAGCGTCCGACCGAGCGCATATTCGAGCTCCGGCGACCGATACCCCGCCGCCACCGCCGCCTCCAGGTGCTCCCGCGCCTTCTCCGGATCCCCCAGCGCCAGATACCCCCGCCCGAGCGCGTAATGCCCCGGCCCCTCGCCGACCCGCCCCGCCTCCTTCATTCGTTGCTCGATCCCCGCGAGCTTCCGCCGCACCACGTCCCGCTCCCGCTCCACGTCGTGCAAGGGCAATGCGTAGGCCGCGCGCAGGAAGAGCTCCATCTCCTTCACCCGCTCCCCGAGCTCCTGCGCGAGCCTCGCCTCCGCCGCCGCCTGCTGCCGCGCCTCGAACCACACACCCGAGAGCGCGAGCGCGGCGACGAGCGACGCCCCCCCGAGCGCCGTCGCGAGCTTGTGCTTCCGCGCCTTCTTCAGGAGCACGTATCCCCAGGACGCACGCCGCGCCGCGATGGGCTCCCCGTCCAGAAATCGCTGCAGATCCTCCGCGAGCGCCCGCGCCGATTCGTATCGACGCCCGGGATCACGCTCCAGGCATTTCATCACGATCGTCTCGAGGTCCGCCGGCACCCCCTTCTTCACCGTCCCGAGCGGCGGCGGATCCTCGAACGCCACCATCATCAAGAGCTTCCACGCGTGTGGCGCGACGAACGGTGGCCGCTCCGCGAGGACGTCGTACAAGGTCGCCCCGAGCGAATACACGTCCGAACGTCGATCCAGCGCGTGCACCTCGCCCTTCGCTTGCTCCGGCGACATGAACGCCGGCGTCCCCAGCACCGCCCCCGTCACCGTCTCCCCCTTGTCCGCGACCTCCCGCGCCAGACCAAAATCCATCACGTACGGCTTGATTCCCCCGTCCGCGTCGGCCTCGACCATGATGTTCCCGGGCTTCAGATCCCGATGAATCAGCCCGAGCCGGTGCGCCTCGTGCACCGCCGCCGCGACCTCGCGCATCACCTTCACGCGTTGCTCGAGCGAGAGCCGCCCGGCCATCCTCGAGAGCGGCTCGCCCTCGATGTATTGCATCGCGATGAACGGCTCGCCGTCGGCCTCCCCGGCCTCGTAAATGCGGCAGACGTGCTCGTGCTGGATCTTCGCCTGCGCGCGCGCCTCCAGCAGGAAACGCCGCCAGAGCTCCGGATCGCTGCCCTTCAAGAGCTTGAGCGCCACCACGCGCCCGAGCCGCTTGTCCCGGCCGCGGTAGACCGCCCCCATCCCGCCTTCGCCGAGGAAATGGATGTCCTCGTACCGCTCCGCGAGGGACGGAGGCACGAAGCGACGCTCGGACCGCGGCACCGAACGAGGGCCTGATTCCGTCGACGCGAGACCCGGCGCCGCGAGCACCGTGGTGTTCTCCACGTCGACGTTCTCCTCGGGCGACGCTCGAACGATCCTCATCCAGCCTCCCCCCTTTGCAGCCAGAGCATTCCGGGCAAACACCATACCAGCCGAGCGGCCCGCGCGGAAGCCGCCGTTTCGTTCGTCCGTGCCGCCCGCCATCGCGCCGGCTCGACGAAATGTCGCGCCTGCGCAACGCCTCGCGCCTTTCTGACATCGAAGCCCGGATCGAGGAGGTTTTCCATGGAGCGCTGGGACACGATCGTCGTGGGATCGGGGTCGGGGGGCCTCACGGCCGCGCTCGCGCTCGCGCGGGCCGGGCAGCGGGTGCTCGTCCTCGAACAGCATTATCTGCCGGGCGGCTGGACGCACAGCTTCGCGCTCGAAGGTTATCGGTTCAGCCCCGGCGTCCATTACATCGGCGAGCTCGGCCCCGGCGAATCCGTCCGCGCCCTTTACGAGGGCCTCGGCCTCGCCCCGGACCTCGTCTTCCACGAGCTCGCCCCGGACGGGTTCGACCATTTCGTCATCGGCGGCGAGCGGTTCGACGTCCCTGCCGGCTTCGATCGATATTTCGAGCGCCTCGTCTCCCGCTTCCCGCACGAGCGAAAGGGCCTCGAGAAATACTTCGACGTCGTCGGCCGCATCGTCGCCGACACCCTCCGCTGCGAGGAGCTGCTCGCCTCGCCGGGCGGCGCCCTCACGCTCCCGTTCCGCGCCCGGAGCCTCGCCGTCTGGGGCCTGCGCACCCAGCGCGCGCTGCTCGACGGCACCATCCGCGATCCGCTCCTCCGCGGCATCCTCGCCGCGCAATCGGGCAACCACGGCCTGCCCCCCTCGCGTGTCTCGCTCCCGCTCCACGCCCGCATGATCACCCATTATTACGGCGGCGGTTTTTATCCACGCGGCGGCGCCAAGCGTATCCCCATGGCCATGATCAAGGCCCTGCGCAAGCGCGGCGGCGAGATCCGCCTCCGCGCCCGCGTCCGCCGCATCCTCGTCGAGGACGGCCGCGCGGCCGGCGTCGAGCTCGAATCCGGCGAGCGGTTCGCGTCCCGCGCCGTCGTCTCCAACGCCGACCCCGCGATCACCTTCGGCAAGCTCCTCGAGCCGCCCCACGGCGAGCGCGAGCGCCGGAAGACCCGCCGCATGGAATACTCCGTCGGCCTGCTCAGCGTCTTCGCCGCCACCGACCTCGATCTACGCGCCCTGGGCCTCGACTCGGGCAATTACTGGATCTATCGCACGCTCGACGTGAGCGGCGTCTACGAGCGCGCCCTCCACGCGCTCCCCCAGGGCCTCATCGAGGGCCTCTTCCTCACGGTCACCACGCTGAAGGACCCCGGCCACGCCCCGAAGGGCCACCATACCCTCGAGCTCTTCACGTTCGTCCCCTACGAGCCCTTCGAGGCCTGGGCCGGCACCACCGCGGCCCGCCCCGCGGCCTATCGCGACCTCAAGGAGCGCCTCGGCGACGCCATGATCGCCGCCGCCGAGCGCGTGATCCCCGGGCTCGGCAAGAACCTCGTCTTCCGCTCCGTCGGCACGCCCCTCACGAACGACTTTTATTGCGAGACCCACCGCGGCGCGAGTTACGGCACCGCAAAGCTCCCGTCCCAGCTCGGCCCCTTTTCGTTCCCCATTCGCTCGAGCGTCCCCGGCCTCTACAACGTCGGCGCCAGCACGATCAGCCACGGCGTCGCGGGCGCCGCCACCTCCGGCCTCTTCGCGGCCCGCGAGATCCTCGGCGTCCGGCACATCCAGGACCTGCTCGCCCCGGCCGACGGCTCGCTCCGGGTCGTCCCCGCTTCGGACGTCGCGCCCGCCTCCGGGGCCCGCGGACACGCGCCCCACGAGGACGAAAACGAAGACGCCCTCGCCTCCTGATCGACGCTTTCCCGGGGAGGCCGTTTCCGCTATCGAACGGGCGTCGATGACCGCTCCCCGCCCAGCCTGGTCGCTCTTCCTCGACGTCCTCCGCGGGCCCCGCGCCGCGATGGCCGGCGTCGCCGCGCGCGCCGACGCGCGGGAAGGCCGTTCGGTGATGCTCGTCCTCGGCGCGACGCATGGCCTCTTCTCGCTGCTCCTCTACCTCTCGGGCCACGCGCCTCGGTTCGGCTTGCCGGGGCTCGACCCGGGCCGGCATTATCTCTTCCAGGCCCTCTTCGCGGTCCCGCTTTACCTCGTCCTCTTCTGGATCGGCGGCGGCGTCGCGCACGCCCTCGCGCGTCGCCTCTCCGCGTCGGGCGGGGCGGGCAGCCGGGGCGCGTCGCTCGCGGTGTTCGGCGTCTCGTACGCCGCGCCGATGATGTTGCTCTTCCTCCTGCCCGACATCGTCGTCCACCTCGCGTTTGGTTTTTCCGCCATCGGAAAGGCCATGCGATATTACGCGCCCCTCGCCGCGATCGGCTGCTTGATCCTCGGCACGATGGGGTTGTCGCGCGCGCACCACCTCCCCACGCGGACGGCTCTCCTCTCCGCGTTCGTCGGTTTTCTGACGCAGGCCGTCGTCGGCGCGTTGTTCCTGCGATAACGAGCTCGCCGCTCGAGGCATCGGAAAAAGCTAAGTGTCGAGCTGAGATATCCGACGCGCCGCCAGGGGTTTGCGGCCCGCCTCGCATCGGAAAACGAAGGCCCGGGTCGAGGTCCTTTGCGTACCCAACAATTCGGTTGGACCACCCGTTCGGCCTCGGCTACCCTCCGCGGTCATGGAAAAGTTGCTCCGAGGCATCATCGACTTCCGCAAGAACAAGCGCCCCGGTCTCCTCGACCTGTTCCGGAACCTCGCAGAAAAAGGGCAGAAGCCGGACGTCCTGTTTTTCGCCTGCGCGGACAGCCGTGTCGTGCCGAACCTCGTCGTCTCGACCGATCCCGGCGATCTCTTCGTCGTCCGCAGCGTCGGCAACCTCGTCGCTCCGGCCTCGTCCGAGGGCGTGTCGGTCGCCGATGTCTCCGAGGCCTCGGCCATCGAGTACAGCATCAACCACCTCCCGGTGAAGCATATCGTCGTTTGCGGGCACTCCCACTGCGGCGCGATGGGCGCCGTCCTCGCCGGCCGGGACAAGCTCAAGGGCGTGCCGAACCTGAAGGAATGGCTCTCGCACGCGGAGCCCTCGTTCGCGCGCCTCGTGCGCTCGCCCTTCATCAAGAACGAGCTGCCGCCCGCGGATCGCCTCTCCCAGGCGAACGTGCTCCAGCAGATCGACCACATCCTCACGTACCCCGGGATCTCCGAGCGCGTGGCGCAGGGCACGCTCATGCTGCACGCCTGGTGGTTCGACGTCCCGAATGCCGACGTGCACGTCTACGACCGGGAGCGCGGCGGTTATACCCTGCTCGACGAGGCCGAGGCCGACCGCGTGCTCTCCGGACGATCGGGCATCCGCCCGAGCTGATTCACACCTCGACAGGTCTTCAACCAGCGGCCCCGCCCGGCAACCCCGTCGGGTCGGGGTCGACCTGGTCCTTCGCGTCCCGCTTCCGCCGCGCCGCCGGATCGTCGTACATGAAGACGACCGTGAAGAGCACGAACGCGGCCCACATCGCCACGTGGTGGTAGAGCATCGTGATGCCGCCGAAGCGCTGGAAGATCCGGCTGGCGACGAGCGGACCCGTGAGGATGCCCGCCGCGTAGAACATGTTGTAGATCGCGTTGGCGCGGCTGTAATCGCGCGGCTCGACGATCACGCCCGTCAGCGCGAGGGCCACCGGCGACATCGAGGCGAACGACCCGCCCGTCCCGAAGACGATGGCGAGCATCAGCCAGTAATTGTCGACGTACACGAAGCCGAGCACGCAGGCGAGCCCGATGACCGAGAGCACGCGGACGGAGCGCAGGTGCCCCACGCGGTCGGCGATCCGGCCCGCGATGTTCGAGAACACCATCATCCCCAGGCAAAAGAGCCCCGTCAGGACGATCGTGTTGTTCTCGGGGACCCCTTTCGACTCGATGAGGTAAAGCGGCAGGAAAATCACCACGGCCGCCTGGAAGTAGCCGTACGAGAACGAGGCGAAACACGAGGTCTTGATCCGCCACAGGATCGTCGCGGCGGAGAGCTCCGAAGCTTTCTCCTGGCTGTTTTCGTCCTCCGCGCTCGCGCCTTCGACGGGCGGCGCCGGCGGCATTCGGAGCGACACATAAATACCGGCGGCGAGCGCGAAGAGCGCGGCCACGCTGAACGAGACCGTCGCCGGGACGAAATAGGCCATTCCCGTCGCCATCAACGGGCCGGCCACGTATCCGCTCGCCAGCCATATCGCATAGAGGCTCGTGAGGTAGGCCTTGTGCTCCTTCTTGGCCTGCGCGAGCAGCACCGTCTCGGAGCTGACCCATATCCCGATCGTGAAGAGCCCGTCGACGAAGCGGACGGCCGCGACCGAGGCGAAGCTCGGCGCGAACGGGAAGGCGACCAGGCAGCAGGCATAACCGAGCAGAGACGCGGCGAGGACACGCTCGGCCGAAAACCGCCGAATGATCGCCCCAACCGGCAGCGCGAAGAGCACGAGCCCCGCGCCGAAGAACACGGCCAGATCGCCGATCTGCGCCTTCGTGTACCCGACCTTGTTCAGGTAGACCGCCGTCAGCCCGATCGAGATGCCGCACGCGATCCCGAACGGCAACGTGGTCCCATAGAGCCGGCGGAGCGGGGGGGTCACATGACTCACGCCCGGCCTCTACCATGGCAGGCGCGCGTGGGCTATGCGCCTCTGCTGCGAACGATCTTACCCATCCGCCCGCCGTGCCGCAGCATGAAAGCTCGCCCGCCGGAGCGGCGAACGGGAGGCGCGGTTTTGTGTTGACAGGGGAGGGGGCGAGGCGGGCGGGCGGGCGGGCGCAGCGCGCGTCAATCGGGGATATCGGATTCGTCTCCGACCACGACCGCGAAGATGTCCGAGAGCGCGGCCAGCGCGACCTCGTGCACGGTCGCCGCGGGCAGGACGCGGCCGCTCGGCCCCGGCAGGGCGCGCGTCGCCGTCGCGCCGCCGACCACCGTGGCGCGGTAGCCGCGGTTGAATGCGGCGCGGGCCGTGGAGTTCACGCAGACGTGCGTCATGAAGCCGGCCAGGATCAGGTTTTTCGCGCCAAGCTTCTCGAGCCGCTCGGCGAGGTCCGTCTGCTCGAACGAGCTCGGGAAACGTTTCACGATCAAAGGCTCGCCCGCCCGCGGCGCGACGACGTCCGCGATGTGCCCGATCTCGGCGTTCACGTCGTACGGGCTGCCGGGGCCGGCGTCGTGCGCGATGTGGATCACCGGCGCCCCGACCACGCGCGCCCGCGCGAGCAGCCGCGCGGCCTGATCGAGCGCTGCCTCCACGCCTTCGAGCTGCATCACGCCGCGTCGATAGGTGTTCTGGCAATCGATCATCACGAGCGCCGAGTCGCGGAGCGCCGTGGGATCCGCGGGCAGGCCGACGAGGGCGCGCAGGGTCGTGGGTTCAGCCATGGTGTCTCCTCAGTATCCGTCGCAGGCGCCGGGGGTCTTCTCGATGAGCTGCAAGACCTCGCCGTCGAAGCGACAGATCATGCTGATATCGGGGTTCAGCGAGCTGTTCAAGAGGCAGTTGTCGAGCGCCTCCTCGCACGAGATCGCCGGCGTGTACGAGCTGCCGCCCTGGTCCGAGCAGAACTTCCATTCGGCGACGCCGGCGCCCTTGCCCGCGCAGGGATCCGCGACCGGCGGCTCGTCGTCGCAATCGACCGCGCCCTCGGCGACGTGGCTCGTCTGCGTGTAGCCCGCCTCGACCGCGCAGGACGAGTCGGCCTGGAGATCGTCGTGCAGCGTGAAATGCGTGGCCTGGTAGCAGCCATGGAACGAGGTCAACGCGCGCCCCGTCAGGCCCTCGACCGCCGTCACGAGCGCCTGCGTATCGCTGCCGCCCTCGGCGTTGGGCCACGCGTAGGCATAAGCGCCGAGCGAGCCGTCCGGCCCGTCGTAGGCCTCGACCGGCACGCCCTCGGGCACGTCGGCCGTTTGATCGTGATACCCGTTCAGGATGACCTTTTCGAGCGTGACGCCGTCGGCCACGGTGACCGTCCAGTGCACCGGCTCGTACGACGAGAGGACCAGGATCGAGCTCGATTGCCGCTCGACGTGCACGCTCGCGGCGCCGGGCGGGTGAATGTTCCCGCTGTGATCGCCGTGTGATTCGTAGATACCGATGAGGTGCAGCTCGGAGCCGCAGACGGGGGCTGGACTGACGACGCCGCCGCCGGGTCCGCCGGGTCCGCCCGGCCCGCCCGGCTGGCCCTCGCCGCCGCCACCAACCACCACGGTCCCCTTGCAGCCCAGGAGCCCGAGCGTGCCCACCAGAAACATCCCCGCGAACATCCGCCCGAGATTCGATAAGCGCATCGCCATTCCTCCGCTCGATAACAATTCGAGGCGGGGAAGGTAGCACGCGTGGAATGCCTGGAGAAGCGTGGAAGCGCCGCGTGTCATGATTTTGGCGACCCCCGCCAAGACCTCGCCGCGGCGCGTCGAACTTCAGTGAACGGCCTGCGCTTCGCCGCCGGTCGTCTCGTCGTTGCCGAGCGGGACGGTCTCCTCTTCGGACGGCCGCTCCTCCAGCGCCGCGGCGATCACCTGGCTCATGTCCTCGGCGAACACGAGCTCCAGCGAGGTCCGCACCTCCTCCGGCACCTCGTCGACGTCACGCGCGTTTTTTTGCGGCAGGATGACCCGCTTGATGCCGGCGCGGTGCGCGGCCATCACCTTGGCCTTGATCCCGCCGACGGGAAGGACGCGCCCGCGCAGCGTGCATTCGCCGGTCATGGCCGTGTCGCTCCGCACCCGCCGCGACGAGAGCAGCGACGTCAACGCCGTGAACATCGTCACGCCCGCGCTCGGCCCGTCCTTGGGCACGGCGCCCGCGGGGACGTGGATGTGCAGGTCCTCCTCCTCGAGCTTCGACGTATCCACGCCGAGCGCCGACGCGTGGCTCTTCACGTACGAGAGCGCCGCCTTCGCCGATTCTTTCATCACGTCGCCGAGCTGCCCCGTGATCTCCACGCGCCCTCGGCCCGGCATCCGGCTCGTCTCGATGAACAGGATGTCCCCGCCCACCGGCGTCCAGGCCATTCCCGTCGCCACCCCCGGCGTCGCCGTCCGCTCCGCCACCTCCGCGAAGAATTTCACCTTGCCGAGATACCTCCCGAGGTCGCTCTCCTCCACGTGCAGATGGGGCTTCTCCTCCTTCGCTCGCGCCACTTCGAGGGAGAGCGCGCGGCAGAGCTTCTTGATTTCTCGTTCGAGCTGCCTGACGCCCGCCTCTCGCGTGTAATCGCGGACGATCGCCCGGAGCGCGTCGTCCGTGATCGTGAGCGTGCCCTCCGGGATCCCGTGCGCCGCGAGCTGCTTCGGGATCAGATGCCTGCGCGCGATGTGCGCCTTCTCGTCCGGCGTGTACCCGGGGACCTCGATGATCTCCAGCCGATCCCGCAGCGGCGCCGAGAGCGTGGAGAGATCGTTCGCCGTGCACACGAAGAGCACCTCGGACAGGTCGAACGGCAGCTCCAGGTAATGGTCCTGGAACGTCTTGTTTTGTTCCGGATCCAGCACCTCGAGCAGCGCCGCCTCGGGGTTGCCCGCCCAGCCCACCGCGAGTTTGTCGATCTCGTCCAGGAGGACGACCGGGTTCTTCACCTTCGCCTTCTTCATCGCGTGGACGATCCGC
The DNA here is from genome assembly GCF_009649845.1 of Polyangium spumosum. NCBI lineage: Bacteria > Pseudomonadati > Myxococcota > Polyangiales > Polyangiaceae > Polyangium > Polyangium spumosum. Next base: position 38,626 of record NZ_WJIE01000009.1, read on the forward strand.
CCCGGCAAGGCCGCCACGTACGTGCGCCGATGCCCGCGGATCTCCGCCTCGTCGCGCACGCCGCCGAGCGCGATCCGCACGAACGGCCGGCCCGTCGCGTCCGCGATCGATTGCCCGATCGACGTCTTGCCGACCCCGGGCGGGCCCGCGAGGCAGAGGATGCTCCCCCTCGTCGTGCCCTTCAATTTGAGGACCGCGATGTGCTCCAGGATCCGGCGCTTCACGTCGCCGAGACCGTAATGGTCCTCGTCGAGCTTCTCGCCCACCGCGTCGATGTCGTCCTTCGCGTCCGCGCGGTGGCTCCACGGCAGCTCCGCGATCCAGTCGAGGTACGTCCGGATCACGTTGTATTCGGCCTGCTGCGGGTTGAGCGCCTCGAGCCGCTCGAGCTCGCGCTTGGCGACGGCCCGGACCTCCTCGGGCAAGACCGCCTTCTCCAGCCGCTCGCGCAGCTTACCCGTCTCGTCGCGCTCGCCGTCCTCGCCGAGCTCCTTCTTGATGGCCTTGAGCTGCTCGCGCAGGATCGCCTCGCGCTGGTGATTGCCGATCTCGCGGCGCACGTCCTGCTCGATCTTGCGCTTCACCTCGGAGAGCGATTTCTGCTCGATGACGAAGCCCGCCACGATCCGCAGCCGCTCCACCACGTCGAGCGCCTCGAGCACGCGCATGTCCTTGTCCGACGTCAGCCCGAGCAACGCCGAGACCCGATCCGCGAAGAGCCCCGGATCCTCCTCGGCGAGCGAGGCGTCGACCGAATTCTCGATCCCGCGGCCGAGCTCGCGCACCTGATCGAAGAGCGCCCGCGCGAAGAGCTTGGCCTCCTCGCTCGCCTCGCCCGTCTCCGCGGCGACCTCGCCCTCGGCGAGCCAGAACGGGTCCCGCCGAACGAGGCTGGAGAGGCGCATGCGGCCCACGCCCTCGAGGACGAGCTTCATGTCCCCGCTCGGCAGCCTCCCCGTCTCCACCACGCGGGCGAACGTGCCGAGGCGATAGAGCTCGGCCTCCGACGGGTCCGCGACGTTGCGGTCCTTCTGCGTGAGGACGCCGATCACGTCACCCTTGGCGAGGGTCCGGACGAGCGCGACCGAGCGCTCGCGGCCGATGGGGAGAGCGATCACCGCGCCGGGAAAGAGCACCCCGTTGCGGAGCGGAAGCACGGGAAACGGAGAAGAGGGCACACGGGCCCCGTCGCGGAGCGTCGTCATCGTGGGACTCCTTGGGAACTCAGGAAAGAGCGCCTCGCCACGGTCGGCGTCGCCGGCCCGATGGCCCGAGGCGTGAACGAACCATAAATCCGTTCATCGCTCCGTCAACGGGGGGACGTGACGTTAGGGCACCCGGTCGCCGTGGGGAGGCTTGGGAGACGTGGTCACCGACGTCGATTTCCTGCTCGTCGGGGGCCTCGGAGAAGATGATCCGCGCTCTCCAGGGGCGTATGCTCGGCGCGGTGCGGGCAAACGGGACCTCGTCGGACAGCGGTTTCGGCCATCCGCCCTCGGGATGAGAGTCGGCCAGGTCCTCGCGCAGCGATTCCGCATCGACGCCCAGGTCGGGGGCGGCGGCATGGGGCAGGTCTACCGCGCCACGGACCTGTCCACGGGCGAGATCGTCGCCGCGAAGGTCCTGAACGACACGTCGCCCGAGACGGTGTCGCGCTTCGAGCGGGAAGGCCGGGCCCTCGCGCGGCTCTCGCACCCGAGCATCGTCCGGTACGTCGCGTACGACGTGGCCTCCGACGGACAACCATTCCTGGTGATGGAGTGGCTCGAAGGCGAGGACCTCGCGCAAAGGCTCGCGCGCGAGCACCTCACGGTCCCCGAGACGATCCTCCTCGCCAAGCGCGTGGCCGAGGCGCTCGGGGCCGCGCACGCGCAGGGCATCGTCCACCGCGACCTCAAGCCCGGCAATGTCTTCCTCGTCGGAGGGCGAATCGATTCGCCGAAGGTCCTCGATTTCGGCATCGCGTTTTTCGGCGGCAGCGCCCGCATCACCGCCACCGGCACGATGATGGGCACGCCGAGCTACATCGCGCCCGAGCAGGCGCGCAGCGGCGGCGTGGTCGACGCATCGGCCGACGTGTTCTCCCTCGGATGCGTGCTCTTCGAGTGCCTCTCGGGCAGGCCGCCGTTCCAGGGGGATCACTTCGTCGCGGTGCTCGCCAAGGTCATCTTCGAGGAGGCGCCGCGCCTCTTCGAGCTCGGCGTCGTCGTGCCTCCGTGGCTCGACGATCTCGTCACGCGTATGCTCTCGAAGGAGCCCGCGCGCAGGCCGCGCGACGGCGCGATGCTCTCGCGCGCGCTCGAGGCCGAGGCGCTCGACGGAGAAGGGCTCGAGGAGAGCGCGCCGCCACGCTCGCTCGGCAAGCGCGAGCGGCGCTTCCTCGGCGTCGTGCTGCTCGGCAAGCTCGCGGCTGCGCCGCTCGTCACCTCGACGTCGAAGACGCTCGCGGTCTCCACGCCCGACACGATGCGCTCGGTGGTGACGAGGTTCGGCGCGCACCTCGAGCTGCTCGCCGACGGCACGGCCGTCGTGATCCTGGATCACACGAGCGTGCCCACCGACATCGCCGCGCAGGTCGCGCGTTGCGCGCTCGCGCTGCGCGAGCACTTCCCGGGCGCGCCGATCGCCGTGACCACCGGCTGGTGCGAGCTCGGGCGCGGCTTGCCGGTCGGCGAGGCGATCGAGCGCGCGCTCTGGCTCTTGCGCATGGAGGGCTCGATCCCGGGGCCACGCGTGGCGATCGATGAGACCACGGCGGGCCTGCTCGACAGCCGCTTCGACCTCGTGGACCTCGCGCCCGGCGGCCTCGAGCTGCGCGGCGAGCGTGTCGCGGCCGAGGCGTTCCGCCCGCTTCTCGGCAGGATCACGCCGTGTGTCGGTCGCGAGAACGAGCTCGCGTTGCTCGAGCAGAGCCTGGCCCACGCCGAGCGGGAGCCCGCGGCGATCGCCGTGGTGATCACGGGCTCGGCGGGCATCGGCAAGTCGCGCCTCGTCCACGAGTTCATCGAGCGGCGCAAGCGCGCGGCGACGCCGGTCGAGCTGCTCTGGGGGCGCGGCGATCTGCAGCGCGCGGGCTCCACCTTCGGCCTGCTCGCCGACGTGCTCTGGCGCGCGGCCGAGGTGAAGGGCGGCGAGCCGATCGAGGTCCGGCGCGAGCGCCTCGAGGCCTTCGTCGCGCGTTATGTCCCCGAGCGGGATCTGCGCCGCGTGACCGAGTTCCTCGGCGAGCTCTCGGGCATCCCGTTTCCCGACGAGGACAGCCTGCCGCTGCGCGCCGCGCGCCAGGACCCCGAGCTCTGCGGCGAACAGATACGACGCGCATTTCGTGATTTTCTGCGCGCTCTTTGCGCCGAGCGCCCTGCGCTGATCATCGTCGAGGACGTGCACTGGGGCGATCGCGCCTCCGTCTCTGCGCTCGAGGCTGCGCTGCGCGAGCTCGCGGACGAGCCCCTCCTGCTCGTCGCCACCGCGCGCCCCGAGGTCGAGCAGATCTTCCCGCAGCTCTGGGTCGAGTGTGGTCGTCAGGAGATCCGCCTGAAGCACCTCTCCGCGAAGGCGAGCGCGCGGCTCGCGCGCAAGGTGCTCGGCGACGCGGCGGCGGCGCCGCTCGTCGAGCGGCTCGTGGCGCTCTCCGAGGGGCACCCGTTTTTCCTGGAAGAGCTCGTGCGCGCGGCGTCCGAGGGCTCGCTCGGCGAGACCTTGCCGGGCACGATCGTGGCGATGGTGCAGACGCGCCTCGAGCGGCTCGAGCCGCGGGCGCGGAGAGCGCTGCGCGCGGCGAGTATCCTCGGCGAGGTCTTCTGGCGAGGCGCCGTCGTGCAGATGATCGGCGAGGGCGAGCCTGGCAGTGATGCGCTCGTCGCGCTCGTCGCGGGCGAGATCTGCCTGCGGCATCGGGAGAGCCGTTTCCCGGGCGACGAGGAGTTCGCGTTCCGCCACGCGCTCCTGCGCGAAGGCGCGTATGCGCTGCTCACGGACGACGATCGCGAGCTCGGCCATCGGCTGGCGGGCGAGTGGCTCGAGCGCGCGGGCGAGTCCGATCCGCTCGTCCTCGCGAACCACTTCGAGCGCGGCGGCCTCTTCGAGCGCGCGGGCACGATGTACATCCGCGGCGCGGAGCAGGCGAGCGCGCGGCGCAACTACCAGGACGCCGAGCGCTGGTTCGCCCGCGCCGACGAGCTGCTCTCGGGCCTGCCTGCCGTGGCGCGGCGCGCGCGTGGCCTCGCGCGGTTCCGGCGGGGCCAGCATCAGGACGCCGTGACCGAGCTCGCGGCGGCGGCGGAGCAGGCCGAGGCCGCGGGGGACGTCCTCCTGCAGGTCGAGCTCTTGCTCGACGAGGCCATGGTCTTCGACTGGATGGGCGACGTGAAGCGCGCCGAGGAGCGCGTCCTCGCGGCGCAGGCGCGGTACGTGGAGGGCAGCTCGCCGCTCGTCGACGCGCGCCTCTTGCTCGGGCTCGGCCGGACCTGGCACCGCGCCGATCGCAAGGAGGAGGCGGCGCGGGCGCTCGCGGGTGCCGAGGAGAAGGCGGCCGAGCTCGGGGAGGAGGGCTACGAGACCCGGACGATCGCGCTCCTCTTGCTCGGGTTCATCTTGCCGGGCCTCGGTCGGCTCGAGGAGGCGGCCTCGGTGCTCGACGAGGTCATTCATGGCTGCGAGGTGCGCGCCGACCTCCTGCACCTCGGCGCTGCGCTCGCCAACCGGGGGCTCATCCGGGGTTGTATCGGCGATCGAGCCGGGCTCATCGCCGATCTCGAGCGAACGATCGCGATCGGGCACGAGATCGGGCACCCGGCGCTGGAGCTCGTGGGGCATTACAATCTGGCTGAATATCTTTATCTGATGGACGATCTGGCTGCCGCCGAGCCGTGCATCCGCTCCGCTGCGGCCTTGTTCACCCGGCCCAAGATTGGGGCGCACCCTGCGATCGTCCAATTGCTCGAGGCCCGCATCGCCGTTTACCGTGGCGACGAGGCGAGCGCTGCGGCGGTGGTCCGGGCCATTCGTTCTGCGCAGGTCGAGGCGCGGGCGCAGGGGGCCGAGATCCTCGCGCCGTCCGAGGAGGTCCTCTGCTCCATGGTCGAGCTCGCGACGATCGACGCGCCGGACGAGCGCTGGGACGAGCTCGAGGAGCGATCGGCGCGGTGTTCGGTGGGTCAGGAGCGCATCGAGGTCCTCGAGGCGCGGGCGCTCACGGCGCTGCGCCGGGGCCGCCGTGACGAAGCTGCGCGGCGGCTCCGGGCGGCCCTCGACGTGGCCTCGCGGGTCCCGAACGTCATGATGGTGCGGCTTCGGCGTGCGCTCGATGCCACGACGTCCTGAGGGCGAGCGCGCTCTCTTTTTGTTTTCTTTTTGAAAGTTCCGTCAGGGAATCGCTGTATACGAATACGGCGAACGCGCGCTTGACGACGCGGCGCTCGTGGAAAACCGAGCCGACCTTGCGCATGTTGAGCAACGTTCGCTCAATCGTCCACGGCGTTTTTCCTCTTGCTTCGGTTTTGAATACCATATACAAATAACGGAATGTCCGGAAACCCTGCATCTTTCGGCTTCATCGTTTTTTTGCTGCAGGAGCGGAGGTCTACCATGCGTGTTCTCAGTCGAGGGACTCGGCTCGTGGTTCTGGCGGCGGCGCTGGCGGGGTGCACCGCGGAAGTGGGTCCGGAGGGGGAGGTCGCGGAGGCGGCGGGCGCCATCGAGATCATGAATGCCCTCAACATGAACGCGCTCAACATGAACGCGCTCAACATGAACGCGCTCAACATGAACGCGCTCAATATGAACGGGCTCGACCCGAATTCGCTCTCGGCGATCCGCGATCCCGGCCCGAACGGCGACCTCGCCCGTGAGTTCGTCAAGTACGCCGTGAGCTGCTCGCTCGCGTCGGACCAGTCGTTCGACTTCACCTGGGCCGACGCGGAGGAGGTCGAGCATCCCGAGAGTTATCCGGGCGTGCTCGGGCTCGAGCCGGAGTGGGCGAACGGCCCCCTCAGCCTGAACGGCCAGCGCAAGGTGAGCGCGTGCTTGGCCGGGCTCACGAACATGTACGGCGTGCACGTCACCATCTCGATGCGTGGCCCCGAGGCTCCATTGAAGATCGTCGACCCGGCCGAGCTTCAGGCCTACCCGAACGTCGAGGGCGCGTTCTGGGGCAACCTCTGGGCGGACACGCCCCACCTCTACGCCTGTTACAACGGCGACACGGTCGCGAACTCCCGCGCCCATCAGCGCGTCTGCGCCGCGGGCCAGCTCAACCCCGACAGCTCCATCACGGAGTGCGGCATGATCGACATCGTCGGCCCCTGCAGCGACGTCTGCGAGCCGGTGAGCAGCGAGACGGGGGCTCACCCGACCTGCCTCGTGAACCCCGGGACGCAAGATCCCACCACGACCGAGCACGTCGTCACGACCGCGCTGCCCTGAACGGGCCCTCTCCCCGCCCATTCCGTCCATCCATCGCCGTTTCCAGCCGCGACCGGGCCGATGCTCGGAGCGCGCAACGCGTTGCGGGCGCCTCTCATCCAAGCACGAACCCGTCGGCGGTCCGACCTGGATGAGCCATCGTCGCGCCACCCGCGGGAATGACGCACCTTCGAGAGGGGTCGTATGCGCGCTTGGCGATGGATGCTCGGGTCATGGGCGTTTTTTTTATCCGGCTGCGTCGGGGACGTGCGTGACGTCTCCGAGGAGGTCCTCGAGGCCAGGACCCCGCTCGTGGAGGGCAACAAGCTCTCCTCGAACTCGCTCGCGTTGAACTCGCTCGCGCTGAACTCGCTCGCGCTGAACTCGCTCGCGTTGAACTCGATGGATTCACAATCGCTCGCGGCGATCCAGGATCCGGGCAGCCAGGGCGCGCTCGCGCGCGCGTTCCTCCGGTATGCCATCGGTTGCGCTTTTGATGTGTCGCAGAGCCTGAGCTTCAGCTTCACCGACGCGGCGGGCCTGGTCCACGAGGAGACGTACCACGGCGAGCTCGGCCTCGCGCCCGAATGGGCCACGACCGCGCTCGATTACTTCGGGCAGCGCATGGTGAGCGCCTGCGTGGTCGCTCGCGTCAATTATTACGAGGTCCCCGTCCTCATCTCCATGCGCTCGGCCGTGCCGCCCCTCCATCTGGCCCCGGCCCCGGAGCTCAGCCAGTTTCCCCACATCGAGGGCGCCTTCTGGGGCAACCTCTGGGGCTCCTCGCCCGCCATCTACGCCTGCTACAAGCGCGAGAACGTCGCGAACTCCCGCGCCTTCGCCCGCGACTGCGCGGCCGGACACCTGCGCAATGACGGCACGATCGAGGAGTGCGGCATGATCGACATCGTGGGGCCCTGCGACACGTTCTGCTCCACGCAGAAGGGTGACCCCTATTATCAAAGCTGCATCGACCAACCCCGCAAGGCAGGGAAAGGCAGCACGCAGATGCTCGTCACGACCGCGCTGCCTTGACCACCTTCCGCCCGCGCTGCGGCGCAACGCTTTCCAGCCTTGCCTCATCGTACCCCGAGACCTCACCGTGCTCACGCGCTGGGCTCCGTCCCCGGGCGAACCACGCGGGCGAGGACCCCATTTCTTGGAGGTGCAATATGCGAGCTTGCTGGACGAGGATGGCGCTCTTGACTCTGGTCCCTGTCCTCGGCTGCACGACGGGCGTCGACGAAGGCTCCGATGACGTCGTCGAGGCCGAGGTCGCGCTCGTACAGGGGAACATGCTGGCGGCGAACTCGCTCGCGCTGAATTCGCTCGCGCTCAATGGGCTTGCCCTGAACGGACTCGCGCTGAACACGCTCGACCCCGCGGCCCTCGCCTCCCTTCGGGATCCGGGGTCCGACGGCGCCCTGGCCCGCGCCTTCTTGAAATATGCCATCGGCTGCGCATTCGACCCGTCGCAGAGCTTTTCGTTCGCCTGGACCGAGAGCGCGGGGGGCGATGACGACGACGATGACGACGATGACGACGATGACGACGATGACGAGGTCCTCGTCCACGAGGAGACGTATCACGGCCAGATCGGCCTCGCGCCGGGCTGGGCCACGGGGCCGCTCGACGAGCATGGCCAGCGGATGGTGACCGCCTGCCTCGCGGCCCGCGTCAATTATTACGAGGTGCCGGTCACCATTTCACTACGATCGGCCGCGGAGCCCCTCGAATCCCTCACCGGCAGCGCGGAGATCGCCGCGTTCCCGCACGTCGAAGGCGCGTTCTGGGGCAACCTCTGGGCGCCCAAGCCGTTCGTCAAGGCCTGCTTCCACGGCCACAACGTCGCCCATTCACGCGCCTGGAAGCGCGAATGCGCCACGGGGCACCGGCGCAAGGACGGGTCGATCGAGCAGTGCGGCATCATCGACATCGTGGGTCCTTGCTCGATGGTGTGCCAGAAGCTGAAAGGCACGGGACAGTATTACCCGTCCTGCTTCGAGAGGCCCGGCAAGAGCGTGATGACGACCCAGCTCGTGATCACCACCGCATTGCCCTGACACCAGGCCAAACCGCCATCTCCCTCCCCACGGCGCGCTCCGTTCCGGGCGCCCGGCCCCACCTCCTCGCCATTTTCATCCGACCCGGTCGGATATCGATTGTCGTTTCTTTTCCGAGGGTCCCTGGACGCGGGAAATCCGAGGGTTAGGCTTCCTCTCGTGCGGCCGGGAGAGGTGCTCGGTGGGCGCTTCCGCGTCGAGGCGCGCGTCAATGCAGGAGGGATGGGCGAGATCTTTCGCGCCATCGATCTCCTGACCGATCACGTCGTCGCGGCGAAGATCCTCGTCAACGTCTCCCCCGAGAGCCTCGAGCGTTTCCGCCGCGAGGCGCAGATCCTCGAGCGCCTCTCCCACCCCGGCATCGTCCGCTACGTCGCATACGACACGTCCGACGAGACGAGCCCGCTGCTCGTGATGGAATGGCTCGAGGGCGAGGACCTCGGCCGCAGGCTCGCCCGAGGCCCGCTCACCGTCCGCGAGGCCGTCGCGCTCGGCCAGCGCATCGCCGAGGCCCTCTCCGTGGCCCACGAGGCCGGCGTCGTGCACCGCGACCTCAAGCCGCAGAACGTCTTCCTCGTGAACGGCTCCACCTCCGAGCCGCGTATCCTCGACTTCGGCATCGCCCACTGCGGCGAGGCCTCGCGCATCACCCAGACCGGCACCGTCATCGGCACGCCGAGCTACATGGCGCCCGAGCAGGTCCGCAGCGGCAGCGTCGTCAAGGCGAGCGCCGACGTCTTCTCCCTCGGCTGCCTCCTCTTCGAATGCATCACCGGCGCGCCGCCCTTCCGCGCCGATCACACGATCGCCGTCCTCGCCAAGATCATCTTCGAAGACGCGCCGCGCCTCGGCGAGCGCGCGCCCGCCGTGCCCTCGTGGCTCGACGGGTTCGTCGCCCGCATGCTCGCCAAGGACCCGGCCGGGAGGCCCCCAGACGGCGCGGCCGTCGCGCTCGCGCTCGCCGGCGAGAAGGACCTCGAGCCCCCCATCTCGGAGGCGCCGCGCTCCTCCGCGCCCCGCTCCACGCTCGGCGCGTGCGAGCGCAGGTTCCTCGGGGTCGTGCTCCGCGGCCGCAGGGAGCCCCAGCGCCGCAGCTACCCTCCTCCCGCGGCCACGCTCGCCTGCACCTCGCCGACCGACGATCTCAGCGCGATCGCCGAGCGCTTCGGGGGCCACCTCGAGGTCTTCGCCGACGGCACGGCCGCCGTCGTCATCGACAGGACACGCGTGCCCACCGACGTCGCGGCCCACGTCGCCCGCTGCGCCCTCGCGCTCTGGGAGCGCGCGCCCGGCGCTGCCATGGCCGTCGCCGCGGGCTTCGGCGAGCGCGCGCGTGGCGTGCCCGTCGGCGAGGCCATCGACCGCGCCGCGCGGCTCCTGCACGACGGCGGCGACGAGGCGCGTATCGCCCTCGACGAGACCACGGCGGGCCTGCTCGACGCGCGCTTCGACGTGGAGGCGCTCGAGGGCGGCGGCTTCGCGCTGCTCGGCGAGCGCGCCAGCTTCGAGGTCTCGCGGCCGCTGCTCGGCAAGGCCACGCCTTGTGTCGGTCGCGAGCACGAGCTCGGCCTCTTCGACCTCACCTTCGGCGCCTGCAAGAACGAGCCTGCGGCGCGTGTCGTCGTCGTCTCCGGGCCCGCCGGCATCGGCAAGTCGCGCCTGCTCCACGAGTTCGTCGAGCGGCAGCGGGCCGCGATCGAGCCGGCCGAGATCTGGTTCGGCCGCGGGGATCCTCTACGTGTCGCGTCGAGCTTTGGCCTGCTCGCCGAGGTCCTGCGGGGCGCCTCGGGCATCCGGGGCGGCGAGCCGCTCGCGCGCCGCCGCGAGCTGCTCTTCGCCCGCGTCGCGTGTTCTGTACCCGAGCGGGATCGCCGCCGCGTCGCGCATTTCCTCGGCGAGCTCATGGGCGTGCCCTTCCCCGACGACGAGGACTTGCCGCTGCGCGCCGCGCGCCAGGACCCCGAGCTCTGCGGCGAGCAGATGCAGCGCGCGCTGCGTGATTTCCTGCGCGCCGAGTGCGCGGACAAACCGCTCGTGCTCCTGCTCGAGGACGTGCACTGGGGTGATCGTGCCTCCTTGCTCGCGCTCGACGCGGCGCTCGAGGGCCTCGCGTTCGAGCCGATCTTCCTCGTCGCCTCGGCGCGCCCCGAGATCGACGAGCTCTTCCCTGGCCTCTGGTCGAGCCGCGGCCGGCAGGACGTCCGCCTCCGGCAGCTCTCGCCGCGGGCGTGTGTTCGCCTCGTGCGCCACGCGCTCGGCGAGCTCCGGCCCGAGCTCGAGCAGCGCCTCGTCGTGTCCTCCGAGGGGCACCCGTTTTTCCTGGAGGAGCTCATCCGCGCCGAGGCCGAGGGTCGCGGCGGCAGCCCGCCTGGGACGGTCGTGGCCATGGTGCAATCGCGCCTCGAGCGCCTGGAGCCGAGCGCGCGCCGCACCTTGCGCGCCGCGAGTATCCTCGGCGAGGTCTTCTGGCGTGGCGCCGTCACGCGTTTGGCGGGTGAGGACGACGAGGCCGTCGCGCGGGATCTCTCGGCCCTCGTCACCCACGAGATCGTGATCCGCCAGCGCGAGAGCCGGTTCCTGGGGGAGCCTCAATATGCATTTCGCCAGGCGCTCTGGCGCGAGGGCGCGTATGCGATGCTCACGGACGAGGATCGCGCGCTCGGCCATCACCTCGCGGCCGAGTGGCTGGACGAGAAGGGCGAGGGTGATCCGCTCGTCCTGGCGGAGCATTTCGAGCGTGGCGGCGCCGCGCCGCGCGCGGCCTCGTTTTACCTGGCCTCGGCCGAGCAATCGGCGGCCCGCAAGGATTACCTCGACGCCGAGCGATGTTATGGCAAGGCGGAGGCGCTCTGGGGTGAATTGCCGACGCTCGCGCAGCGGGGCCGGGGCCTCACGCGGTTCCGGCTCGGCCGTTATCACGACGCGCTCACCGACCTCACGCGTGCGCGGGAAGGGGCCGCGAAGCGCGGGCAGATCCTCCTCGTCGTCGAATTGCTCCTCGACGAGGCCATGGTGCTCGACTGGATGGGCGAGTATCGCGAGGCCGAGCGGCGCGTGCTCGCCGCGCGGGACGTCGATCTGGGCGAGGACGGGCGCACGCCGCTGCTCGGCGCGAGGCTCTTGCTCGGCATCGGGCGATCGGCGCTGCGGGCCGAGCGCGAGGAGGAGGCGGCCGACGAGCTCGCGCGGGCGGCCGAATTCGCCCAGGGCCTCGGCGACGAGGGATACGAGACCTATGTCATTGCGCACCTCCTCCTCGGGTACCTTTTGCCATTGCTGAGCCGGGTGGACGAGGCGGCGGCGTTGCTCGACGAGGTCATTCGTCGCTGCGAGGAGCGGGGGGACCTCTTGCACCTCGGCGCTGCGTGGAACACGCGCGCGATGGTCCGGGCCATTCGTGGGGATCGGGAGGGGATGATCGAGGACTTCGAGCGCACGAGCGCGCTCGGGCGTGAGCTCGGCCAGCCGACGCTCGAGATCGCGGGGCATTACAACCTGGCGGAGCACCTGTACTGGATGGACGACGTCGAGGCGGCCGAGCCCATGATTCGCGCGGCGCTCGCCATTGCGGCGCGGCGGTCGGGCTGCGTGCGCCCGGCGATGCTCGCCTTGCTCGACGCGCGGATCGCGCTCGGGCGCGGCGACGCGCGGACGGCGCGGGCGATCGCCTCTGGGCTTCGGGGGGGCGCCGCGGAGATGTCGCCCTCGGAGGACGTGTTATGCGCGATGATCGAGCTCGCGACGGGGGACGACTTCGAGGCGGGCCGGGCGGAGGTCGAGGCGGCGTGGGAGGCGCTCGAGGCGCGCTCGGCGCGGGCGAGCGTGGGGCAGGAGCACATCGAGGTGCTGGAGGCGCGAGCGCTCCACGCCTCGCGCCTCGGCCAGCGTGAGCGGGCCATGCGCCAGCTCGACAAGGCCATCGCGGCGGCGTCGCGGATCCCGAACGTGATGATCGATCGGCTCCGGCGCAGGCGAGCGGAGTTCGAACCGGCGCTTGGTCGTTCCGTTTGTGCGTGAGCGCACGGCGCGGGGGGAGGCCGTCGCGTTCGGAGGTTGCGCGCGCGCGAGGTGGAGGTCGCGCGCGCGAGACCTGGAGACGCGTGGGCGAGACCTGGAGACGCGTGGGCGAGACCTTCGGGGTTCGTTCGCTCACCTTGGAGACGCCTGGGCGAGACCTGGAGACGCGTGGGCGGGTGGTGAGGCACTTTGCCCCAAAGTGAGGCAGTTTGACGAATACGCGAGCGTGATGCCGTAGGATGGGCTGGCCTGAAAAGGCGCCGCCCCGAAGGTGTAGCAAGCACCTCCGAGGCGACTTGACGCACCGCCGCATACACGGAGGAACGCCCATGCACGATCTAGACTGGCCCGGCTCGTACGGCCAAGAGAACGATCCGCCCTGCCCGCCCGAACCTGAGACGCCGCGCCGCCGCAAGTCGGGCGCGCTCATGCTCTCCACGGAGGAAGCGCGCCACGTCCGCGTCGCCGTCCGCAAGCTCCGCCGCGCCTTCGGGAGCTTCCGCGCGATCTCCGCGATGACCGGGATCCCGGCGAGCACGCTCCGCCGCGCCGCGAACCCGAAGAGTTCGCCCACGGGCACGCTCGCGATCCGCATCGCGTCCGCCGCTGGCGTCGCGGTCGAGGTCCTTCTCGGCGGCAAGCTCGTCGTGACCACGCCGGTCATCGGGAGGGCAGCATGAAGCGCTCCCGTGTGAGGGAACGCGAGCGCCTTCGTGCGCCCGTCGAGACCACCGACCCGGCCGCGCTGGCGGCCTACGCGGGCGAGCTGCGCCCCGTCGTCGCGAGCCTTCGGGCCCTCGCCGAAGATGCGACCGCGGCGCCGTCGCAGCGCGTCCACGCGCGCTCGTTCCTGCGTCGGGAGTTGCTGCGCGGGATCCGGGAGCTTGAAGCCCGGATCGACGCCGCTGCGCCCGTGGCGCCCGCCTGATCACACCCACCTCCCGATCCATCGCAGAGTCCGAGGCGGCACAAGAACAGCCGCGTCACGATGAAGCGGCCTCAGATACGAGACCGGCCTAGCGTCGCTGTGGACATGTCAAGACTTTTCTGATATCCGGGCGTCAAGGAGACTTGACCATGAGCGCGGTTGCCAGCGAAGCCACCATCCGCATTGCGTACGATGGAGACGCGCTCCAATCCGGCACCATGGATGTTCGCGACTTGGCGCCAGCATTATTGGCGCTGTCGGACCTATTCGACGGAGCCAATAAGGTTCTCAATGGGCCGGACAGAGCAATACAGCTTCGGATACGACACGACGTCAAGCGCGGCTCGTTCGACGTCGGTATCCAGGTTGTTCAGACGTGGGCATCCAAGATCGTGTCGCTGTTCGCAGGCGACGCGGCATCTAGTGCGGCCAACCTAATCGAAATACTTGGCTTCGCAATTGGGGCCCCGCTGGGACTTCTTAAGCTAATTAAATGGCTGCGTGGCCGAGCGGTGCAACGGGTAGAGTTGCTGAACGACAACGGGGCGCGTCTTATCGTAGAGGGCGACGAGATAATTATTTCGCGCCCATTGGCTATGGTCTTCAATGACCTTGGGGTCCGTCGCGCGCTGGCTGCCGTGATGTCGCCTCTGAATCGGGATGGGATCGACTCGTTCGTGGCCAAGACGGCTGACGGCGTGGTCGTTGAGCAGGTCGCAAAAGACGAACGCGGAGTGTTTAGCCCTCCCGACGCGGTTGATACCACATCGAAGCCAATCAACATAAGCGAATTTAAGCAGGCATACACCATTGTATCTGTTACGTTCAAAGACGGCAACAAGTGGCGCGTGTCCGATGGTCAAAGCACCATTGCGGTCACAATCGAAGATGCTGACTTTTTGCGACGCGTAAACAATCACGACGTTAGCTTTGTCAAGGACGACGTGATTCGATGCGAAGTCAGGCAAGAGCAGTCGATGACGCCATCTGGGCTGAAGACCGAGGTCTTCGTTAAACGTGTGCTTGAGCATCAGCATACCTATCGACAAATGATATTGCCGATGTCTGAAGCGGCAACCGTGCGCCCAGCCCTGCCGCCGGTTGAGCGCGCAATTGGCAGCGGGGATGAAGTGTTGGCTTTCTCGGCGCCACAATCGAATGAGGAAACGGCCAACGCCCCGTCGGTGGCCAAAGAGGAAACGGCGGTTGCGGTGACGGCTTCGCGGCCACTCGAAACGAACTCGGAAGGGCCGCGCCACGTCCAGCCCACCGACATTAGTCCGTCAAAGCCCGGTCCGAAGAAGAAGGGTGCTAAGCGGAAACGCTAGGACATTCAGTGTCCGATCGGAGCGTCGATTCTCCACGTTTTCGGCCTCTCTCGTGGTACTTTCTACCAGTCAACGGCGACGCGGGGAGGGTGCGACGGGGCGCCCGATAGACCGTCGCCGGGGCCGGTGCCCGATGGCGAACGTCCTTTCCGACGAGAAGCGTCTTCGTGTCTTCGCCGCGCTGGTAGACGGCAACTCCGAGCGCGCCGTCTCGCGTATGACCGACGTCCACACCCGGACCATCCGGAAGCTCGTCCTTGCCCTCGGAGAGGGCGCCGTGAGCCTGCACAACCGGCTCGCGCGCGACCTCCGGTGCTCGCTCATCCAATGCGATGAGGTGTGGAGCTACGTCGGGAAGAAGCAGGCCCGCGTGACCGCGGAGGACGCGCCCGGCATCGGCGAGGCGTACACGTTCGTGGCGCTCGATGCGTCGAGCCGGTTCGTGATCTCGTGGTTCGTGGGGAAGCGCGACGAGCAGAGCGCCCGCGCCTTCATGACCGACGTGCGCGCGCGCCTGGTCGTGATGCCCATGGTCGCCACGGACGGCTTCGCGCCCTACGTGACCGCCATCGGCGCGTCCTTCGGGCCCGGCGTCGATTACGCACAGATGTCGAAGAATTACAGCGGGAAGCGACGCCGCGACGATGATCACCGCTACGAGCCGCCCCGTGAGCCCTTCATCACGAAGAAGCCCGTCTTCGGCGCGCCCGACATGGCGAAGACCTCTACCGCCTACATCGAGCGGCAAAACGCCACCATGCGGCACGTCATCGGCCGCATGCGCCGGCTCTGCTACGCGTTCAGCAAGCGCCCCGAGAATCACCGCGCTGCGATTGCGTTGTCCTACGTCTATTACAACTTCTGTCATGTCGTCTCCTCGCTTCGAGTGACGCCGGCCATGGCCGTTGGCATCACGGATCACGTGTGGTCGTTGGAAGAACTGCTCGGCGCGCTTCTGGACGCTGCGCCGACCGACCGCCCCGAGAAGAAGCCCCTCGCGCCGCGCGTGCCCGAAGGCCCGGCGCGGGAGTTGCCGAACGGCCGTGGCTTCCTCCGTGTGGTCGACGGCGGGAAGGGGACGGCGCAGCGTCATCACTTCGAGCCGCCCCCGGTTACCCCGGCACCCGTCGCCGCGCGCGTCGAGCCCGTCGCCGATCCGACTGGACAGCTTGACCTCTTGTCGTGGCGTCCGAAGCCCCGGCCCCCGATCCAGATGAGCCTCTTTCCGGACCTGGAAAAGTGAGGCACTTTGAACCGCGAGTGGGATACATGCCCCACTACCCGTGGGCGAGACCTGGAGACGCGTGGGCGAGACCTTCGGGGTTCGTTCGCTCACCTTGGAGACGTGTGGGCGAGACCTGGAGACGCGTGGGCGGGTGGTGGGCCTCTTTAGATAAGACTGGGCCCTTTTGACGCACTAGCGCGATCTCGGAGCTACGCTTCGGGGGCCTGAAAAGGCGCCGCCCCGATGGCGCTATCCACACCACCGGGGCGACTTGACGCAACCACGCTCGCACGAGGTCACGCCCATGCACGATCTGTCATGGCCCGGTTCATACGGCCAAGAGAACGACCCCCACTGCCCCGCCGAACCCGAGACGCCCGAACCAAAGCGCCGCCGCTCGGGCGCGCTCATGCTCTCCGCGGAGGAGGCGCGCCACGTGCGCGTCGCGATCCGCAAGCTCCGCCGCGCCTTCGGGAGCTTCCGCGCGCTCTCCCTGAAGACCGGCATCCCGGCGAGTACGCTCCGCCGCGCCGCGAACCCGAAGAGCTCGCCCACGGGCACGCTCGCGATCCGCATCGCATCGGCCGCGGGCGTCGCGGTCGAGGTGCTTCTCGGCGGCAAGCTCGTCGTGACCACGCCGGTCATCGGGAGGGCAGCGTGAGCCGGTCGCGTGTTCGGGATCGGGCTCGCCTTCGAGCGCCCGTCGAGACCACCGACCCGGCCGCGCTGGCGGCCTACGCGGGCACGCTGCGCCCCGTCGTCGCGAGCCTCCGGGCGTTGGTCGAGGATGCTACGGCCGCGCCGTCGCAACGCGTCCACGCCCGCGCCTTCCTGCGTCGTGAGATCCTCCGCGGCATCCGCGAACTGGAAGCCCGGATCGACGCCGCTACGCCGTCTACGTGACCGAAGGGGCGCCTATCCCCCGGGCGCCCTGCTCCCCCGTCCAGGTCCGACCCGCCTACGCCGCGATCCGGCGGCTTCCTCCCCTGCTAGCCCGTCACGCGTGAACGCTCGCCCCCGGTGCATACGCTCCGGATTGCGGCTGAGAACGCATTGCTCGTATACGACGGTGTATGAGGATTGGTATCAAAGGCAAGGCATTGAACGGTTGCGATTTCAACGAGCGCACCGCTCTCGCGGTAGTCGACACGTACCGCACGTCTCTAGAGACATTTGGACACGGCTTGCGTGCGTCCAGCCGTCTGGCGGTAAACGCCGTCGCGGCTGCGTCGGGCGGCGCGATGCTACCGATTACGAGCGTTGCACCGCTTGAGCCGGAAGAGAAAGCGGAGGTTCGGCGCCTGGTGGAGGTGTTTGCGGCGAAGTATTTCCCTGAATACGCAATCGAGATTGAAGACACTCAGCCATCAAGCGCTGGGTGATTACTTCCGAGCACAAGTAGAAACGGAAACGCGCGGTGTCGATAGTGTTCGGTTTGGTAGTCATAGCAAGCACCTTTGCAATACCGATACCACGCCTACCCGTCCGGGAACAGCGTCAACTGCCCGCTCCGGGGGCGCCACGCGAACAGGTCAAGCTGCGTCCCCGGTGGCGGTAGCGGCTCGCGCGGAGCTTCCCCCGTCCCGACCCTCGCCGGGGGCGCGGCAGGCGGCGTAGGAGCACGCGGAGCCTCGCTCGGCTTGGCCTTCCCGCCGTCGACCACGCGAAGGAACCCGCGCCCGTTCGGCAGCTCCCGAGCCGGGCCCTCGGGCACGCGCGGCGCGAGGGGCTTCGTCTCGGGGCGCTCGACGGGCGCGGCTGAGAGGATCGCCTGCATGAACTCCTCCAGCGACCAGACGTGATCCGTGACGCCCGCGGCCATCGCCGGGGTCACGCGGAGCGTCGAGACCACGTGGCAGAGGTTGTAGTACGCGTAGCAGAGCGAGATCGCGGCGCGGTGGTTCTCGGCCTTCTTGCTGAACGCGTAGCAGAGCCGGCGGAGTCGCCCGATCGTGTGCCGCATCGTCGCGTTCTGGCGCTCGACGTACGCCGTCGAGACCTTGCCCATGTCGGGCGCCCCGAAGACGACCTTCTTCGTGATGAAGGGGTCGCGAGGCGGCTCGTAGCGGTGATCGCCCCGCTGCCCGTCCGCGCGCCGCTTGCTCGTGTAGTTCTTCGACATCATCGCGTAGTCGACGCCGGGCCCGAAGGACGCGCCCACGGCGGCCACGTAGGGCGCGAACCCGTCCGTCGCGACCATGGGCATCACGGCGAGCCGGGCGCGGACGTCGGCCATGAACTCCCGCGCGGTCTGCTCGTCGCGCTTCCCGACGTGCCACGAGATCACGAACCGGCTCGACGCGTCGAGCGCGACGAACGTGTACGCCTCGCCGATCCCTGGCGCGTCATCCGCGGTCACGCGGGCCTGCTTCTTCCCGACGTAGGACCAGATCTCGTCGCACTGGATGAGCGAGCACCGGAGGTCCCGCGCGAGGCGGTTGTGGAGGCTCTGCGCGCCCCGCCCGAACGCGAGCGCTAGGCGGCGGATCGTCTTCCGATCCACGTCGGTCATCCGCTCGACGGCGCGCTCGGAGTTGCCGTCGACCAAAGCAGCAAGCACGCGGAGACGCTTCTCCGGATCCAGGACGTTCGCCACGGTCCCCTCGCCAGCGCTCCGGCGTCGGACCGCGATCTCGCGGCTTCCGACCCATCGGAGCGGTTCAAGTGATGGGACGAGAATAGCATAACGTGCATGAATCGCGCGCACGTTTGTGGCGCAGGTAGGACGCATAATGTCCTACGTCACGCGGTTCCGCGGCGTTCGTCGCGGGCTACGACGTTCCACGTTCGTGCACGTTTAGCGATTGTTGCACGATTAAAGTGCTTCCCTTGTGCCGTCGCGGGATGGAGCTACGGTGCGGGCTGCTCGCCAAAGCGAGAAGGCCGGGGAGCTGCCAACTCCCCGGCCTTCTCCGTCGCTTTGAGCGACGCGCGACGAAAGCCCTCGCCGCGGTATGCACCCGTGTATTAGCGCAATGCGCGGGCAGTGGGTAGGGCTTTCGTCGCGACTTCGGACCATTTCGACCGGAGGACGCAATGAAGACGAAGAAGAACGCTCCGCCCCCTGCGAACGACAACGCCGACCAGCCGATGGGGGAGGGCTCGCCGGACGAGCGCCCGAGCGAGGAGAGAACCGGGCGCCATCCGGATCGACGGCCGAAGTACCCGCTCGTCGATCCGGGTCTCCGCCCGAAGCCGATCCCCTTCCGGAAGGTCCCTCATGTCCACCGTCGCTGAACAGGTCGATCGGGCAGGGGCCAGCCCCACCGAGGTAGACCCGGAGGGCCCGCGAAAAAGTGGGCCCTTTTAGGGCGCGGCGAGCGGGCGGACTGGGGGATTTACCCCACCACCCGTGGGCGAGACCTGGAGACGCGTGCACGAGACCTTGGGGTCTGTCGAAAACCTGCCCTTCACCCTCCGCGCGCCTCGGAGGCGCGTCGTTTGGTGGCAGCGGATGCGTGTCCCCGTCGCCACCGCGGAGCGTGTGCGCGCGTGTATCGACGAGCTCGGCGGCGAGCTTGGAACCGGCTATTACACGTTCGACACCACGGTGAAGGTCGACGAAGAGGGCCGCGTGGTGGAGGTGAAGGGCAAAGGCGTGCCCCATCCGGAGCTCGCGATATGCATGCGGATCGCGTTGCGAAGCATGACGGTCCCGGAAGAGCTCCTTCGGGTGCGCGCGCTACGCGTGCCCGAGCCGGCCGCGAAAACGAACGGGCAGGCGCCGGACGAGCCTGGGCTCGTCGGCCACCCCGCGGTGGCCGTAATCGTGGCGGTCGCGCTCGCCGACGTCTTCATCGAAGTGGGCACGACCGTGATCGTGCTGGCCGCTGCGGTGGAGATGAGCGGGGAGATCGCGAAGACGGTGCGGAAGGAGGACGATGACGACGACGACCCGTGTCAAAAGCACGTGAACGCTTGCCTGGAAAAGCCGCTGGCGGACAGACCGGGCAGCGTACATGGAGAAACGAGGTGCAGGATGTGCTGGTTGAAGTGCACGGGGACGAAGACGAAGGAGTGGCCCAAAAAGGTTCGGCTGACGCGCGGCTACGGCTCTTGCGAGTATTGGTTGCCCGGATGGCCGCGGTAGGACGAACATGAGCACGGAAGAGGAAAGAGTCGACCAGGTATTCTGGGAGTTCGCGAAGGCGAGCGACGCCCTCTTGGTCCGATCGTTGAAGCGGACCCGTACCTTCGACGAGGTCGTCGACGACCACCGTCGTCTCGAGGCGGATTTCGTGGCGCGCATGGCCGACAGCGCATGGGGTGCGCTCGAGATCAAGCGGCGCATCGCCGAAACGATCCTCGCGCTAGCGCATGGGAAGCACCCACCCTTCGAGGTCTGCCGCGAGGCATGGAACGATCTCATTCGGCTCGGGTTCACGAATATCGAGAAAGAATGCACGGTGACAGGATTTTACGCGGACTGCTGCGCGTACGACGAGCAGCCCGCGGAGGGGCTCGCGGTGCTCGAACCCCTGCTCGCCAAGCTCGCGCGCGGCCTCGACGAAGCCAAGGCGGCGCAGCAATTCACGGAGTTCTACGAAGAAGAGCTCGAGCGCCTTGGCGACATCCGTGACGATCTCCTGGCCCAACAAAGAGGCGAGCAGATCCCGGGGAGAAGGACGCGGCGCATCGACGAGGCGCGCCGCAGCTCCCCGAAAGAAGACGGAACCCCGTGAGCGCCAGGGCGAGCTCGAAGCGCAGCGGTGTACGAACGCTCTTCTCGTTCGGACTCCTCGGCTGCGCGATGCTGGCGCTCGTCCCGCTCGGCTGCGCGGCCACGATCCGCCACCGCGCGGACGACCGCCCGCGTGTCCCCGCCGCCACCGCCGAGCGTGTGCGCGCGTGTATCGACGAGCTCGGCGGCGAGCTTGGAACCGGCTATTACACGTTCGACACCACGGTGAAGGTCGACGAAGAGGGCCGCGTGGTGGAGGTGAAGGGCAAAGGCGTGCCCCATCCGGAGCTCGCGATATGCATGCGGATCGCATTGCGAGGCATGACGGTGCCGGAAGAGCTCCTCCGGGTGCGCGAGCTGCGTTTACCTGAATCGGCCGCGAAAACGAACGGGCAGGGGCCGGACGAGCCTGGGCTCGTCGGCCACCCCGCGGTGGCCGTGGTCGTGGTTGTCGCGCTCGCCGACGTCATCATCGACGTGGGCACGACCGTCCTCGTGCTGGCCGCTGCGGTGGAGATGACCGGGGAGATCGCGAAGACGGTGCAGAAGAGGGATGATGACCCGTGTCAAGAGCCCCTGAACGACTGCCTCGACTCACGTCGACAAAGCAGAGACGGGGGTAGGTGGAAACATTCAATATGCGTGACTTGCCTCGACAAATGTCGTAACGAGGGCAAATGGCCCGACGGGGTCATGATGTCCAAATGGGAGAGATGTAAATGAACGATGAGCTGGGATCCAGCCGAGAGATGGTAGGAGATGAGCTGGCCTTCTGCAAAGCCGGCGACCGTCTCTTCCTCGATGCGCTGAAGGAAAAGCTGAGCTTCACCGAGGCCGTCGACGCGTTCCGCCGGCTCGAGGCGGAGTTCGTGGCCCGCGCAGGCGACGATGAATGGGACGTGCGCGAGACGAGGCGACGCATCGCTGAATACATCCTGAGGGTGGCAGACGCCCATCACCCCCCCTTCGAGGTGTGCCGCCAGGCGTGGAACGATGTAATTCGCCTCGGCTTCTCGGACAAGTACATAGAATGCGTGATGACCTGGTATTTCGCGGATTGCTGTCGCTACGACGAGAACCCCGAGGAGGGGCTCGCCGTGCTTTTACCGCTCATCGCCGAGCTCGAGCGAGGGCTCGAAGAAGCGAGGGCGACGCAGAGCTCCATGGAGGAGTTCTACGAATACCACCTCGAACCCCTGCTGAAAATCCGTGACGAGCTCCTGGCCCAACAAAGAGGCGAACAGATCCCGGGGAAGAGCACGCGGCGCATCGACGAGGCGTGACCGCCCACGCAGGTCCCATCCCCTTCACCGCCGCCCGAGCACGCCCCCGAGCACGATCGCGTGCATCGCCGCGGACAGCTTCTCCACCTCGTCCCGCGCCTCCATGAAGATCCACGGCGGCGTGAAGCTCTTGTAGGCCCGCAGGATCACCCGCGCCGCGAGCTCCGGGGCGGCGACGTCGAGCTCGCCCGCCTCCGTCCCCTGGCGGAGCAGGTCCACGAGCAGCGCGTGTTCTTCCTGGTAAAATCGCTCGGACGCGCTCTTCACGGCAGGGCTGCCGCAATGGAAGAGGTCACACGCGTGCGCCCCGCCGTTCGCCTGCGTGAAATACGCCCGCAGCCGCGCGTCGAGCGCGCCCACGAGACGCTCGCCATACGAGCGACCGTCCGCCTTCACAGCCTCCCGCATCGACGCGAGCACGACCTCGTACCTCGAGCGCGACAGCTCCTCGACGATCGCCTCTTTCGACGGGAACTCGAGGTACACCGTCCCCACGCCCACGCCGGCCTCCCGCGCCACGTCCGCCACCGTGGTCTTCTGAGGACCGTAATGCCGCAGCAGTCGATCGGCGGCCTCCAGGATCTGCTCGCGGCGCGCGCTGTCGTTCATGAACCTTTCCCTCGAACCGTGAACGATCCTGCCACAGGTTCACGCCCGAGGGAGCCCCCTTCGTGCCGTCGACGTCCGCGGCCGTGCGTCCGGGTCACTCGGTGGCGGCGGTGCGCGGGGCCATGGGGCCGGGCGAGGTGCGCGGCGCGACCCGGACCGACGCGGGATCCGTGGGCGCCGTGCCCTTCGCCGCGCCAGCCGTGGCCGTCCCGGGGGCCTTGGCGGCGGCCGAGGGGGCCGGATCGGGGGGCAGGTCGGCGGCGGACATGGCGGGCACCGGCAGCGGGCCGTGGTCGACCTTGGGCGGGCTCGCGGGAACGACCTCCATCGGCTTCGGGGCCATCACGCCCTCCGGCTCGGCCGACGCCGCGGGGGAGGGCGCGGGCGCGTCCTTCTCGCAGCCGACGGCGAGCGGCAGGAGCCCGAGGGCGAGGGCGGCGAGGGCGAGCGACGTCTGCGTGAGCTTCATGCGCTCCGGCTTAACAGAACGGCGGCGCGGCGTCACCGGCGCGTGGTTTGCAGCCGCGGCAGCCATGGTGCGTGGGGCGCTTTGCGGGGGCCTGCTCCTGCTCCTGCTCGGCGGGTGTGTGGTCGTCGTGCGGGACGACGCGCCGCCCGCGTCTCTGCCGCTCGTCCGCCAGATCCGGCAGGAGGCATTGCAGGAATCTCCGCCGAGCGGGATCTACGTCGCGCCTCTTCGGTTCGCCGAGCCATTGGAGGATTTTGGCATCGACCTGCGCCGCGCCCAGGTCGGCCCCATGCCGCCGGGCGACGCCGACATGGAGCTGCTCCTGCGGCTCTTCGCGCGCACGCTCGAAGAGGTGCCCGAGGGCGAGCGGGCGGGGGCGGGCCTCGCCGCCGAGGAGATGCGCGAGGCGGCCGCGGCGATGCAGGGCCGGGGCCTCCCGGGCTCGCCGCCGCATCGGGAGGCTTTTACGCGTGGGGTCTCCGTCGGCGTGGAGACGCTGCTCGCGCTCGCGTACGGCCCCTATGGCGGGGCGGCGGACGTGGTCGAGCGCGCGGCGGAGCTCGAGCCGATGTTCGAGGCGACCCTGCAGGCGCGGCCGATGTCGTACGAGGCGGGGCTCGAGGTGATGCGGCGCGTGCTCCTCGTGCTGAAGGCGATGCAGGAGAGCGTGAGCGCGCCTCGGCCTTGATCGGTCAGAGCGTGCCTTTGAACGTGAATCCACTCACGATATAGGGGACGGTGGCGGCGACCTCCTGCCCCGTTCGATACGGGTTCCGGATCCAGAAGCTCACGTTGAGGAAGAGGCCCGGCGCATTGAATCGTTTGGGCCCGTTGTGCTCGTGAAATTGCCAGCCGAGCAGCGGGCCCGCGAACTCGATCGGGGTGATCGCGCTCGCCCGCGCCTCCTCCCCGGCGACGGCCTCGGCCGGGAAAAACGTGTGGTACACCCCGTGCCGCGCGCCCGCCATGAGGCCAAACGAGGTCACGTAGAGCAGGTCCGTCTCGTTCGTGACCATCCAGCCGTCGTCCTTCGCGAGCATGCTGAGCGGGAGGTCGAAATAAAATCGATCGCCGGGCCGGATCGTGAAATCGGTGTGGATGAACTGCGTGTCCGAGACGAGGAGGATCGGGCCCACCTTGGCCTGCAAGATCGTGTCGGCCGTGAAGATGCCCCCGGTCGTCCGATACGCGAGCCCCTGCGCGCCCCGCTCGACCTGCCGATCGTCGCCGAAATCCTCGGAGACGCGCCGGAACGATTGCAAGGTGTCGAACGTGCCGAAGAGGGCCATCCCCTCGTACGCGAACAGGAACTGCAAAAAGGCGAGGGGCTGGACGTCGAGCCGCAGGCCGCCGCGGAGGAACGCGGGCGTGATCGTCGTGACCACGTGGAGGCCGATGTTCGTGCGCTGGAGGAGGATGTTCTCCTGCGGGCCGAGCAGCGGGCGCTGGTAGCCGACGCGGAAGAACGTCGAGAGCCCGAGCGGGTTGTAACGCACCGCGGTCGTGCTCCGATAGACGAACCCTTTGTGCACGTACGGTTGTTCGTCTCGCGGGGGCGCGTGTTTCGGGGGATCACCGGCGAGGGCCGGGGGCGCCGCGAGGAGGAGCGCCCCCGAGAGGAGCCACGCCCGCGCTCTCGCGCGCGGGCCGGTCTGCGAAACCATGACGGCCGACGTTACACGAAAGGCGCGCCTCGCACTATGCGCGCGGGGCGCCGTCGCCGAGCTCGGCCGAGGCCGGGCTCGCCGCGGCGTCGAGGATCGAGCGCAGCGTGGGCATCACCTTCGTCCCGCCGAGGACCTCGGTGAGGATCGTCCCGACGTCCTTGCCCTTGAAGAGGCTCACGAGGTTCATGTTGTTCGCGACCTCCGTGAGCAGCAGTTTGTCGCCGAGCCCGACCATGGCCTCGACGAGCTGCTTCTGCACGGCCTGGCGCTCGGCCACCGTCGCGCTCGATTGCGCCTCGATGAGCTTGACCTCGAGCTCGCGCAGCCGCGCCGCGTAGGCGAGCTCGACCTCGTGCAGGAGCCGCTGCGCCGCGGCCCGCGCCTCCGCGTCCTTGCGGAAATTCTCGATCAACGCGGCCTTCTCCTCGTTCTCGCGCGAGAGGCGCGCCTTCTGCGCCTCGGCCTCGCGTGTGTCGGCGAGCGATTGCCGCTCCTTCTGCACGGCCTCGTCCTCGCGCGCCTTCGCGAGCGCGGCCTCGTGCGCGAGCTTGCGCGAGAGCTCGTCGAGCTTCGCCGCCCGCAGGCGCGCCTCGGCGACGAGCTCCTGCGTTTGCCGCTCGACCTCGGCGCGTAGCTTCGCCGACGCGAGGGCCTCCTGCGCCTTTCGGTCGCCGATCGCGAGCGTGACGCTCTCGGTCTGCACCTTCTGCATGAGCGCGGCGACCTCGCGGTCCTCGATCTCGGCGCCGAGCACCTCGACCTCCGAGAGCAACGTGCCGTTCTCCGTGAAGAGCCGCCCGGGCCGCGCGCCGTCCTTGCGCTCGCCGAGCAGCGTGTCGCGGAAGACCGCGGGCAGCTCGGGCCAGAGCGTGGAGAGCGAGAGCGTGCGGCATTTGCTGCGCACGATGGAGCGGAGGCGATCGACGATGAACTGGATGTAGTTCTCGTGGTTGAACCACCGCTCCTTGTGGTCCGGGAGGAACTCGACCGAATACGAGACGCGCACCGAGATCTTGACGAAATCGGCCGTCTCGACGGTGATCTTGTCGGAGATGCGGTTGCCGACGGTGCGCAAGAAGCAGGTCCGGAGCGGCTCGTCGTCGCTCTTCGGCGTGCCGGTGGAGAGCGAGAGCGAGGTGAGCGACTCTTCGTAGCCGAGCAAGGTCACGCACGGGCCCTCGACGACGCGGCGCGAATTCGCGCTCGTCACGAGCACGGCCGTGTTGTTCGGGACCATGACGGAGAGCGCCCAGGGCGTGGTGATGGGCCGCTGCGTGTACTTGTGGGGCTCGTTCGCGGCGATCCACAGGTTCCAGTCGTCCGCGGGCACGGTGCGCGTGACCTGCACCTCCTTGCGCGGATCGACGAGGTACGATTGTTTGCCGCGCACGAGGCGGACCTCGCCCGTCGCGAGGTCCCGCACGTAAATGCCGCTCTTCTGGTCGATGCCGATGGCCTCGATGAAGACACGAGCCTGGTCGTTGCCCACGACGGCCTGGCCCGTCTCGGGCGAGAGGCACTCGATTTCATTGAAGGGGACGAAGAAGGTGGAGACGCCCGTGAGGAGGAGCTCGTCGCCGGGGAAATACTCGTCCTTCGTGAGCTCGAAGCCGCGGGGCAATTTGGCGGCGAGGTCGGCCCGCTTGATCGGCGCGATGACGCGCAGCCAGAGCGCGCGCTGCGGGAGGAGCTCGTACGCGTCGTAGACGCGGTTGCGCGAGCCGACGGTCATGAACGTGTCGTACGGGCCAGGGAAGACACGCGCGGGGCCGACCTTGATCTCGCGCTTGCCGTCGGCGTCGACGATCACGCAATACTCTTTTTCGCCGAGCACGACCGCGCGGCGAATGAGGCGCGCCTGCCGCGCCTCGGCCTCGAGCGCGCGGCGGACCGCGGAGGAGGCGAGCAGATCCTGCACGGCGGCGGCGCCGACCCGGGCCTCGGCGGCGCCGCCGGCGGGCCCGGGCGCGGGCTGCGGAGAGGGGGCGGGGCCCGGGGCGACAGGGGCGGCGGCCTTTCGCCCCCGCATGCGCGCCGATTGATCGATGAACTGGTTCGGGACCTTGCTGCGCGCCTGGCCACGCAGGGCGAGCGCCTCGTCGTCCGCCGCGAGCTCCTCCATCGGCATCGCGTCCACCTCGTCGCGGCTCTGCGCGAGGACCTGCCGCGCGATCGCCGCGCTGATGGCCGCGCCGCTGTCGTCGATCGAGGTGTCCGGCACGATGTCCACGCCCGTCGGCGGGATGTAGAACTGCGTGTCGAGGCCACGGATCACGATGAGCTGCCCGCGCTTGAGGGGCACGGGGTCGAGCGAATCGACGGTCGTCGTCGGCTGCTCGTCGAGGTTCTCCGCCGTGGCGCGGGTGATCGCCGCGGAGCGCGCCGTGACCTCGTGATAAGGCGCGTTCTTGTCGACCTCGCCGTAGACCTTGACGACGAGGTACTGGTTCGAGGCGAGCTCGTGGGCGTCGCGCACGTCGGCGCGCTGGCCGGGGCGCAGGTAGAAGCAACACGGGCCCGGGATCATGGAGCGCGTGCCATTGCGGAGCGGGCGCGACTCGTTGCGGCCATTCTTGAAGCGACCGTTCGGGCCGCTGTCGCTCTCGAGGAGCGGATTGAAGAGGACCGCGTACTGGTTGTCCCCGAGCTCCACCATGCTCTGGGGTTTGCCCGTGGTGTCCTCGCGGAAACCGCCCATTCCGTCGTCGATGACGACCCTGTCGGCGGCGGTCGGCGACACCATCGTGGGGCCGACGTGCAGGGTGACCTCACCTTTGTCGTCGTCTTGAACCCAAAGGAATTGCCGCTCGGTGACGGGGATTTTTCGGCTGGTCCTCTCCATGCCTCGACTTTACACGGATCGAAGCGGGCGCATCCATGGAAGATCGCCGCTTCGGGCCCTCCCCGAGGCTCTCGGCGCGTTTCTTCCGGGCGATGAGCTCGGCGAGCTCGTCCCGCGTGACGCCGAGCCGCGCCGCCGTCTTGTGGGCGAGCGAGGTCCTGGCGACCCCGGGCCGGAAGCCGTACGTGGGGCGCTCGTTTTCGTCGAGATCGACCTGCAAGAATTCGAGGTGCGGGACGGGCGGCTCCTCTTCGAGCCGGCTCGCCAGGGTGAGCAGGTGCGTGGTCAAGAAGACCGGCGATTTCAGCTCCGGAAGGAGCGAGATGACGAGCCGCGCGATCTCCTCGCCCTCGGAGGGGTTCGTCCCGGAGCAGAGTTCGTCGAGGAGCACGAGCGAGCCAAACGCGAGCTCCTCGAAGAGGCGGCGGATGCGGAGCAGCTCCATGCCGAGCTGGCCCTCGGGCTGATCGCTGCGCGCCTCCTCGATGAGCGAGACGAACATGCCCGAGAGCTGCGGCAGGACCGCGCGCTCGGCCGTGACGAAGAGCCCCGCCTGGCCGAGGAGCTGCGCGAACCCGATC
This sequence comes from Polyangium spumosum, assembly GCF_009649845.1. Classification (NCBI taxonomy): domain Bacteria; kingdom Pseudomonadati; phylum Myxococcota; order Polyangiales; family Polyangiaceae; genus Polyangium; species Polyangium spumosum. The sequence continues at coordinate 66,721 of NZ_WJIE01000009.1, forward strand.
GACTGGAGCAAGCGCGTCTTGCCACCCGAGTTCGGCCCCGTGACGACGACGACGGCGTCGCCGTGTATGGTGGAGAGGTCCGAGGGGACGGGTTTGCCTTTGCCGGCGAGCAGGAGAGGGTTGTAGAGGCGATCGATCGTGATCCCCGCCTCGCCGGGGGGCGAGAGCTCGGCGAGGCAAACGGGCAACCCCTTGTCCCGCGCGAGGTCCGCGAGGTCGAGGCCGGCGAGGTAAAACTCCATGTCGCCGAGGAGCTGGACGAGGAGCGCGACGGGGCGCTCCATGCCGCTGAAGACGTCGTCGAGGAGGCGCTCTCCGACCTCGCCGGGCGTGACACGATACCCACGCAAGAAGAGGCGGATCCGGGAGAAGAAGCGGGCGATCGCGGAGGTGTGGAGGGGGTTCTGCTGGTTCTCGCGGATGCGGACGATCTGGAAGGTGCGCAAGGTGCCGTCGACGCCGACGCGGACGCGGAGGTCGACGGTGCCGAGGTGGCGTTCGTGATCGAGGAGGGCCTCGAGCCGCTGGTAGGCCTCGCTCTCCCGCACGGCGATGCCGAATTCACGGATGCGCAGGAGGCCGGAGCTCGCGCCCTCGAAGGCCTCGGCGAGGTCGAGGACGACCTCCTGCACGGTCCGGAGGATCTCGAGGCGCCGGTGGGTGTCGCCGCCGCGGCGCGAGCCGCCCTCGGAGCAGAAGGCCACGCGGAGGGCGACGAGGCGGCCGTAGACGCGCTCGAAATCACGGCGCATGTCGGCGCTGCTGGAGAGCTCGGCGAGGATCCGCTGGCGGAACGTGACGACACGGAGGTCCCTCGGCGGCTCGGAGAGGGCGCGGAGGAGGTACGGCAAGCAAGGCGCGACAGCCCGGCCGCCGACGCGGACCCGAAGCGCGCGGGTGAGGAGGTCCTCGAGGAAGATGTCCCGCTCGAAGTCCTCGCGATCCCACGTCGAGGACGGGAGCGCGGCGACGGCGAGCACGCGATCGAAGGCGTCCTGGGAGATGCCGAGCGCGAACGCAAACGCGAAGGTCTGGTGGAGCTCGTCGAGGTCGACGCGGACCTGGGCGTCCGCAGAGAGGAGGTCGGGGACGGGGACGGCGTCGTCCGAGGTGCCGGGAGCCTTCGAGGTCGTCACGAGGGAGAGGGATGGTACCTCGGACAGGCTCGGAGGATCGACGTTGTCACGAAAAGCGTCCCCCGCCCGATGATCCCCCCGAAGCGCCATGACCATGCCCATCACCTCCGTGCGGATCCTTGGAACCCTCGTGCTCGTTTTGTTCCCGGCTTGTGTGGGATCTGGAGGGGGGGCGGGCCGGGATCCGGATCGGAGTGGGAGCAGATCCTCTGCAGTTTCCCAACGTGGGGGGCTCCAGTCGGCCCTGAGCCGATTTTCCGCTGCGCGGAAAATCGTCGGGCCTTCCTCTGCCCCCCACCCCCCCCGCGCGCTCGCCTCCACTTCGCTGCGCTCCGTTTCGGCTCCCGCCTCCACCGGGGACGTTGGTGCTGCTGGTTCTTCAGGACGCATGCCGGATGAACCCAGATGGCCGGTGGGGGGGAGGTCGGGCAGGCTGCCGAGCGGGTTGTTCAATCCGATGCCGGAGGGGGTGGTCGCCGGGTACAGGGCCGACACGGGGCTCGACGTGATGGGGATCAAGAAACCGGTGTATGCGGTGGCTTCGGGGTGGGTCGATTACGCGGAGGCGGGGCACACGCTCTGGACCGGGCCGCGCGATACGCCTTATTGCGTGCGGATCGAGCTCGAGGCGCCGATCCCGTACGGGGAGCGCGAGATCACGCACATCTATTACGCGCACCTCTCCGAGCTCGCCCACGTGCAGCCCGAGGGGACGACGCCGCGGATGCGGATCGAGGGCGGTGACCGGATCGGGACGTCCGGCGTGGCGAACGGGAGCTGGCACCTGCACCTCGGCTTCTTGCTGGACGGCGAGGTGGAGCAGTCCTGGGGGACGTTCCTCCTCGAGGACGAGATCCGGGAGGTGATGGGCGATTATCGAAAAGGGGCGCGATTGCCGGCGCAGTGAAGGACCTAGCGCACGCGGCCGCGCGCCTCGATCGGCCAGACCTCGATCAGCTTGTCGGCCTCGACCACGTAAAAATGGTCGTGCAGGTGGATCGTCGTGTCGCAGTGGCTCGGCACGAGCAGGACCTTGTCGCCGACCCGGAGGTCGCTCCCCGCGTCGCCGAGCTCGAGCCGCCCGTGCTCGTCCCCCGCGAACGAGTACCGCGCCCCCTCGACGCCACGCACACGCGGCGCGCCGCTGTCCGAGGAGAGCGCCTTCAGGCCCGCGTCGACGATGACGTCCGTCGTCCGCGTCCGGCTCACCACGCTCGTCAGGACGAACAGCGCCTGCTCGAAACCCACGCCCTGCACCGTGCCGTAATGGTCGTCCATCACCACGTAGGAGCCCGGCTGGATCTCCGTGACGCCCGTGGCGTCGAGGGCAAACGTCGACGTGCCCGTGCCACCCGTCGAGACGATGTCGACCGAGAGCCCCGCGCCGCGCAGGAGCGCCGCCGTGTCCGTGAGCCTCTGCATGGAGGCACGAAAGCGCAATTCGCGCTCGTCCCGGCTCTGCACGTGCTGCAAATGCCCCTCGTACCCCTGGAGCCCGACGAACACGAGGCCCGGCATCGACGCGACCTGCCGCGCGAGCGCGAGCGCGGGCTCGCCCGGCAGCACGCCCGTGCGCCGCTGCCCCACGTCCACGTCGACGAGCGTCGGGATCTTCTGCCCCGCCCGCGCCGCCGCGTCGGAGATCGCACGCGCCGCGCTCGCGTCGTCCACCACCGTGAGGACCATGCCGTGCCGCGAGAGCGCGACGAGCCGCTCGATCTTCGTGCGCCCCACGATCGGCGTCGACACGAGCACCTCGGGGATGCCCGCGCGGATCATCACCTCGGCCTCGCCGAGCTTCGCCGCCGTCACGCCGATCGCGCCCGCCGCCATCTGCTTGTGCGCGAGGATCGGGCACTTGTGCGTCTTCACGTGGGGGCGCAGGCGCACCGAGCCATGAATGAGCCGATCGGCCATCGCGCGGATGTTCCGCTCGGCCGCCGCGATGTCCAGGATCAGCGCGGGCGTGTCGATCTCCCCGATCGATTGGCCCCTCGTCCACTCGAGCATGTTCGTCCGGTCCTTCCTTGGTGCCGCGCCAAAGGCCGAGCTACGCGCCCATGTGCGCCGCGAGATCGAGCGTGCGCCGGTGCTCGGGGACGAGCTCGACGAAGCTCCGCCGATGTGCGGGCCGCGTCAGCAGGGAGGCGCGCTCCTCGATGCGCCGCTTCGCGATGGAGAGCGCGCGCCGCGCGCCCTCGGTGTCGCCCGTCGCCGCCAGGGACTCGGCGAACGCGAGCCGCACGAGCCCCTCGCCCTCCTCGACCGCGCCGCCGCGTGAAGCGAGCGCGCTGATCGCCCTCTCGGCCATGGAGAGGGCCTCCGCCGCGCGTCCGCGCATGAGCTCGACCATCGCGAGCACACCCACGGCATACGCCCCGAGGGGCAAACCCTCGAGCGCGTCCGCCGCCGCGCGCGCCTCGGCGTCCGCGATGTCGAGCTTGCGCGCGTAGAGCGCGGCGATCGCGAGGTAGATCCGCGCCCCGGCCTCGAGCCTGCGGTCGCGCTGGAGGATCGCCTCGCGGATGCCGCGGGAGAGCAGCGTCTGGGCCTCGTCGAGCCGGCCCGTGTGCGCCAGGGAGAAGCCGAGGTTCTGCTGGGCCGCGCTCACGATCTGCGAGAGCCCCTGCGCAGCGCCGGCCTCGAGCGCGGCCCGCGAGGCGAACTCGGCCTCGACGTAGGCGCCGATCGCGTTGAGCACCGCGCCCTGGTTGCTCCGGTGCAGCGCGACGCTGCGCAGGTCGCCGATCTCGGTGAAGGCCTGGATCACCTTCTCGATGGCGGAGACCGCGCCGGCCGCGTCGCCCATCGTGTGCGCCCGGAGCGCGTCGGCCTCGTGCAGACGCGCGCGCGTCAGCGGATCACGTAGCGCCTCCTCGTGCGCCGCCGCGCGCTCGTGCAGCGACTCGGCGAGCTCGTGCCGCCCGAGCACGTAAAACGCCGACGCGACGCGCGCGCAGGCCGCGAGCTGCGTCGGCCTCGGCGCGCTCCGCGGCGCGGAGACGATCTCGGAGAGCGCCGCGGCCACGATCTCGAGCGTGCCTGGATCTCCGAGCTTCGTGGCGCACGAGGAGATCTCGCTCGCGGCCGCGCACCATGCGTCGGTGCCGCGCGGGAGGACGGCGAGCGCTCGATCCGCCTGGCGTTTGGCCTCGACGTTCTCGCCGCGCCATCGGTGCGCCTCGGCCTGGATGACGAGCAAGCGGCCGAGGCTGTCGCCGCGCGCGCCACACGCGATCCCGCGCTCCGCCGAGGAGAGGGCCTTGCCGAGATCACCGCCGAGCCGCGCTTGCTCGGCCGCGCGCGAGAAGTGAACGATCGCCTCGTCGAGCAGGCCCGCGCGGAAGAGGTGCTCGGCGAGGCGCGTCGGATCGGGCTCGCCGGCCGCGACGAGCCTGCGCGCCGCGAGCTTGTGCCCGAGCACGCGGTCCTCGTCCGTGAGCATCGCGTACGCCGCCTCGCGCACGTAGGCGTGCCGGAACGAGTACATCTCCACGTGGTTGTCGTGCCGCGTGAGGCTCACCTCGCGGAGCTCGAGGACCTCACGCGCGCAGAGCTCGGCGAGCCGGGCGCCCACGTCGCGCGTCTCGTCGCCGAGCAGCGCCGAGACGTCCGCCTCGCTGAACACGTCGCCGTACACGCTCGCCGCGCGCAGCGCCCGCCGCGCGCGGGGATCGAGCTCCTCGAGCATGCCCTGCACCATCGCGATCACACTCTCGGGCAGGGCACGGTCCCGGCCTTGCGCTGCCGCGCGCACGAGCTCTTCCAGGAAAAACGCGTTGCCCCCGGCGCGCTCCACGATCTGCGTGATCACGTTGCTCTTCGCGCGCGGCCCGAGCGCCGCGCGCGCGAGCCTTTGGCTGTCTCCATCCGCGAGCGGCGCGAGCGAGATCGTGAGCGGCGCGCGTGCGGCCCAGAGGTCGGGGAACGTGCGCGCGAGCTCCGGCCTGCCGAGCGCGAGCACCACGAGCGGCGCGTGTTGCGCGAGCGCCGCGTCGACGAGGTTCAAGCTGGGCAGGTCGCCGAAATGCAGGTCCTCGAGCACGAGCAGGAGCGGGTGGGCGCGGCACTCGGCGACGACGAGCTCCTCGAACGAGCGGCGGATGCGGTCGCCCATCAAGGTCGCGTTGCGTCGCGCGGCGGCGAGCCCCGGGCGGCCCTCGCCCTCGAAGGGCAAACCCGAGAGCTCGGCCAAAAACTCCGCGACCGACGCGGCGCGGATCGGGTCGAGGTGACGGCCGACGCGGGCCCGGAGCTTGCGCCGCGCGACCTCGAGAGGCTCGCCCGTGGTCACGTTCGCCGCCCTGCGCAGCGCCCGCGCGAGCAGGCCGAACGACGAGCCCGCGGCGATCGGATCTCCCTGGCCGATCCACACCTCCGCCGGCCGCCCGCGCTCGCCGAGCCAGCGCAAGAGCTCGTGTCGGAGGCGGGATTTGCCGATGCCCGCCTCGCCCGTGACGATCACCGCACGCGGCGCGCGCTCGCGCTCGGCCTCTTCGAAGAGGCGCTGGATCGTGGCGAGCTCCATGTCGCGACCGACACACGGCGTGGGCCTGCCGAGCAGCGTCCGCGCGGGCTCGCCGACGTCGCGCTCGCCGAGCAGGAAGAGGCCCCGCTCGTCGCCGCTCACGTCGAAGCGCGCGCCGAGCAGGCCCGCGGTCACGTCGTCGACCGCGATCGCGTCGCGCGGCGCGCGCGAGAGCATGGGCAAGAAGGGCTCGATCGTCGCCGAGGCCGGCGCCTCGCCCGCGCTCTCCGCCGCGACGATCGCCGTGCGCTCGCCGTCGACACGATCGGCGAACGTGAGCGCGCATTTCGCGGCGCGCGAGGCCTCGTCCGTCGCCGCGCCCGATCCGTGGAAGCTCACGAGCAGGTGCCCGTCGAGCAGCACGTCGACGGCGCCGCCGAGCCCCGCGGCGACCTCCTCGAGCGCCGATGTGCCCGCGGCGAGCGCCTCCGGCCCCTCCGGCAGCTCCACGACCAGCACGCAGCGCACGCGCCGCTCCTCGCCGCCGAGCGCTCCACCTGGCAGCGAGACCGCCTCGACCGTGGTCTCGTCGAGCTCTCCTTCGAGCGCCGCTTCGAGCTCGCGCGCGAGCGCCGCTGCGCTGTCGGGTCGCTCCTCGGGCGCGCGCGCGAGCATCCGCGCGAGCAGCGCCTCGAGCCACGGCGGTGCGTCGGGGCGCAACGTGCGCAGGCGCGGCGCGTCTTCGACCACGACCCGCACGAGGTACGCGAGCGAGTCTCCGCCCTCGAAGAGGCGCTTGCCCGTGAGCGCGTGGAGCAGCAGGCAGCCGAGGGCGAACACGTCCGCGCGCGCGTCGAGGTTCTGCGCGCCGCGCGCCTGCTCCGGAGCCATGTACCCCATCGAGCCGAGCAGCACGCCCTTCTGCGTGAGCTCCTTCGAGGCGCCCCCGAGGCGCGCGATGCCGAAGTCGATGATCTTCGGCCGCTCGAGATCCCCGTCGAGCAGGATCACGTTGCCGGGCTTCAGATCGCGGTGGACGATCCCTCGCTCGTGCGCGACCGCGAGCGCCTCCGCGAGGCGACGGAGCAGCCGCACGGCGCCGTCGATGGGCAAGGTTTGTCGCTGGATCAGCCGGTCGAGGCTCTTGCCCGAGGCCCACTCCATCGCGATGTAGGGCAAGCTGCCGTCGCGACCGTGCGCGACATAACGCACGATGCCTGGATGCACGAGCGCGGCCATGATCTCGGCCTCGCGTTCGAAGCGCTCGACGTTCGCGGCTTCTTCTTCGAGCAGGACCTTGATCGCGACGATCTCGCCGGTCGTGTGGTCCTTCGCGCGAAACACGCGGGCCATGCCGCCTTGGCCGACGACACCTTCGACGACGAAACGTCCGTCGACAACCTGGCCCGGGAGCATGGGCGGCAAGTATCCGCGCAAAGTTCGGCCGGGTCCATCCCCACGAAAGGGGCGGCCGTCCGATGCGGGCGTCGAATTCTTGCGGGGAGGTCGGGGGAGGCGGAGGGGAGGGGAGTCTGTCCTGTAAAACTACGGGGCGGCCGGCGGCGAGACGTGGACGCCGCAGCGGTAGAACGTGCTCGTGACGTTCGGGTCCTGCGAGGCCGCCTCGACCTTGAGCTTCAGCGAGGTGACGCCGGCCGGGATGTTCGCGTCCTGGATGAAGAGGTCGTTCTGCGCGGTCTCCGTGGACACGCCGCCGGCGATCGGCATGTCGTTCGCGCCGAGCACCGAGACCTTGAGGCCACGCAGGCCCGAGCCGGAGCGATGGCCGCCGCAGGCGACGCTGACCGTGGCCGCGCCGGAGGGCACGTCGACGGAGAAGTAATCGATGTCCATCGGGGCCATGTCGATGTCGCCGTCGACGAAGTAGCTCGTCGTCGTGCCGTTCGGCGTGGGCTTGAGGGCCTCGGGCATGGCGACGTCGTCGTTCACGGCCGCCTCGAGCGGGTTCGAGCCGGTGCCGATGTGGTTCACGAAATAGAAATCGTTCGCCCCGGCCGCCGTGCCCGCCGCGCGCGTCATGAAGAACAGGTAATCGGTCCCGAGCTGGCAAGGCACGGCGATCTGCGAGGGCGTCTGGCCCAGCGTGACGTCGATCTCCGCGAGCTTCGTCAGGGGATCGGCCGCCGTGGTCACGTAGGCGATGAGGCCCGTGGTGGCCGTCGAGCCGCTGCCATTCTCGCCACCCGGATAGAAGTCGAAGTTGCAGACGGGGCGATCGCCCATCACCATCACGGCGTCCGCCGGGACGTTGAAGCTCCAGATGTCGACGTCCGTCGCGCTCGAGAAGCCGCCCCACTGGAGCGAGATGAAATAGTTCCCGCTGTCCGGGTTCTTCGCATACTCGATGGGCGTGCCCTCGGCCGCCGTGTCGTTCGGCTCCTTCTCGTCCGCGATGCTCTCGGCCGACGGGTCGATCACGCCCGCGCCGATCGCGTAGTCGTACGTCGTGATGTCGGCCGAGGGCGCGCAGCCCGGCGCGCCGCCCACCCACACGTTGCATTCGGTGACCCGCATGCAGTACTCGTCGTCCTGCGACGCGGGGAGGATGGTATAAAGCGAGCTGTCATTGCTCGAACGCGGGAACGGATCGTCGTTCTCGGCGATCTGCACCCATTGCCCGCCTTCCTTCTTGTACACCGTGAGGACGAGGTCCGGGTACGTGTTGTCGAACTCGTCCTGCGGGGGCTTCGCGTCCGTCGAGATCAGAATGGCCTGCCCGGCCATGCCCTTGAACTTGTAGAAGTCCTCGTCGGTGTCGATCGGATCGAGCGTGTCCTGCAAACCGGGATCGTCGAGGAAGAGCTCTGCCGCGGTGTCGCAACTCACGTTGTCATCGCCGGGGGTCATGCCGCCCGAGCCCGATTGCGCGACGGAGCTCGAGCTCGAGCTCGACTGCGAAGCGCCGCCGCCGCCGCCGCTGCCGCCGCTGCCGGGGGGGGTCGTCGCGCCATCACTGCAGCCCGCGCCGGCCGCGAGCAGGCAGGCCCCGGAAGAAATGACGAGCCCAAGCAAAACGTTTCTACGCATGAGACCTCCACGAAAGATGCAGGGCGCGCGGGCGTTCGCCGCGACGCGCCAAGGACCGAAGAAGCAAAGATTCTTACAGCCCTCGGCCGGCCTCATCAAGGGCGAAAAACCGCTTGTGTTCGTGGAGCTCCGCTCGGGGTTCGATTTTCCGAGCGGAGGCGGGACCGATAGTTTTTTAACGCTCGACGGGCATTCCCATGGCGCGGCGTACGTCGTCGAACGCGGCGGTGAAACGGCCATCTTTGCCGCGTAACACGAGGGGCGGCTCGATTTCGGGGCTGCGGGCCGCGGCAGGGCGGCGCATCACGTACACCGAGAAGAGCGGGTCCTTGCCCTCGCGCGGGACGACGTCGCGGTAACGCTCGAGCACGAGCCCGGCGCCCACGGCCGCGGCCTCGACGCGCGGGCGCTGGCGCGAGGCGGCGCAACCCACGAACGGCGCGCCCTCGGCGAGCAGGCGCGAAGCGGCGAGGGCGTAGTCCTCCACGCCGCCGCGCCATTCGAAGCGGCACGGGCCACATTGCACTTTGCTCGACTCGATCCCCGTCCCCTTCGGCAGATACGGCGGCGTGCCGGTCACGAGGTCCGCGCCCTCGAGGCCCTCGGTCGTCGCCGGTTCCCGCAGATCGCCGAAACGCACGGCGCACCGATCGTCGACGCCGTTCCAGGCGAGCGATCGCCGCGCGAGGCCGGCGCTCACGTCCTGCGCCTCGACGCCCGTCACGCGCGCCTCGGGGAAAGCCCAGGCGACGAAGAGCAGGACGGTGCCGATGCCGCAGCCGAGGTCGACGGCGCGGCGCGGGGGCGTCGGCGAGGCCACCTGCTCGATTGCATACCAGGCCGTGACGAGGTCGTCGGCCGACCAGCGGTGCCCGTCGACGCGCTGGAGAATACGGAAATCGCCGGCGAGGTAGCAGAGGTCCTCGCCGGGGCCGGGCCAGACGTCGTCGCGATCGGGTGTCCTCGGGCGCGGGCCCGGCGCGATCCAGCCGGCGGGGCGGCGCGCCGGGCGCACGATCCCCGCGCCCTTGGCGACGGGGTGGTCAGGGTCTCCTGCAGGCAACATGGCGGTCCTCTCTACCACGAGGACGGGGCTACGGCTTCGAGAACGACAAGCCCGAAGCGCCCTGCTACCGTGGGCCGAACACGACGCAAAACGAAGGATGTTCATGGCCGAGCTCGTCTCCATCGCCGAGGACCTCTGGGCTGCGACACACCCGCTGCGGATTGCCGGGGGCGTCCGCATGGACACGCGGATGACCGTGGCGCGCCTGCCGGGCGAGAGGCTCTGGATCCATTCGCCCATTCCGATCGACGACGCGCTCGCCGCCGCGCTCGAGGAGCTCGGGAAGGTCTCGTACCTCGTCGCGCCGAACCTGTATCACAACCTGTTCCTCGGCCCGGCGTCGGCGCGTTTCCCCGAGGCGCGCGTGTTCGCGCCGCCGGGGCTCGCGAGGAAGATCCCCTCGCTGCGCATCGACGAGGCGCTCTCGGCCGCGCCGCCGGACGCGTGGGCCGGCGTGATCGATCAGCGCCTCGTCGAGGGCGCGCCGCCGATGGAGGAGGTGGTCTTCCTCCACCGGCCGAGCCGCTCGCTCGTCGTCTCGGATCTCCTGTTCAACATCCAGCGGCCCGAGGGCCTCGGGACGAAGTTCGTGCTCACGTTGATGGGCACGCGCGGCAAGCTCGCGCGGAGCCGCGCCTGGAGCCTCATCACGAAGGACAAGGCGGCCTGGAAGGCCTCGGTGCGCGAGGTGCTCGCGCTCGATTTCGAGAAGATGATCATGGCGCACGGCGACGTCGTCGCCGACGACGCGAAGGCGCGGGTGAGCGAAGTCCTGCGCCCCTACCTGTGAGAGACATCATGGCCGAGCTCGTACCTCTCGCCGAAGACCTCTGGGCCGCGGAGCACCCTCTGCGGTTCGCCGGCTTTCTCCGGATGAACGCGCGGATGACCGTGGCGCGCCTGTCCGGCGGAGAGCTCTGGGTGCATTCGCCCATCCCGATCGACGATTCGATGGCCGCCGCGCTCGCGAAGCTCGGGCGCGTCGCGTACCTCGTCGCGCCGAACCGGTTTCACAACCTGTACATCGGCGCCGCGTCGGCGCGTTACCCCGAGGCGCGCGTCTTCGCCGCGCCGCGCGTCGAGGAGAAGATCCCCTCGGTCCGCATCGACGAGGTGCTCTCCGCCGATCCGCCCGCCGCGTGGGGCGGCGACGTGGAGACGCGCCTCGTCGAGGGTGCGCCGATGATGTCGGAGGTGGTCTTCCTGCATCACGCGAGCCGGACGCTCATCGTCACCGATCTGCTCTTCAACATCGAAGAGCCCGAGGGGCTCGTCTCCAGGGTCGTTTATGCGGCGATGGGGACGAACGGCAAGCTCGCGATGGGGCGGGAGTGGCCGCTGATCGCGAAGGACCGCGCGGCGCTGCGGGCGTCGGTGCGCGCGGTGGCCGGGCTCGATTTCGATCGGCTGATCATGGCGCACGGGAGCGTGGTGGCCGAGGGCGCGAAGGACCGGGTGAGCGAGGCGTTGCGGTCGTATCTTTGAGCCGTCCCGCTCGTCGCGCTCGGTCGTCGAGGGTCAGACGGATCCGTACATCGCGGCGAACGACGCCGCTTCGCCGCGCAGGAGGATGTCGATCCGCGAGCTCGTGTTCGCGTACGTGTGCAGCTTGCCGTTCCGCACGTCGAGCACGGCGGGCACGTATTCCGGGTGGCCCTCGCAGAGGCCACGCGAGAGGAGCGCGAGGATCACGGCGGTGCGGCGCGGGGTGAGCGGCTCGCTGCGGAAATACAGCTTGATCAGGTGCCTCTTGCCCTGGATGACGAGGCCGAGCTCGGGGTTCACGTCGATCTCGAGCGCTCCGAGCGAGAGGCCCGCGCGCGGCGGCTCGAAGAAGTTCATCGCGCCGTCGGCGAGGAACGAGCGATATCCCGCGATGACCAGCGGATAATGTTTCTGTCGCTTCTCGTCGTCCTGCGCGCGCGTGATCTCGTGCAGCGTGGAGACGGGGAGGCCCGAGCGGTGCATCTCCACGATGGCTTCCCGGATCGGACGATAAAAGTCCGTGCTGAGCTCGTCCTTGCGCTCCTTGTACTCGCGCACGCCGGTGAGCTTCGGCGTCCCGGACTTCAGCACGAAATCGACGAAGTACGTCAGCGAGACCTTGTCCATCGGCTTCTCCCTGGCTCTCGGCGGCGCCCCCGGCCCATTGCCGTCACGCGCCGTCCGTTGTTTCCAGATGATAACACGGAACCTCCGTCCGTCACGGTTTTTCATTTTATGACGTGATGAACAATGTCCGACCGATGCAAGGACGAAAAATGTCCGGTGTACGGGGTGCGGGATTGTCCGCCCTCGGAGCTTGTCGAATGACCCACGCTTCTGGTACACACTCCGGCATGACGTTTCGCGCCTCGCGTTTCTTGGCACCTGCTCTTCTCGCCCTGTCCGTCGTCGCGTGTGGTGGCACGGTATACACCTCGACGAAGACGGCGGAGCCCGTGCTCATCGCGCGCGCGGAGTCTCCCGCCGAGGTGCGCGCGGCCGTGATCCGAGCGATGGCAGGCCGAAAATTTTCGGCCCTCGGCGAAGAGCCGGGGAAGATCTCCGCCCGCCTCGACAAACGCGACATCACCCTCGACGTCGACATCGAGTACTCGGGCACGCAGTACGTCGTGAAATACGTGAGGAGCACCGGCCTCGCGACGAAGCCGGGCCCGAACGGCGAAGTGCTCGTCGATGGGCACTGGTCGGGGTGGGTCCGCGGCCTGAAGTCGCGCATCGGCGAAGAGCTCCTCGTGCCCAAAAAAGAGGCCGCCGAGACGGCGCAACGCGAGCGCGAGTACCAGCTCCTCCTGGAGCAGCACAGGACGGCGCAGGCTCAGGCAAACGCCCAGGCTGCCCAGGCGGCCTCGCAGCCACCACAGGCCCAGCCCGCGCAGGGCCAGGCGCCCGTCGTGATTCAGCCGGTCATCCCGGTTCCGTTGCCCTCACTCCCCGCGGGTGGCGTGAACGTGAGCCGCTCGACGACAAAGGGCAGCCAGACAATCACGTGCTGCATCAACGGCGCGTTTTACGCGTGCCCCAGCCAAGAGGCGTTCAAGAAGTGCATGAGCCTCGGCCCGCACGAGTGCACACGCGACGCGAGCAAGAGCTGCAAGTAACCGCGTCCTGCATGTGTTCGTGACGGGGCCCCGGGCGAACGGCCCATCAGGCTCGCATGGCTTGCCATCGCCGCCGCCCCGGGTGATCCTTGCGCCGCGCCTCATGTCCACGCCTCCTCGCCCGCTCTTCCTGCCTCGACGCGATTTCCTCCTCGGCTCCCTCTCCGCGCTCGCGCTCCCCTCCTGCGCGGGCTCGTGTGGCTCGCCCGGGATCGTGACGCCCGCGTCGGCGCGGCCCCTGCTTCCGTATGGCGTGCAGACCGGTGATCCCACGGCCGCCGGCGTCGTGCTCTGGAGCAAGACGGACCGGCCGGCGCGTATGTTCGTGGAATGGGGGACCGACGAGCGGCTCGGCGACGCGCGAAAGCTCGAGGGCCCGCTCGCCACGGCGGAGGGCGATTTCACGGCCCGCGTGGAGCTCCAGGGCCTGCCGCCCGGGAGGCGTATCCATTATCGTGTGGTCTTCGAGGCGGACGACGCGGGGCGCGCCCGGAGCGAGCCCACCCTCGGATCGCTGCGCGCGCCGCCCGGGCCGGGGGAGGACGTGCGGATCGTGTGGTCGGGCGATACGGCGGGGCAGCATTACGGGATCGACGTGGCCCGCGGCGGGATGAAGACGTATGCCTCGATCGCGAAGGTAATGCCGGATCTGTTCATTCATTCGGGCGACCGGATCTACGCGGACGACCCGCTCGCGGAGTCGATCGATCTCGCGGATGGGTCTGTCTGGAAGAACCTCGTCACGCCGGCGAAGTCGAAGGTCGCCGAGACGCTGGAGGAGTTCCGGGGCAATTTCGCGTACAACTTCCTCGACGAGAACGTGCGGCGCCTGCACGCGGCCGTGCCGACGATCGTGCAATGGGACGATCACGAGGTGCACAACAACTGGTTCCCGGGGCAGGTCCTCGCGGATTCGAGGTACACGGAGCGGCGGGCGTCGGTGCTGGCCACGCGCGCGAAGCAGGCCATGTTCGAGTATGCGCCGATGCGGCAGGGGCCCATTCATCGCTTGCTCTCGTACGGGCCACGCGTGGACGTGTTCGTGCTCGACGCCCGGAGCTTCCGGGGCCCGAATGGGGCGAATCGGGAGGAGAAAGCGCCGGCCGCGGCGCTCGGCGAGGCGCAGACGACGTGGCTCCGGGAGGCGCTCGCGCGGTCGACGGCGACGTGGAAGATCATCGCCTGCGATCAGCCGCTCGCCCTCGTGATTCCGGACGACGCCACGACGCAGGAGGGGTTCGCGAACGGGGAGGGGCCGCCGCTCGGGCGCGAGCTGGAGATCGCCTCGATTCTTTCGTTTCTTCAGGAGCAGAAGATCAAGAACGTCCTGTGGGTCACGGCGGACGTGCATTACGCAGCGGCGCACCATTATCATCCTTCGCGGGCGAAGTTCGCGAGGTTCGATCCCTTCTGGGAGTTCGTCGCCGGGCCGCTCCACGCGATGACGTTCGGGCCCGCGCCGCTCGACGAGACGTTCGGGCCGGAGGTGAAGTTCCAGAACCGAAGGCCCGGGGATCCGCCGGTGGGGCCGGAGGGGGGCAAGCAGTCGTTCGGGATGCTCGCGATCGACGGCAAGAGCGGGCGGCTCCGCGCGTCGCTGCACGACGGAGACGGCAATGAAATGTGGGGCGTCGAGATCGAGGCGGAGGTTTAAAGCGCCTTCCAGCCGAACGTGACCGGGCCCTGCGGCAGGCGCGGCGGGTCGAGGGCGAGGATGTAATCGACGCGGCGGTTCTTCGCCTCGGCGACCTCGTCCCCCGTCTTCACGATCGGGCTGTGCTCGCCGAACCCCTCGTAGGCGACCTGGATCTTCAGGCCGCGGCCGCGGAACCAGGCGGCGATCGCGCGCGCGCGTTTGCGCGAGAGGGTCAGGTTGTGCTCGGGGCTGCCGACGGTGTCGGTGTGGCCCGCGATGAAGAGCGAGATCCCTTTGAGGTCCTTGTGCTTCGTCAAGGCGTCCTTGACCTTGTCGAGGCTCGCCTCGAGCTTCGGCACCTCGCTGTCGCGGATCTTGTCCGAGTCGGTCTCGAAATTGACCTCCTCGTGGTCGATCTTCACGTTCCAGGGCGTGATCGCCACGCCGACGTAGTTGCCCTCCGTGTCGTGACCCCAGACCTCGATCCGCGAGACGGTCTCGGCGCGGATCGGGCTCCAGTCGACCGCGAGCGCCGTGCCAGGCGCCGCGCCGTCGAAGCCCTTCGCCGCGTTCGCCAGGACCTTGCCGGACTCGCCGATGACCTGGAGCTCGACCTTGCACGCAGGCCGCGTGAGCTTGACCTCGAGCCGATGAGCTTCGATGTCGACGCGTGACCGATCCACGCTGATTTCGAGCTTCTTTTTCGGCCCCGCGGCCGCCGCGCCCGCCTTGGGCTCGCAGGAGATGGACGGCGCCTTCGGGGCCTCGGCGAGCTCCGCCGGGGCGGGTTTGTCCTCGGCCGGCGCGGGGGCCGGCGCCTCGGCGGGCTCGGGCTTTGGGGCCTCGTCCGTCGTCGCGGGCGGGGGCGCTTCGGGCGTCGCCTCGGCCGTGGTCTCGGGCGCGGGCGCGTCGGGGTTCGTCTGGGCTCCCGCGCCGCCGCAGCCGCAAACGAGCGCGAGCAAGGCCCAGGGCGCGACCTTGGAGGTTCGGAGGATCGCCATGGAGAACGTCTACCAAAAGCCCGACGGCGACTCCAGGGTTTCGTGGACGCCCTCCGAGGGGTCACTTCGGCCAGCGGACGTCGAGGACCACACGGCGGCCATTGCGGAGGAGCTCGAAGACCGCGGCCCCCTTTTCGCGGGAGGCCGCGTAGCCGCGGAGCGCGCGCTCGGGGCTATCGACGCCGTAGCCATTGACGGAGACGAGGACGTCGCCCGGCTGCACGCCCGCGAGCGCCTCGATCGAGTCGGGGCCGAGCCGCGAGACACGCACGCCGACGGCCCTCCCGCCCTTGTGGACCGGGCTGATGCGCGTGCGGAGGTCGGCGCCGCTGTCGAAGAGGGCCTTGCCGAGGTTCGCGCGCACGAGGAAGATGTCGAGGCCGGCCTCGCGCAGCTTGTGGACGCGCGCGAGCAGGGCGTCGGGATCGTGGACCTCGGGCGAGAGCGCGGCGAGCACGCTCGTGAGGGCCGGGACGCTCTCGTCGTCGAGGGAGATTTTCGCGCGCGGGGTGGGCGGCGCGGGTGGCGTTGCGTCTCGCTTGTGGTGCCGCTTCTTGCGTGGTTTGTCCCGGGGTTTGTCCTGGGGCTTTTCGCGGTGCTCGGCCACGCGCTCGGCCGAGGTGCGCAGCTCGATGAGGCGCCGCGCCGTGTGCACGAAGACGTGCGTACTGAACGCGAGGACGCCCAGGGTGAGCACGACGAGCGTGGGCGGAACCCAGCGCATGAGGGCGTCTTTGACGTGGCGGCGCGAAGCGGGCTTTCGGGCGGCGGCGCGCGCGACGATACGGCAGGCCTCTCGCAGGCAAGGGTCGCAGGCTTCGACGCCCGGGCTCTCGAGGTGGAAGGGTTCTTTGCAGAGCTTGCAGATGTGCGCTTGCTCGACGTGCGGCGCGGAGCAGGTGGGGCAAGCGGGGGTGCGGTAAGGCTCGCTCGACATGGAGGGTCACGTCATCAAGTTCGGTGCCACGTCCAAACGAGCGGGTTTTGCCGTGGGAACACGCGGCCCTGCGCGCCGAGGCCGCGACATTCCGGCGAAAGGGCACGAGTTCGGCTGCCAAAATGGCAACCGTCCGCGAGGCGCGCGGTTTTCCGTTGCAGCAAGAATTCGTCCGATGCGGAGGATGAGGATGAGGAGGACGCGGGCGACCGGTTATCTCGCGGCGTGAGCAAAATGCGTCGAGGCGACCCATTTCATCGGTCGAGCGCAGGCGGCCAAGAGGAAGGAATGGCCGACCCCCATCGAACGCGCAGCGTCGGGGAGCACCGCGGAGACCCGATCTTCACCCTCCTCGTGGACGCGCCGAGCCTGGAGGGGTGAGGAGGGCGCCCTCGGGATGGGTCGCGCCGCGCACGGATCCTCGGTGGTCTTCGCGCTTTTTCTCGGGCGTCAGGCCCGTAGCGGATCCAGGCCGCCGAAGCCGCGCCGCGGCAGGCCTGGAACGGCTTCCCTTCCGTGCGGGAACCGGGTACAGGAGATGTACCCGGCGCGACGGGCGCCAAACCTTTGTCCGAAATCACCGAAAACGTACATCGCTCGCGGCGCCTGCCTGCGGGAAGATACCACGAAGATTCTGGCGTGGAGGAATCATGAAGCGCTCTGCTCGATATGCCACGGCTCTGATCACGCTGCTCGCCGGCTCCGCGGCGCACGCGGGGGACATGGAGCTGCCGAATTACCATGCGTACGATGACGCCCCTGCGGTCGCGGTGAGCCCGCTGCAGAACCAGCACCTGGCCGGGGTCTCTGGCGTGACGGGCGTGGACGAGAAGCGCGGCGTGCCGACGTTCTTCTGGGCGCCGAAGGGCGGCTGGAAGGCGCCGGGCGCGCTCACGGCGAGGCCGGAGGCGTCGGCGCGGCTCTACCTCGAGCGTTACGCGGGGCTCTACGGCGTCGGCAAGCGCGTGATCGACGCGGCCATGCCCGTGGTGGTGAACGAGCTGACGGGCGGGGGCATCATCGTGGTGTTCCGCCAGAAGGTCGACGGGATCGACGTCTTCCAGAACGACGTCAAGGTGCTGATGACGCAGGGCCGCGAGCTCGTGGCGATCGCCGGCAACCTGCACGCGTCGGCGGCGCCGGGCATGAAGCGCGGCAAGAACTTCAAGCTGACGCCCGTGACCGCGGTCGCCCGCGCGTTCAACGATTTCTTCGCGACGAAGGTGCCGGTGAGCGCCTTCAGGGACATGAAGAAGATCGAGCATGATTATGCCTTCTTCGACGTCGTCGAGAACGACGAGACGCGCGCGGCGAACATCACGCTCACGCAGCCGGCGCGCATCAAGAAGGTCTATTTCCCGATGCCGGATCGGCTGGTCTCGGCGTATTACGTCGAGGTCTGGGGCGGCGAGAAGGGCGCGCTGACCTCCGAGCTTTATGCGTACGTGGTCGCTGCCGACGACGGGCGGCTGCTCATGCGCGCCAGTCGCACGCACGACGCGGCGCACACGTACCGCGTCTGGACGGACGGCCCGCCGAAGCTCACGCCGATGGAGGGGCCGATGGTCGATTTCGCCCCGCACCCGACGGGCGTGCCCGACGGCTCGGCGCCGGCGTTCACGGCGCCGACCCTGGTCACGGTCGACGGCTTCAACACGAACCCGGTGGGCACCTTCGATCCGTGGCTCCCGGCCGGCGCGATGGACACCAACGGCAACAACGTCGAGGCGTACGTCGATCACACGCTGCCGGACGGCCTCAGCGCGGGCGATTATCGCGCCGACGTGACGGCGCCGGGCGTCTTCGATCGTGTCTACGACACGTCCCTGCAGCCGAACGTGTCGCAGGACCAGGTGAAGGCGGCGATCACGCAGCTCTTCTTCCTGAACAACTACCTGCACGATTACTGGTACGACTCGGGCTTCAACGAGGCCGCGGGCAACGCGCAGGTGGACAACTACGGCCGCGGCGGCCTCGGCAACGACTCGCTCCGGGCCGAGGCGCAGGACGGCTACCTCAACAACCCGCCCTCGCTCGACAACGCGAACATGAGCACGCCGGCCGACGGCAGCCGGCCGCGCATGCAGATGTTCGTGTGGAGCGGCAAGCCGAACGCGAGCCTGACGACGAACCCCGGTGGCACGACGACGGCGGTCGGCGTCGCGGGCTTCGGGCCGCAGACGTTCGACATCGGCCCGGCGGACCTCGCGCTCGCGCTCGACAACTCCACGGACACGACGAACGAGACGCCCGGCACGTTCAACGACGCCTGCCAGGCGCTCGTCGGTAACTACACCGGCAAGATCGTGCTTTTGGATCGCGGCTCCTGCGATTTCGTCGTCAAGGTCAAGAACGTGCAGAACGCGGGCGGCGTCGGCGCGATCGTCGCCAACCACCTCACGCCCGGCCTGCCCCCGAGCCCGATGGGCGGCACCGACGCGACGATCAACATCGGCGCGCTCGGCATCACGAAGGACCAGGGGGACGCGCTCAAGGCGGCGCTCCAGGCGGGTCCGATCGCGGCGACCCTGTTCCGCGGGGAGACCATCCAGCGCGACGGCACGATCGACAACGGCGTGGCCGCGCACGAGTGGGGCCATTTCATCCACAATCGCCTCGTCAACGTGTCCTCGGTCCAGGCCCGCGGGCAAGGCGAGGGCTGGGGCGATATCGTCGCGTTCCACATGCTCATCCGTGAAGGCGACGATCCGAACGGCGTGTACGCGACGGCCGTCTACGGCGGCGCGACGTTCGGCGACAGCGCGTATTTCGGCATCCGCCGGTACCCCTACACGACCGATTTCACGAAGAACGCGCTCACGTTCAGGCACATCCAGGCCGGCGAGCCGCTCCCGGTCGGCATGCCGATCCAGCCGCTCGCCGCCGAGAACGAGGAGGTGCACAACACCGGCGAGATCTGGGCGACGATGGTGCTCGAAGGGTACGCGAAGCTCCTCGAGGACGTGTACGCCGCGACGCCGCGGCACACGTTCGACCAGGCCAAACGCAAGATGACCGATTACCTCGTCGGCGGCATGCAGCTCGCCCCGTCGAACCCGACGTTCACCGAGCAGCGTGACGGCATCCTGGCGACGGCCATCGCGTCGAACGTGG
Source organism: Polyangium spumosum (assembly GCF_009649845.1). Lineage (NCBI taxonomy): Bacteria > Pseudomonadati > Myxococcota > Polyangiales > Polyangiaceae > Polyangium > Polyangium spumosum. The sequence continues at coordinate 86,231 of NZ_WJIE01000009.1, forward strand.
ATGACTTCGAGGACCTCGCGACCGGCTTCGCCCTCCGCGGCGCCGGGTCGTGCGCGATCTCGCCGCCGCGCAACTCGACGGACAACGTGGGCGTGACCGAGAGCTACGAGGCGGCGCCGCAGCCGGTGCTCGTCTCGGTGAACGTCGACGACAGCGTGCTCTCCTGCGACAACGACGGCGTCATCGACGGCGGCGAGGTCGGAAACGTCGTCGTCGCGGTCCGCAACCAGGGCTGGGGCCCGCTCGCGGGCGGCACGGTCACGGTGAGCTCGACGAACCCGAACGTGTCGTTCCCGAACGGCGCGACCGCGGCGCTGCCGACGACGAACGTCCTCGCCGAGGGCTCGGCGACGATCCAGATCGCCCTCGCGAACTCGGTCGCGGCGATCACGGACCTCGAGCTCAAGGTCGACGTCTCCGCGCCGGGCTCCTGCACGCCGACGATCAGCAGCACGTCCCTGCGAAAGGCCCATTTCGACGACGTGCCGGAGTCGGCCACGATCGAGAACTGGGAGTCGAACCTGGAGACCTGGTCGGCGAAAAACGCGTCGGGCCCGAGCACCGAATGGGACCGGATCCAGCCGTCGACCACGTCGTCGAACGTCGTCGCGCACGGCAATGCGCCCTCCGGCGTGCACGACGAGCGGTACGAGTCGCCCGACCTCGTGGTCGGCAATGGCAACCTGACGATGTCGCTCGTGCACCGGTATCAGTTCGAGCGCAGCGGCACGCCGGCCGTGAACTGGGACGGCGCCGTCATCGAGGTCTCCGCGGACGGCGGCCAGACCTGGTCCAACATCAACATGTTCGCGAACCTCGGCGCCAATTACAATGGCAACATCGGCAGCCCGATCGCGAGCAACCCGCTGCTCGGCCAGCAGGGCTTCACCGGCCAGAGCGCAGGCTTCGCGAACGGGAGCAACATCACGACGAGCGCCAACCTCGGCACGCAGTTCGCCGGCCAGACCATCCGGGTCCGCTTCCGCATCGGCACGGACGAGGAGGTCGGCACCCTGGGCTGGTTCATCGAGAGCGTGTCCTTCAACGGCCTCGCGAACATGCCGTTCTCGAGCATCGTCGCGGACGAGGGGATGTGCGGCGTCGACCCGAACACCCCGCCGATCGCGGACGCCGGGCCGGATCAAACCGTGACGAGCGGCGACAGCGTGACGCTCGACGCGTCGGGCAGCTCGGATCCCGACATGGACGCGTTGACGTTCGCCTGGACGCAGACGGCCGGGCCGGGCGCGACGCTGAGCGCGCCGAGCGGCACGACGACGGACTTCGTCGCGCCGACGGTCGCGATGGATACGGTGCTCACGTTCGAGGTGGCCGTGAACGACGGCCAGGCGTCGGCGGTGGACACGGTCGACGTGCTCGTGCAGCCCCCGGCCGGGACGAGCAGCAGCTCCAGCGGCACCGGCGGTATGGGCGGCGCCGGCGGCATGGGCGGCGCTGGCGGCATGGGTGGTGAAGGTGGCGTCGGCGGCGGCATGGGCGGCGCTGGTGGTGCCGGCGGCGGCATGGGCGGCGCTGGTGGTGCCGGCGGCGGCATGGGCGGCGCTGGCGGCATGGGCGGTGAAGGCGGCGTCGGCGGCACTGGCGGCATGGGCGGCGCTGGTGGTGCCGGCGGTGCCGGCGGCGCTGGTGGCATGGGCGGCGACGGCGGCATGGTCGCGGCCGGTGGCATGGGCGGCGCGGGCGGCGACGGCGGCGCGGGCACCGGCACCGGCACCGGCACCGGCGGCGGCGTCGACGACACGGTCGTCGTCGGCGGTTGCGGCTGCTCGGTGCCCGGCGACGAGGCGCCGGCGCGTGGCGTGGGCGCCATGGGCGGCCTGCTCGCGATGGTGGGCGCCTGGATGGCCAAGCGCCGCCGCAGCAGCAAGCGGTCCTGAACCACGAAAGGGAGAGGCGCGTGTACACCCGCGCCTCTTCGGCCCCGCCCGCGTCGTCCTCGTGACGGCGCGGGCGGCGTCTTTTTGTGGTCCGCCCGGATCGCAGCGCCGAGAGGGCGCGAAGATCAGGGTTTGGCCGGGCGACGCGCGACGACCTCGAGCGCCCCCTCGAAGGGCGCGCGCTGGGCCGCGAGGGCGCGGACGAGGTCGTTCATCGAGGGCAGGTCGTCGGCGACGAAGACGAAGCGATAGACGCCGGGGCTCTTCTGGGTCGAATACACGAAGGCGCGCGTGAGCCGGGCCTCGGCGGTGATCGCGGCGACGGCGGCGGCGCCGATGTGCGGCTCGAAGCGCGCGAGCTCGTGGATGTGCGCGTGCGTCAGGAAAAACGCGCCGCCCCAGTGAGGGCGCGCGGCGAAGAGGTTCAAGGTCTCGGGGGCGCGGAGGACGTCGGAGGCCCTGGCGCCGCCGAGCGAAGAGGCCATCGCGGCGCCGTCGAGGGCGTGAAACGCGGGCCAGAAGCCGGGGGCGACGACGGCGACGAGGGGGCGGGCGTGGGCGATGGGCGGCATGCCGCCGGGGAAGGCCTCCCGGACGGACGCGAGGAAACCCGCGGCGAACCCGGGGTCGTGCAGGCCCTGGCCCTCGGCGAGGCGCGCCTCGAGGAAGGGGAGGGCGGCCTTGGCGACGCGGTCGATCGTGGGCTCGGCGTAGAGGCCGAGGGGCGCCGCGAGCTTCTTTTGAAGAGCTCCCGGATCGAGCCGAGCGAGGGACCTGGCGGTGCCGAGCGCGGTGGCGAGGGCCTCGTCGAGGACCGCATACGACGCCGGGGCGAGGGGGTCGTTCGTCTCGACGAACGCGCGGGCGAGGGCGGCGAGGCGCTCGTCGGGGGCGGCGGCGTGCAGGTGGTGGAGCATTTCGTGGACGACGACGGGGGCGCGGTCCTCGGGTTTTTCGCCGGCCGGCATCTCGATGACGGCGTGGCCGCCGATCTGGCGGGCGGCGTCGACGGAGCGGTGGGCGGGGCGGGCCATGAGGTGGAAATGGAGGGGCGCGCCGTCGGGGAGATCGGCCCCGTAAAACCCGGCGAGGGCCTCGACGTGGCCGGTGAGGCCCTCGCGCTGGAAGAGGGCGGCGAGCCTCTCGGCGGATTCTTCGCAATGGGCGCGGCCCTCGCGCTCCCAGTATCGATCGAATCGAGGGCGGAAATGGTCGACGAGGGCCTGCGCGCGCAACGCGCCCTCGGGCGAGGTGACGAGGCCGAGGAAGCGGACGTGCTCGTCGGGCGTGCGGGAGACGAGGCCGGCGATGGCGAGGCGGGCGGCGACGGTGCGATCGGCGTGGGGGAGGGGGAGGGGGGCGGTGGGGGCCTTCGCGGAGGGTTCGATGCGTCCGCTCCAGGATTCGCGGCTCTCGCGGAAGGCCTCGAGGGTGCGGCGATCTTCGTCGTCCCAGCCGAGCTCGTCCTGCCAGAGGGCCTCGTAGGCGGCGCGGGAGCAGGGGTGGCGGCCGGCCATGCAATCGAGCTGGTAGACGAGGTTCGGGAGGGGATCGGCGTGAAAGACGAGGCGGAGCTTCCGGCCGCGGGCCTCACGCTCGAACGAGGGGCCTGGCGCGGCGCCGGGCTTCGCCGTCTCCGGGGCGCGTTCGGGCTCGATGCGCGCGGGCTCGGCCTTCGGCGCGGGGGAGCACGCGGCGAGGCCGAGGAGCACGAAGCGGGCGAGGGACCTGGGCGCGATTCGAGGGGCCGGGGGGGAGGCCATGTGCCGAGAGCGTGGATCGAATCGAGCAGGCGCGCTCCCGCGATGGAGCGGCTTTTGCGTGTGGAAATGGCGAATGGCTCACCGTGTTACCATGATGTCGCGAAAATGTCGCGAAAATGGTGTTCACGGGATTCGTGCTTTCCATGGTAGGGTGCTCTTCGAAAGGGGTTCCTTGCCATGATCAAGATTCGGTCTTTTCTTCCCGTCGCGCTCGTCATGGGGCTCGCGATGTCCTCGGCGGCTTGCGGAGACGACGGTGAGCAGGGCACGGGGGGGAGCGGGGGTACGGGCGCGACCGGCGGTATGGGCGGAACGGGCGGCGCCGGTGGAATGGGCGGCGCCGGTGGGATGGGCGGCGCCGGTGGAATGGGCGGCGCCGGGGGCGCCGGTGGCGGGATGATGGCCGCGCCGGACCTGGATTCGAGCCTGCCGTGGCACGGGCAGAACCGCGAGGCGCTCGACAAGATGATCGACGAGGTTGGGGTGAACAGCCCGACCTATGATCCGGCGCAAAAGCCGGTCGCCATTTTCGACTGGGACAACACGGTCATCAAGAACGACGTGGGTGACCTCGTGTTCTTCTGGATGCTGAAGAACGACAAGGTGCTCCAGCCGCCGAACAAGGATTGGGGCGCGACGAGCCCGGTCTTGACGATGCAGGCCCGGAATGCGCTGAATCAGGCGTGCGGGAGCCTGGCCGAGGCGGGGATGCCGCTGCCGACGAGCACGAACGCGGCCTGCGCGGACGAGCTCGTCTCCGTGTACACGGCGGCCGAGACGACCTCGGGGCAGGCGGCTTACGAGGGCTGGAATTACCGCACGATGGAGCCCGCGTACGCGTGGGTGGCAGAGCTCCAGGCGGGTTACACGCTGGACGAGGTGAAGGCCTTCGCGAACACGGCCATCGAGGCGGGGCTCGCCGCGATGGAGGGCGAGAAGCAGACGGTCGGGACGAACTCGGTCAATGCGTACGTCCGGATCTACGACCAGATCAAGGATCTGATCGACGTGATGCAGAAGAACGGGCTCGACGTGTGGGTGCTCTCGGCGTCGTCGCAGCCGATCGTGGAGGCGTTCGCGACGCGGGTCAACGTGAGCGGCGACCACGTGATCGGGATCCGCACCGTGATCGACGCGGGCGGGAAGCTCACGTACGACTTCCAGGGCTGCGGGTCGGTCGTGGACGGCTCGGGCAATGGCCAGAACCCGGTCGGCAATACGATGATCACGTACATCGAGGGCAAGCGCTGCTGGATGAACAAGGTGATCTACGGCGTGAGCGGGGCCGACGCGGAGAAGCCGAACGCAGACCCGAAGAAGCGGCCGGTGTTCGGCGCGGGCGACTCGGACACGGACATCTCGTTCCTGCACGATTCGACGGTGCTCAAGCTCGCGCTCAACCGCAACAAGAACGAGATCATGTGCAACGCCTACGCGAACCACATGGGGCAATGGCTCGTGAACCCGATGTTCATCGCGCCAAACCCGCAGAAGGCCGCCCCGTACCCGTGCTCGACGACGGGCTGCAAGGACGCGACGGGCGCGTCGGTGGCCTGCGTGAACGAGGCGGGTGAGCCGATCCCGGATCAGATGGATACGGTGTTCTGAGCGGAAAACGCGGGGGCCCCGGGTTCAGGGGTTGCGGACGCAACGGAACCCGAGCCCGGGGACCTCGTACGTATGAATGGCGGCGCCCCGAAACGCCGCCTGGATCCCGAGGTTCGATCGATTCCAGCCGCCGCCGCGCACGACGTGCACGAGCACGCGGGGGTTCTGCACGTGGGGATCCGTGACGGATCCGGCGGGGTATTTCGTGTAGGTGTCGTCGCACCACTCCCAGACGTTGCCCGCGAGGTCGTGGAGCACGCCCGTGGGCCAGACGCGAGCTCCCCTGGGATGAGAGCGGACGGGCGAGGTGCCGCCGCCATGGCAGCCAGAGTCGCCGCCGGGCGAGACGAGGACGCCGATCGTGAAATCGGCGTGCTCGCAGGTGGGCTCGTCGTCGCCCCAGGGCCATTTGCGACCATCACCGCCGGTCGCTGCCCATTCCCACTGGGCCTCGGTCGGGAGATCCTTGCCCTGGGCCTTGCAGTATTTCCTGGCCTTGTCCCAGGAGACCTCGTTGGCCGGATGATCAGGGCGGCGAGGGTAATTCGCGAAGACCTCGAGCCTCTTCGGCGGGTCACAAGCCTTCGCGTCGACACAACGCTTCATCGCGGCGACGGTGACCTCGGTCTCGTCCATGCAAAACGGGCGGGTGAGGACGACGCGGTGCGGCCGATCGGTGTCGGGCAGGTGGCCCTTGCGGAGGCGGCGAGCGCCGCCGTTCAAGGTAAAACCTTTGCCCATGACAAACCCGTCCGGGCCCGTCTTCGGGATGTAGACCTCGCCCGCAGGGCAATGCGGGGCGCACGCGCCGGTGGTGTCGTCGCAACGCTCGATGGAGGCGCAGGTGACGGCCGCGCAGCGAGAGGGCTCGGGCGGCGCGGGCGCAGGTGGTGGCGCGGCAGAGGGCGGCGGGGCGGGCGCGGGCGAGGCGTCCGGGGAGGAGCAGGCGGCGGCCCCGAGGAGCAGGGCCGCCGCGGCGAGGAGCAGGCGCGAGGGCAAGCGCGAGGCGGGAAGGATCAGTCGAGGCCGAGGCGCGCGCGGGCGTCGGCGTAGGCGTCGCTCACCGAGAAGACGATGAGCTCGCGGGCCTCGGCGTTGCGGCCGATCCAGGTGAGGCGCTCCTTGCCAGAGGCCGGCGGCTGGTTCGTGTGGCCGCCGGCCCAGGCGATGCCCTGGAGCGCGATGTTGGGGTCGCCGACCGCGAGCAGGCCCGCACGAGCGCCCCAGCCGTTCACCGCGGTGTTCAGCGTCGAGGCGCGGTTGCCGATGCTGGCGATGACGTCGGTCGCGAGCGTTTGCACCTGCGGATCGAGGCTCGCCGGCAGGGCCTTGGCGACACGCGCCGAGGCGTCGTTGAGCTTGGCCGGGTCGACACCTTGCGGGGCAAACCCGGGGCTCAAGGCCTTGAGGTACGCAGCGAGCAGCGGCCAGAGGTCGATCGGCGCGGTGCGCGAGAAGGCCGTGGCGTTCGCCTGGACGACCTTGAGCGCGCGGTGGATGAGGAACGCGCGGACAGCCTCGTTCGTCGCGTTCACGAGCGGCGCGCCGAGCACGATCGTCGCCGGATGTGCGCTCGCGGCGACGCAGACCAGGCCGAGCGTGGACGACTGGAGCACCTTGAGGTCGTCGAGACCGTAGGCGCGCCCGAGGTCCTTGATCTCCTCCGCGAGCTGCGCCTGCGGGGGCGGGAAGGGCGTCGCGCGGACCGACGTGGTGTCGAAAGGCACGGCGGTGTCGAGCATCGGCCCGGTGCGCTGGAGCAGATCGCGGAACGCCGGGGTCATGACGTCGGGAGCGACGAGCTCGTCGAGCGACGCGTCACCCGCCGCCGCGCCCGCGCCCGCGAGCTCCACCGCGCCGCCGTCGAGGGCCGCGACGCTGCCGCGCGCGATACGCGCGACCTCGGGGCGGCCGCGCAGATCGGCGACGGTGGCGACGGTGCTGAAGAGGTACGGCTCGAAGCGGCCGGTGCCGAGCGCGCGGCGCGCGTCGGCGACGGCACGATCGAGCAGGACGTTCGCGGCCTGGGCTTGATCGGTGCGCTGGTAGAAGCTCGCGAGCGCGCCGAGCGCGACGTCGTCCTTGGGCCAGGTCTTGCGCGCCTGGAGCAAGGTCTGCTCGGCCTTCTTGAGGTCGCCCATCGCCTCGTAGATCTCGGCGAGCTGCGTCGTGCGACGGCACTTCGCGTCGGGCTCCTCGACGTTGTTGATGAGGATCGTCTGCTGCTCGAGGGCCTTCGCCGTGTCGCCGAGGTTCTTGTAGAGGTCGACGAGGCGCTCTCGGGCCGGCTCGTCGTTCGCGAAGCGCTTCAAGACCTCCTGGTAGGAGAGCTCGGCGCGCTCGGCGTTCGGCAGCGGGCCGTTGTAGAGGTCGCCGAGGCGCATGTAGAGCTCGGCCTGGCGCTCGGGCTCGGCGACGAGGCGCGCGAGCCGGATCCAGGCCTGCTCCGCGCCGCCCCAGTCCTCTTCCTTCGCGCAGACGTCGGCGAACGCCGTCAGCGCCTCGACGTGGTCGGGGTTCTGATCGAGCGCCGCCGCGAGCGCCTGCTTGGCCGCCGCCGCGTCGCCGACGTCGGCGAGCGCGCGGCCACGAAGGACCTCCATCTCGACGCGCTCGGCCGGATCGGTGACGGCGTCGAGGCGACGCTCGAGGAGCGCGGCGAGCTCGGCCCGCGCGCCGCTCGCGACGTAGATCGCCTGCAAGCGCTGGAAGACGTCGAGGTACGAGGGATCCACCGCGAAGACGCTCTCGAGGGCGCCACGCGCGCGTTCGGTCTCGGGGGTCTTGTCGGCCCAGAGCACGGCGGCGAGGTAGAGGTTGCGCACGCGCTCCTCGTTCGTCGCGCTGGTCTGCGCGGCACCCTCGAGCGCCGTCGCTGCGCCCACGGCGTCGCCCGCCTGCTCGAGGGCCCGGGCCCGCTCGAGGTGCACCACGAGGTGACCAGGGACGAGCTCGATGGCCTTCTCGAGCAGCTCGCGCGCCTTCTCGCCCTCACCCGCGCGAGCCGCAGACTCGGCGGCGCGCAGCGCGAGGGTCGCGATCTCGGAGGCGCGCTCGGTGCGATTCGCGAGCTCGAGGTCAGCCTCGAGCGCGGTCGCCTCGTCGCCACGCGCGCGAGCGTGCGCGGCCATCTGCCGGAGCGCCCAGAGCCCACGCGGCTGGTTGCGATAGGCGATCTCGACAGGCTCGCGTGTCTCGTCCCAGCCGTGGATGCGCAGGCGGAGGCGCGCCGAGAGGTGCGCATGCGCGATGGCCTCGGGGCCTTCGAGCGTCGTCGCGAGCGTGAAGGCGACGGGCTCGAGCTCCTCGTCGCGGCCGCCCGCGATGAGGGCGCTCGCGACGCGACGGAGCGTCGGCAGGTGCGTAGGCGTCTCCTCGAGGATCGTGCGGCGCCAGAGCAGGCCGCTCGCCGCGTCGCCGCGGCCGAGCTCGTCGAGCTCGGCGAGGCGCTCGTACGACTGCAGCCGCTCGACGGGATCCTCCGTCGAACGCGCGTACTGCAAGAGGCCGTCGACGAGCTCGGCCGTGCCGTGGCCCGCGAGCGCCGCGCGGTAGGCGCAGAGCGGCGCGAGCAGCGTCTCGCCCGCGCCGATGGCTTGCCGCGCGAGGGCCGCGGCCTTCTCGAGGTCGCCGTCGCGCTCGTACTCGAGCGCGGCTTCGAGCGAGAAGCGCGCGGCGTCGCTGCCCGTGGAGGCGGCGGCGCGCTCGGCGCGCCAGGACGCACGATCCGCCGGGCGCTCGGGCGAGAGGCGCTCGTAGAGCTCACGCAGGCCGATGTCGTCGGGCCGCGCGCCGAGGGCCTGCGCGAGCAGGCGCGCCCCGTGCGCGGCGCCCTCCGGCGTGATGAGCGCCTCGCGCACGAAGTCGCGGGCCTGCTCGATCGGATCCTCGCTCGCCTGACGGCGAAGCTGGAGCCACTCGATGAGGCCGTCGCGATCCCCCACGCCGCGCGCGGTGCGCTCGCCGAGGTGGACCGAGAGCGGCAGGCGCGCGTCGATCTCGGCGGCGCCGCGGAGGAGTTTGTCACGCTCGTCGTCGATCGAGGTGTCGGGGACCTCGACCTCGAGCAAGCGGATCGCCGCCTCCGTGAGGAGGAGCGCGGCGCGCGTGCCGGGCTCGATCGACTGCGCGAGGCCCGCGAGCACGCTCGACGCGGTCGCGGCGTCGGCGCCGGTGGCGCGCGCGCGCGCGGCGCCTTCGTGGGCAGGATCGGCCTGGCGGGCGCGATCGTAGCCCTCGGCGGCGAACTCCGCGTCGCCCGCGAGCTCGGCGAGCAGCGCGCTCGCGAGCGCGCTGTCGCGATCCCCATCCTGCTCGCCGCGCCAGGCAGCGACCGCGCGGGCGACCTTGGCGCCGGCCTTCGACTCGAGGTCGAGCTCGAGCTTGAGGGCGCGGCCCGCGCCGCTGTCCGCGGCGTACTCGGTGTAGCCGAGGATCGCCGCCGCGAGCGCGTCACACTCGCCGAGGGGTTTGCCGTCCGCGCGCGCGTCGCCGAGGGCCCGGCCGAGCGAAGCGGAGGCGCGCGCGGCAGGGCTGCCCGCGCCGATGACGCCGTCCGAAGGCGCGTCGGCCTCGCGTGAAGCCGCGCTCGCCGCGGCGAGCAGCGGCGCGAGCTCGTCGTCGCCCGCGGCCGCCTCGACGGCCTGGTCGAAGAGCTCACGCGAGCCGCCCGTGAGCGCCGTCAGCGAGAGGCGGTCGGCGGCCGAGAACGCGATCGTGTCGCTGCCCTCCATGGCCGCGCGCGCCGCGGCGGCGTCGCCGAGCTCGATCGCGCGGGCCGCGAGGGCGCGCCGCGCGTCGGCGTCGTGCGTGCCGTCGAGCGCGCCGCGCAGGGCGTCGATGGAGCCGGGGCGCGTGTCCTTGCGCGCCGCCGCGAGCATGCCCGCGAGCCAGCCCGCGCCGCCCTTGAGGGACGCGGTGCTGCGCAGGCGGCCGAGGCTCGAGACCGCGAGGGCGACGTCCCCCGCCTCGAGCGCGGCGCGCGAGCGGAGGAGCGCGTCGTACGCGGAGACGACGCCGCGGAGGCCACGCGGCACGACGCCGCGGTGGATCGCGACCTGCGTGAACGCGTCGCGCAGCGCCGAGAGCTCGCTCGCCTCGGGCGCGCGGACCTTCGTGAAGCTGTCGTCCGCGCTGGCGAGCGCCTCGCAGAAGCGCTGCACGTGCGGGCGCGGATCCGCGGCGTGCGCGCGTTGCGCGAGGTCGAACCACTTCTGCGCGCCCTCCTCGTCCTCCTGGCGGATGCGCAGCACCTCGGCGCCGAGCACGGCGGCGTGGGCGCGCGAGGCGGGCGTCGGCGAGACGCGCGCCTCGGCGTCGAGCACCTCGACCGTGCCTTGCCAGTCCTGGTCCCGCGCGAGCAGGCCGCGGAGCTGGCGGTGCGCGAGCGGAGAGCTCGGCGCGAGCTCGCGCGCCTCGGCCGCGATCGCGCGCGCCGTCTGCTCTTCGCCCGCCATCGCGTAGATCTCGGACACCGCCACGAGCGCCTTCGCGCGCGCGGCCTTGTCCTCCATCGCCTCCGCCTCGGCGCGCAGCCACGCGGCTCGCTCGGCCCACGCGTCACGCTGCTGCGTGCGCACGAGGTGCGCCGTGGCGTCTTGCTCGTCGTCGAACGTGGGCGCCCCCGCGAGCGGCGCGCGCTCTCGCCGCGACGGCGCGACCGGGGCGTCGTCGTCGGCCTCGGCTTCGGCTTCGGCCTCGATCTCGGCGACGACCTCGGCCACCGGCGTCTCCTCGACGGCCGATCCTGTCGGCGTGACGGCCTCGAGATCGACGGCCGGCCGCACCTTCGTCTCTTCGACGAGGGCCTCGACCAGCCCGTCCTCCTCGGGGACGGTCGGCATCTCGTGCCGCGCGTCCTCCTTTGCTTTCGCCGTCACCTCGCCGATCTCGGGCTCGCCGCGGTTGCCCCGCAGCGACGCCATGAGCTCCTCGGGGACGTGCGCCATGATGGTCGCCGCGTCGTCGTCGTCGTCTTCGACCGCGTCCGCTGCGAGGTCGATCTCGTCTTGGGGCTCGCTCACGGGACCTTGATCCTTTGCTCCAGAATCGCTGCTCACCGAACACCCATGCCGAGCTTCTTGCGCAGCTCGAGGTAGCTGGGGGAAAGCACGAACGAGAGAAGGCGGCGCGACCGCTCGTTCTCGGTGACCACCGAGCCGAGCTGATCCCGCGGCACGTTCAAGATGTCGCTCAGCACGATCGACACGTCGCCGGCGGCGATCACCGCCATGCGGTCCAGGCTTCGCCGTGCCGCGTGTGTCCACGCGCGCGCGTCCTGCTTGCTCGCGACGACCTTCTGGCAGACCTCGCCGATGCTCTTGCGGATCTTGCGCGAGATCTCCTTGTGCACCGCGCGCTGGATCTCGCCGTAGACGGCGTAGCCGGGGTTCGCCACCTTGATGTCGACCTCGTTGCACGCCGCGATGACGACAGACGCGACCGTGGCCTCGTCGCGCGTGCGGAGCGAGGTGATCCCGCGCCGCAAGGCGAAGACCGTCCGCGCGATGGCCGAGCGCGCCGCCGCGTCGAGCGGCGTCGTGATCCCGGAGCCGATGACGATCGAGGGCACCTCGCCGGCGACGCCGTGAACGCGCATCGGCTCGGGGCCGCCGACGTAGACCTCGAAGTCACCCTCGAAGCCCACCGCGCCCATCCACTCCGCGACCGCCACGCGCAGCGGGTGGCCGCCGCGCGAGTCGACGCGCTCCTTCTTGCCGACGCCGAGCGAGCCGAGCGTCGGGCCGAGCGCGAGCGTCACCGTCTCGGCCATGAGCACGAAGAGCTCCGCGATCGGGCCGTGGTCCTCCGGATCGGCGATCTCGGCCATGGCCCTCGCGTCGAGCACGATCTGGGGCCGCGTCGCGACGCGACCGTCGATCCGCTTGAGCTCCGTGGAGATCGCGTCGTCGTCGCGGCCGAGCGAGACGAGGCAGCCGAGCGTCGCCTGACGCAGCGCCGCGTCCTGCCCTGCCTGCGCGATCTTCGCGAGCCGCTCGACGCGATCGGCGTCGCACGGATCCTCGGAGAGCTTCTGCACGAGCACGCTCTTCGCGCGGCCGAGCAGCTTCTGGCGGAGCGCCGCGTCGTAGCTCGTCGTGAGCACGAGATCGAGCGCCTCGCCGTCGTCCGGCGACTCGTCGAGCAGCTTCACGACCGCGCCCTCGGCCTTGAGCGGCTCGTTGATCTTGTCGCGCCAGATCGCCATCGCGAGCCGCGCGGCCTCCATGCGGCCCTCGCGCTTCTCGCGCTCCTGCATGAGCTGCTCGAGGATCGCCGTCGCGCGCGACCAGGCGCCCGTCTTGGCCGCGACACGCGCGAGGCGCTCGCGCACGGGCGGCGTGGACAAACCGGCCTCGTGGAGGCCGACGAGCACCTTGAGCGCCTTCTCGGGGGCGTTCAGCTTGTTCTCGTAGATGTCCACCGCCGCGACGCCTGACATCAGCCGCTGCTGCGCCGGCGCCTCGCCGATGCCCGAGAGCCGGCCGAGGAAATCCGCGGCCTCGGCGAACTTGCCCATCGTGATCGAGATCTCGCCCGAGAGCGCGAGCGCGCCGACGTGATCGGGCTCGAGCATCGTGACGTTCTCGAGCGCCGAGAGCGCGCCCTCGCGATCACCCTTCTTGCGGAGCACGCGCGCGCGCTCCCAGAAGAGCTTGCCGATCTCTGCCTCGTCGTCGGCGACGTCGAGGCGGCGCCCGATGATGTCGAGCAGCCTGTCGTCCTCGTTGCGCCCGCGGACGCGGCGGAAGAGTTTGTCGAAGGCGATCGAGCGGCTCGGGTCCCGATCGAACGCCCGGGCGAACGCGATCTCCGCGTCGTCGTGCGCGTCGGTGTGCTCGAGCAGGATGACGCCCGCGGACTCCCAGAACACGGCGCCCCGCGTATCGTCCCGGCTGAGCGCGCCGAGCTGCGCGAGCGCGAGCGCCGTCGACACGTGATCGCCGAGCGCCTCGCTCGCCGCGCGCACGCCTTCCCACGACACGATGTCGTCCTGGCGCCGCTCGACGGCCGCGCGGAAGGTGGCGAGCGCCGCCTCCACGTTGCCCGCCGCGAGCTCCGACCAGCCGGCGAGCGCGGCCGCGTCGTGACCCGCGTCCTCGCCGAGCGCATGGCTCACGTTCTTCAGGGCGAACGCGCGGCGGCGCGGATCGCAGCCGGGCATCGCGAGCTCCAGGTTCGCGAGGCGCGTCGCGTCCGACGTGCCGGCGAGCATGGGCTGCGGCGTGCTCGGCTGATCCAGCATCGCCACGAGCGCGGCCGACGCATCCATCGCCGACCACGGCTCGTCGTCGAGGAACGCGCCCACCGCGCGGCGCGCGGACACCTCGGCCTCGCGATCCTTCGCCGCGAGCGCCGCGCCGAGCCACTCGAGCGCGGCGTAGAGCTTCGGCTCCGCGTCCGCCCAGGCCGCCGCGCGCGACACCGCCGCGCCCGGGTCCTGATCGACCACGCGCGCCAGCCGGTACGCCTCGGCCCGCGCGATCGCCGTCGCCTCGTCGCCCTGATCCTCCAGCCGATCGAGCGCGCGATCGATCGCCGCCCGATCGCTCTGCGCATCCGGCCACGTGAGCCGCGCGAGCCCCGCGGCGACCGTGATGTCGCCCGAGCCCTCGGCCTCCGCCGTCTCCAGCGCCGTCAGCGCCTCGGCGCGATCCCCCGCCTCGCCCTGACCGACCTCCAGGCCGAAGCGCTCGATCGCGATGCTCGCCGGATCTGCGCCTGCCTCCGCCGCCGTCACGAGCGCGCGGCGACGACCGTCGAGGCTGTCCGGATCGGCCCCGCGCAGCGCCCACGCGAGCAGCGCCGCCGCCGCCTTCGAGGCGCTGCCGCGCGCCTGCTCGACGAGCTCGATCGTCTTCTGCCGATCGCCGAGCCGCCACGTGAGAAGCGCAGCTTCCAGGTAGAGCGCCGCGCCGAGCTCGATGTCCTCGGTCGACGTCGCGCACGCCGACAGGATCGTCGACGCGGCCGTGAGGTCACCCGCGCGGCGCTCGAGCTCCGCGAGGAAGAGCGCAACCACCTCGTCCGACGGTGACGCCTCGTGCAGCTCGCGCAGCCGCGCGCGGGCGTGATCGACGTTGCCCGAGCGCACGCTGCGCAGCGCAGCGACCACCCAGAGGCCACGCGCGAGGTCCGGGTCCGTCTCGGCCTTGGCGAGCTCCTCGATCGTCTGTGCGATCGGGCGGAAGGCGACCACCTCGCCCGGCGTGAGCTTCTTCGCGCCGAGCGCGTACGCCGCGAGCACGTGGCCGAGCCACGCGGAGGCGTCACCGCCCTGCGCTGCGAGCTGCGAGAACGCCTCGGCCGCGCCGGCGGAGTCACCACGCAGCGCGCGGCTCCGGCCGAGCTCGAACCAAAGGCTCTCCTCTTCGCCCCGCTCCGCGCCGCTCGCGACGAGCTCCGCCGTCACCTGCTCGTACCACGCCGCGTCGCCGCGGACCGAGGCGAGGGTGCGCGCGATCCGCGCGAGCAGCGGCGCTGGCGTGCCGAGCGCCGCGGCCCGCCCGAGCGCGGCCTTCGCCGCGTCCGAGTCGCCCGCCTGGCATGCCCAGACGTAGGCCGCGATGATCTCCGCGCGCGCCTTCGCCTCGTTCGTCGGGCACGAGGCGCCCGACGCCTCGAGTGATCGCGCGAGCGCCGCCGGATCTTGCGCGTCGCTCAGCAGATCGAGCTCGAGCGCGCGCGCCATGATCGACGCCGGGTCCGCTTCGAGCGCGCTGCGGAGCGCGCCGAGCGCGCCGTCCCGGTCGTTGTCGAGCATCGCCGCCTCGGCGATCCGCAGCCAGAGCGCCGCGGCGCCCGGTCCTGCGACGCCGCGCTCGAGCTCCGCCTTCGCGAGCTCCGCCGCGCCCTTCGCGTCGCCGTTCGTCTCCAGCGAGGCGAGGCGCGAGCGCGCGATGACCGACGACTGCGGGAGCTGCTCGGCGGCGCGCGCGAGCAGCTTCACCCAGCCCTCTTGATCACCTGCGCGCCGCTTCAGCTCCGCCGCGCGCAGCCACGCGTCGGCCGCGTACTCCGCGCGCCGCGCGTAACGCGGCACGCCGCTCGCGTCGCCGCGTGTTTCCTCTTCGAGGGCCTCCTCGATGAGCTGCGCTTGACCTTCCAGGGCCCGCGCGAGCGCCGTCGGGTTGTCCTCCCGCGCGGCGATCGACTCGAGCGTCACCTGCGACCGGAAACGCCCCTGACCATCCAGCGCGGCGGCGGCGTCGATCAGATCGTACGCGCGCTGCGCGTCGCCTGCCTTCGCCGAGAGCTCCGCGAGCTCGATGAACAGGATCGCCTTCCACGTCGGATCCGTGGCGAGCTCGGCGCGCGCCTCGATGGCGCGCATGCGCCCTGGCAGGTCGCCGTCCTTCGCCGCGATGAGCTCGAGCTCGAGCCACGGCGTCGGGTCCTCGGGGCTCGCGCCGACGGCCTCTTCGAGCGCTTCCTTCGCGCCGGCGAGGCTCTGCTCGTAGTCCTGCAGGAACGCGGCGCGCTCCCAGAACGCGCGGGCGCGCTCCTCGGGGGAGACGGAGGCGCGCGTGAGCGCCTCGAGCAGTTTCCCGAGGTTCTTGATGGACTTGCGTCGGGTCAAGATCCGGACGAGGGCCTCGAGCGGCTCGCGGAACTGCGGGTCCGCGTTGAACGCCGCGAGGTAGTCCCGCGCGGCGGACGGCTCCTCCCCGTGTTTCTCCTCGAGTACGCCGCACTCGTGCAGGAGGAGCGCTTGGAGCGCGTTGTCCTCCTGCGCGGCGTGCTCGGACCTCAAACGATTGAGCAAGGCCGCCGCATCCTCGGCCTGCCCCGTGGGCATCGGTGTCTCTACCGTCATTGGGCTCGACGCTCCCGCGGAGACGGGTTTCTGGTCCATTGCATGCTGCGTGGGGAGACTAGCCAAACGGTGCGTCGGGAGTAAAGCGTGCTCGCGACGGATCGCGACGATCACGCGCGCCGCCGTGATGTGCGCGTATTCCTGCGCGGATCGTGGGCCGACTTGCCGGCTTGGTTGGGGGGAAAGGGAGACCGCCCGCTCGCTCAGCTCTTGCCGAGCATCGCGTCGAGCTTCTCGCGCAGCTTCGTCTCGACCACGGGGCGCATCGGGCGCAAGAAGAGCGGCAGCTCCACCCGGATCCGCACGACCTCTGCGTCGACCCGCACCGACCCCCGCGTCCCCTTCGCGGGCCCGCTCGGCGCGTCGAGCCGCAGCTCGTCACCCTCCCAGCGCCAGCGCACCCCGCGGCGTTGCTCCAGGCGCCTCGCGAGATCCTCCGCGCGCCTCCGCGCCGCGTCCTCGCTCATCCCGTGCGGCCTGTGGATGTCGATCTGCGCCATCGCGTGTTGTCCCCTCCGCCTCCGCGCCTCAGTCGATCCGCTGCACGATCCAGTAGCCGCGCGGCGTGTCCACGACGTCGCTCACGCTGCCCTTGGCGAGGCTGAAGAGAACATACTCGGGCGCCGGCTCCAAAATTCCGCGCGGCAAGCGCCCCGCGTTCTCCATCGAGCCCTTGTCGCCCTTCGCCACCGTCGCCTTGAAGTCCGTCTTGGCCTCCTCGGCGAGCTGCTTGGCGAGCGTCAGCGCCTCCTCGCGGGGCCGCGCGTTCTGCGGCGCCCCCTGCGCGCCCTTGTACTGCACGAGGATCACCCCGAACACGACCGACTTCGGCGCCTCCCCCGCGAGCGGCGGCGGCGCCTCGCCCGTGAGCAGCAACGCCCCGCCCGCGTCGACCGGACCGCCGCCCGTCGGATCGGCTTCGCCCGTGGGATCGCCGGCCCCTGCGTCCGCGCTCTCTTCGCCTGCGTCGGCCGACGCCGTCGCGTCCGGCCCTGCGTCGCTCGGCGCGCCTGCGTCGGGCGTGCTCTCGGTGGGCGACGCTCCGCGGCGACCGCCCGGAAGGACGACGAGCGCGATGGCCCCGAGGACCAACGCTGCGAAGAGGAGGGCGGTCAGCTTCTGCATGGCGCGAGCGCGTTAGCACATTTCCCCAGCCCAGCGGAAGCGCGCGGGCGATGCCACGCCGCCCGCCCGCTCGCCGGACGGGCCCCGCGCCCGGGACGCGTGTCGAAAAGAGCCGCGCAGCCTCGAACCCTGGTAGAAGTGAGCGACGCGGAACGATCTCGCGCAAAAGGGCCCCTCGAAGGCATGAGCATGGTCAAGGTCGAGTGCGACTCCTGTACGTCCCCGTACCAGGTGGAGGAACGGCGGATCCCGGCGGCGGGGCTCAAGATGCGTTGCTCGAAGTGCGGCAACAGCATCCTCGTGAAGAAGCCCACGGACGTCGCCGAGGAGATCGATCTCCCGTCGCCGGTGGCGCCGCGCGCGAAGGCCGGCACCGAGCCGCTGATGCCGCGCCCCTCGCCGGGCAAGGCGCCGACCGCTCCGCTCGCGCCGAAGCCCCCCGTGCTTCCCGCCGTCAAGCCGAAGCCGCCCGCGCCTGCGCCGAAGCCCGCGCCGAAGCCCGAGGAGGCCACGGAGCTCGATCTCTGGGGCGCCGACGAAGACCCCGGCTTCGGCGAGATCGATCTGCCCTCGCCCGCGAAGCCGACCGTGAAGCAACGGGCCGTCTCCGCGCCCCCCGCCGACGAGGAAGAAATCGCGGACCTGCCCGTGCCCGCGAAGCCAACCGTTCGGCAGATGCCCGCGGCCGTCCACGAGTTCCCCCTCGACGACGACGAGGAGGAGGACGCGGCGCTCGCGGCGATCGAGATGTCGTCGCCGAGCAAGCCGACGGTCCGGCAGATGACGACCCCCGTGACGGCGTCCCTCGAAGTGGACTTGCCGTCCCCCTCGCCGACACGCGCGGCCCCGGCGAAGGCCGCGCCGCCGAAGCGCGACGACAAGCCGACCGCGCCCGCGCGCCCCGCGGCGAAGGGCTTCGGCGAGATCGACCTGCCCTCGCCCGCGCGCCCGGCCGCGCCGAAGCCGCCGCCGCAGAGGCCCCAGGAGAAGCCGACCGCGCCCGCGCGCCCCGCGGCGAAGAGCGAGCCGGACGCCGACCTGCCCGCGCCCGCGCGCCCCACGAGGAAAAGCGCGCCCGAGATCGACCTGCCCGCGCCTGCGCGTCCCGCGCCGCCGGCCGCCAAAGGCTTCGGCGAGATCGATCTACCCGCGCCCGCGCGCCCCGCCCCGGCCGCCGCAAAAGGCTTCGGCGAGATCGACCTTCCCGCGCCCGCCCGGCCCGGCCCGGCGCGTCGGTCCTCGGCCGCGCTGCCGGCCGCGTTGCGCGAAAAACCCGTCAGCAGCTTCGATCTGCCTGCCGTCGCCGCCGACGCCGCGCTCGACATGGGCGCGTTCGGCGAGATCGACCTGCCCGCGCCGGACCTCGGCGGCTTCGGCGAGATCGACCTGCCCGCGCCCGAAGCCTCGTTCGGTGACATCGAGCTCTCCCTGCCGCCGCCCGCGGCCGCCGCGCCCCGCGCCGAGACGTCTGGCAAGGCCACGTCCATCTCCTCGTCCGTCACCGCCATCGCGCCGCCCATGTCCGCCGTCGCGGCCTTCGACGCGGGTGACTTCGGCGAGCTCGACCTTCCCCTCGCGAGTGATCCTCCGCCCGCGCCTCTCGCGGCTCCGCCCGCTTCGCCGCCACGCGCCGCGCCTCCCGTGACCGCCGGCTTCGAGCTCGACGACGCCGCCTTCGACGCCGCGTTCGCCGATCCGCCGCCCCCCAAGGCCGCCGCCGTCGCTGCCCCCGTCATCACGCCGATGCCGGCGAGCACGCGCGCCGCGGCCCCCGTCTCCAAGCCGGGCGAGGAGTTTTCCCTCGGCGAGCCCGACATGGACCTCTCCACCGGCGCGCCCATCAGCGTCGGCGCCGAGACCCAGCGCGCCGAGCCCCTCGTCGTCGAGGCGCCTCCTGCTCCGCCGCCCGAGAGCGACGGCATCGGCGACGAGGTCGACCTCGCGCCGGGCTCCTCGGCCAGCCTCGACGCGCTCGCCAGGCGCGACAAGGCTCCGAAGAGCCTCGCGAGGCCCGACAGCGAGCCCCGTCGCCGCGGCCGTGGGCGTGTCTACGCGATCGGCGCGGCCGTCCTCTTCGCGATCGGCGGCGGCGCCCTCGCGCTCTTGCCCGACATCGGCCCCTTCGGCGCGCACGCCGTGAGTGATCTCCTGAACGCCTCCGCGCACGCCGACGCGCTCGCCGCCCTCGAACGAACCACACAAGCGACCCTCGACGAGGACACCGCCGCTGCCGCCGCGCGCGCCATCGAAGCTGCCAAGGCCGCGCAGCTCGCGCGCCCGCGCCACCGCGCGACGGCCGCCTACGCCGCGTACGTCGCCTTCGCGCGCAGCATCCGCCACGGCCGGCGCGGCGACGACGAGACCCTCGGCAAGCAGCTCCTCGGCCAGACCGAAGAGCCGAGCCGCGAGCGCACCCTCGCCGTCGCCGCGCAACACGCGCTCGCCGGCCGCCTCGAGCCGGCCCGCCGCCTCACCAAGGATGCGCTCGACGCTTCCCCGAACGACATCGACGCGGCCGTGCTGCTCGGCGAGATCGAGCTCGCCTCGAACGCCACGGCCGACGCGCTCGTCGCCTGGAAACGCGCTGTCTCGATCCGCAGCGGCGCCCGCTCGCTCTTTGGCCTCGCCCGCGCCGAGCTCCGGAAGGGTGACCTCGCGGCGGCCGAGAAGGCCGCGCGCGCCGCGCTCGAGGCCTCGCCCAAGCACGCCGCCGCGCGCGCCTTGCTCGCCGCGATCCTCGGCCGCGACAAGGCAAAAGAGGCCGAGGCCCTCGAGCTGCTCGGCAAGGTCACGGCCGAGGGCGACGTCCGCGCCTCCGGCAGCGAGCGCGAGCTCGTCGACGCCTACGTCGAGACCGGCCTCATCCACCTCGCGCGTTCGCGCATCACCGCCGCCGAGCAGGCCTTCGCCGCTGCCCTCGCGATCGACCCGCGCGACGTCGACGCGCTCGTCGGCCACGGCGAGCTCTTCTACCGGTCGAGCCGCTACTCGCAGGCGCTCCTCCGCTTCGAGGAGGCCATGCGCGCCGACGAGACCAGCGTCGCGGCGCGCGCCGGCGCGACGAAGACCCTGGTCGCGCTCGAGCGCCCCAAGGACGCGAAGGTCCTCGCCGAGAAGCTCCGCAAGGACAAGCCCGACCTGGCCGTGGGCGCCTATTGGCTCGCCCTCACCGAGGCCGCGCTCGGCAACAGGCAGGGCGCCGAGGCCCTCCTCAACGAGGCCATCAAGCTCGGCGGCGCGCAGCACGAGCTCGTCGTCGCGTCTTACGTCGGGCTCGCGGAGATCCTCGCCGCCGTCGGCCGCGGCGACGAGGCGCAGGCCAAGCTCACCGAGGCGAGCGCCAAGTTCCCTGGCTTCGCCGCGCTCCACCGCGCCAAGGCCGAGGTCCACGTGGAGGCGGGCCGCTACCCCGAGGCGCGCGCCGAGTTCGAGGCGGCGCTCGCCAAGGAGGACGACCTCGCCACGCGCTTCCGCCTCGGCGTCACGCTCCGCCGCATGCGCGCCTTCGACGAATCGGCGAAGGTCTTCGACCAGGTCGCGGCCGTCGACAAGGAGTACCCGGGCCTCTCGCTCGAGCGCGGCCTCCTGTACGAGGAGACGGGCGAGAGCGAGCGCGCGCTCGAGATGTACGCGGCGGCGCTGGCGAAGGCGCCTTCGGACATCGACCTCAAGATGCGCGTCGGCTCGGCGCAGGTGATGGCGGGCCACGCGGCGCAGGCCGAGCCCATCTTGCGCGAGGTCCTGAAGGAGCGCGCCGGCTCCTCGGACGCGAACCATTTCCTCGGCCGCGCCCTGCTCATGAAGGGCGGCTCTTCGGCCGTGGGCGAGGCGATCCGGTTCCTCGAGCGCGCGACGGAGATCGACGGCAATCGCGCCGAGTATTTCCTTTACGTCGGCTGGGCGGCGAACACGCTCGGCCAGTTCCCGAAGGCCGAGATGGCCTTGAAGCGCGCGCTCGAGCTCGACCGCGAGCTCGCGGACGCCTACTGGCAACGCGGCGTCCTCCTCCACAAGCAGGGCCGCACCCTCGACGCATTGGCGGACCTGGAGATTGCCTTGCAAAAGCGCCCCTCCCGGCACGAGGCGCACGCCACGATGGCGCTTTGTTATCAGGAGCTCGGCCGCTGGCCGGAGGCGCAAGCGGCGTGGCAAAAGGCGATCGCGGGTAATGGCTCGGTGGCCGAGTGGCATTACCGGCTGGGGAAGATCTTCGAATCGAACGGCAACAAGCTCGCCGCGACGCCGGAGCTCGACAAGGCCGTGGAGCTGCTCGCGCAGAAGGGCGGGGCCGTGGAGAGCTGGCACGCGGACGTGTACTTCCTCCACGGCGAGGCGATGCGCGCGACGGGGCAAAAGGACAAGGCCGTGAAGAGCTACCTCCGATTCAAGGAGGTGGCCCCGATGGAGCATGCGTACCGGCCGGATGTGGACCGGGCGTTGATATCGCTGGGGCAGGCGCCGTAGGCGGGGGCGGGAGCGGAGGCGCAAACGCGGAGCGGGTCAGCTCCGGCGGCGGCGCGCGAGGACCATTTCCGGATCACTTCACGAACAGATCCGCATACGTGAGCGCCACCCGGCCCTCGGCGTCGACGAGCCGGACCACCTCCCCGCGCCCGTCCCCGTCCGCGTCGTCGAGCTCTGACCCCTGCTCGAGCCCGAGCGGCCCGTTGAGGTACCACGCCGAGAGCCCTTCGTGCCGGTACGAGACCCAGCCTTGCGTTTTTTGAAGAGCGCGCGCCGGGGAGGATGCGACCGTCAATGCATCCGCCTGCTCATCTTGCCGTTCGTGGATAGTTCGCTGCCGATTTTGGACAGGCGAATGGAGGATATGCAGCTTGACGTGCCCGAATGTGTCTGTAACAGTCGCCGCCGAAAAGCTCGAATCGCGCGGAGAGGTTCAGAATGACGAAGGCATCCATGACACCCCTATTGCTCGCTCTGCTGGCGGGCGGCTCGCTCGGCTGCGAGACCGGCGAAGGAGGCGGGAGCGGCGGCCAAGGCGGCCAAGGTGGCCAAGGCGGCCAAGGCGGCCAAGGCGGCCAAGGTGGCGGCACGTGCACCCCCGAGGACGACGGCAATCCCTGCACGGAGGACGTCTGCGAGGACGGCGTGCCCACGCATGCGCCCACGGCCGCGGGGACCACCTTGCCCGATCAGGTGAGCGGTGATTGCCAGCAGGCCGTGTGCGACGGCAATGGCACCGTGACCCAGCAAAATGACGACGCCGACCTGCCGCCGGACGACGCGGACCCCTGCAAGGTGCCCGCGTGCAGCGCCGGTCAGCCCGCCATGGCCGACGCGCCGGACGGTACCACCTGCGGGGAGGGCGACGCGTGCACGCCGACGTATACCTGCCAGGCCGGCATGTGCCACGGGGACTCGCTCGTCTGCGGCGCGAACGAGGGCTGCGACGCGGGCGCGTGCGTCTGCTTGGTCGGCCCTTACAAGCCCGTCGGCACGACCGTCGCCATGGCGCCCGAGAACGGGGATACCGAGGTCGCGGATCTGGATGGAGACGGCAAGCTCGATTTGATCACCGTCGAGAGCAAGTTCGACGGCGCCGGCAATGTCAGCGTGCGCCTCGGCCTGGGCGACGGCACGTTTGGCCCGCTGGTTCAATACGCCGTCGCGATGAGCCACGGCGTCACCGCGGCGGACGTGAACGGCGACGGCAAGCCGGACGTCGCGCTCGTCGGCGCCCAGAGCAACAACGTGCACGTGCTGCTGAACCAGGGCGATGGCACCCTCGCCGCTGCCGTGGGTTACCCGACGAACGGGTTCCCGTATTACATCGCGGCCGCGGACGTGAACGACGACGGCGCGGTCGACCTCGCCGTCGCGTACCTCTCCGACAGCAACGTGAGCGTGTTCCTCAACCAGGGCGCCGGCACGTTCGCGGCCAAGGCCGACTACCTGATCGCGGGCTTTGGCGGCTCCGACGGTCTCAGGGCCGGGGACCTCGACGGCGACGGCAAACCCGACCTCGTGTACTTGCGCGACGACGCGGCCCACGTCCTCCTCAACCAGGGCGACGGCACGTTCGGCGCCGCGACGTCCTACCCCGTGGGCTTTGGCATTCGCGCCGTGGACATCGCCGATCTGAACGCCGACGGGAGCCTCGATCTCGCGGCGGCCTACTTCAACGGAGGTGCCGCCAACGGCATGGGCGTGCTCCTCAACCAGGGCAACGGCACGTTCGCCGCCGCGGTCGACCATGCCGTCACCTTTGGCGCCACCGGCATCGCGGCCGGTGACATCGACGGCGACGGCGACCCGGACCTCACCGTCGCTAGCCCGAGCAACACCACCTTGTCGGTGTTCCTCAACGCGGGGGACGCGAGCTTCGGCGCGCCGACCACGTACGCCATGGCAAACGGCGCCTACGGCATGACGGCGGGCGATCTGAACGCGGACGGCCGGTCGGACTTCCTCATCGGGGGCATCGGCGCCGTGCAGGTGTTCCTCTCGACCTGCGCGCCCTGACGCGCCGCGCCCGCCGCGCCTGCGCCCGCGCGCGCTCGTGAACGTTCACGGCCGGCGTCGCGGCTGCAGGCGCGGCAGGCCCGCGGCCGCGCGCCCCGCGGACAACGTCGCGGAGGGGCTCTCGCCGAACCGGCGCTTGTATTCGACGCTGAATCGCCCTGGATGACCGAGCCCGAGCGCGGCCATGACGCTCGCGACCGATGTACTGGCCGAGGGCTCGGCCAGGTGGCGGCGCGCGAGCTCGAACCGGCGCCGACGCAGGAAATCCATCGGGGGCATTCCCCGGCACGCCACGAAGGCTGCCCGGAGGGACCGCTCCGGCGCGCCTGCCGCGGCGACGATGTCGGCCAGGGTGATGGGCTCCGCGGCGTGCGCGGCCATGAATTCCTCCGCCCTGCGGACGCAATCCGGGGCCACGCGCGGCTGCGGCGCATCGAGGATCGCCGAATGGTTGTGCCGGGTGTGTACGAGGAGGCTCGTGAAGAGCGCGCCACGCAGCGCGCCGAGCACCATCGGCGAGGCCCATGGCTGCTCGATCTGGCGGCGAAAGAGCTGCGCGACCTCGTGTACCGTGCTCCCCGGTCCGTCCTCGAGGTCGAGCGCCACATCGAAGCAGATCGGGCCGCGCAGCGCAGCGCCCGTGAGCGCGGCGAAGTGGGCGTCGAGCGCTCCGCGATCGATCACCAGGGTCCGCCCGTGAAACGCCGCGGTGACATCGATGAAGCAGGACCGCCCTGGTGAAAACAGCGCACCCCGCCGGCCCGGCGCGACGTGGAAGGGCTCGCCCGCGTGGTCACCGGCGCTCTCTCCTTCGTCCGAGAGACACAGGATGTAGTGCTCCCCGCTGTCCGGCAGGGAGGCCTGCCCTCCGCCGGCCCAGTCGCCCATCACGACACGGGTCGCGCCGAAGGAGACGAAGCCCAGCGCACAGCCGAAAGTTTGGTCGCGCTTGGGCTCGAGGGTCGCCTCTGCATAAACGTGGCTGAAGACCTCCCGGGCCTCGCCGACGTCGCTGGTGCACACGAGCTGAGCCCGCGCAATCCCGGCCTCCTGCGCCGCCGTGGCGCGCGAGGGCCCTTCAGCTCGAGGGCTTGTTCGGTCGAACCGACGCGCACCATCCGGCATTGGCGAGGAAGGAAGCGCAAGTATTTCGAGGATGTCAAGCGATTGCGAGCCCTGCGCACGTCCTCCCTCAGCCCGTCCTCATCCTCCCGCAGGCTGATTTCATCCTCCCGCAGGCTGAACGCATCCTCCCGCCAGGCCGATTTCATCCTCCCGCCGGGCTGACCTCATCCTCTCGCAGGCTGATTTCCTCCTCCCGCCAGGCAGACCTCATCCTCCCGCAGGCAGACCTCATCCTCCCGCCAGACCGACCTCATCCTCCCGCCAGACCGACCTCATCCTCCCGCAGGCAGACCTCATCCTCCCGCAGGCTGATTTCATCCTCCCGCATGCAGACCTCATCCTCCCTCCCTGACGAGATCGTGCTGCCCCTGAAGGAAATCTCCGTCGCCGGCGTCTCTCCCGCACCCCAACAACGGAGGTGCTCGATGACGACGACGTACGCCCCTTATACAGGCCCCATGGACGCGACCCTCACCGACGTGCAGGACGACCTCGTCGACCTCGCCGCTGGAGCCTCCAAAGGCTTCCGCGGCGTCCAGCCCGGGATCGAAGGTGTCTGCGACGAGCTCGCGGGCTCCGTCGCCGTGTTCGGCGAGGCCGCCGGCATCTCCCCCAAGCTCTACGAGCGGTTCGTCGGCGAGACCAAGAGCATCGACGCCCTCGTGAAGAAGGAGGCCATCCTCGAGAAGATGCTCGAGGCCACCCGCGAGTCCCGCCGCCTCAAGACCCACCAGCGCGAGAACACCATCGCCCAGATGGTCGACATCACGAAATCCACCGCCCAGCGCACCGGCGACAAGGCCCTCCTCGCCCCCTTCGAGAAGACCATCCGCTACAACGCCCAGACCGCGCTCCGGGCCGCCAAGACCCGCCGCAAGAACAAGGCCGCGAAATCGGAGGCCCCGTCAAGCTCCGAAGCGTGAGCCCGCCCGGGCCCCGCCTCGCCCCGCTCGCCTCCTCCCGCCCCCCCGTCCCGCCCCCTCGGCCACCCCACAGCCGTCCTCTCTAACCCATCGTTTCCATTCTCCTCCGCGCCCCGTCTTCGCGACTTTGTAGACCCGTCCCGCACGATCGCTCTACCCTTCACGTCGCATGGCCTCCTCCAGGCACCGTCCGGGCGGGACGACGAGCAGGGCGCGATTCATCGTGGCCCTCGCCTCGTGCCTTGCCCTCTCGAGCCTCGGCTGCTCCGCGGGCCCCCCGCCGACGCGTTTTCTCGTCGAGGTCGCCATCACCGCCAGGGCGAACCGCAATTCGCCCGTCCCCATGACCCTCGTCGCGGTCCAGGAGCCGAAGCTCTTCGACCAGATCGTCAAGCTCACCGCCAAGCAGTGGTACGACCAGCGCGAGCAGATGCGCCGGGATTATCCGAGCGGCACCGCCTTCACCGAGTGGGATTGGGAGTTCGTCCCCGGCCAGTCGCCCCCGCCCGTGGTCGTCGAGGTCGACGGCAAGGCCGTCGGCGCCGTCATCTTTGCCAATTATCGCTCGCCCGGCGATCATCGCTTCCGGATCGGCCCGCAGCGCCGCATGCGCGTCGACCTCGGTGACGATGATCTCGTCGTGAGCCCCCTCGATGCTCCGGAGGAATGAGCATGCGCGCCGACGACATTCCGCTCGCGATTCAATGGCACGACGGGATGCTCCTGTCGCCGCAGCACTTCCAGGAGGCCGATCGCAGGGCCGAGCGCCTCCTCGCTTATCACCTCGGCCAGGCGAGCCCCTACCACCACGGCATCGTCACCCTCAAGCTCGCCGAGGGCACCCTCGCGAGTGGCCTGCTCCGCGTCCAGCACGTCGAGGCCATCATGCCCGACGGCACCCTCGTCCATCACGTCGCCGGCAAGCACGACCTCTCCGTCGACCTGCGCCCCCACGCCGCGCTCGTCCATCACGCGCCCGCCACCGTCTACCTCGCCGTCCCGCGCGCGCAGATGGCCGTCTCCGCCTCCGCCGCCGACCTCGCGCGCCACCGCTCCGCCGAGGGCGCCGCCGTCGTCGACGAGCACACCGGCGAGGACCCGCTCGAGATCCCCCGCATCGCCCCGAGCTGCCGCCTGCTCGTCGCCGCCGAGCCGCCCCCGCGCCTCGTCTGCTTGCCCATCGCCCAGGTCCGCCTCGAAGGCGAGGCCTTCGTCGCCACCGACTACATCCCGCCCACGCTCGGCGTCGCCCAGGGCTCGCCGCTCGACGAGATGTGCCAGCGCCTCACCGGCCGCCTGCGCGAGAAGGCCATGCGCCTCGCCGAGAAGTCGAACTTCCTCTCCCGCACCACCGATCGCGAGCTCATCGGCGAGATCCGGCGCCAGATCCAGTGCCTCGTCGCCGCGCTCCCGCCCTTCGAGGCCGTCCTCTATTCCGAGCGCCCGCACCCCTTCAGCCTCTTCGTCGCGCTCACCGGCCTCGTCGGGCAGATCTCCTCCCTCGCGCGTACACCCGTCCCGCCGCTCCTGCCCCGCTACCGGCACGACGACCTGCGCGCGACCTTCGAGACCGCCCGCGATCACATCTTCCGCATGGTCGACGAGGGCATCATCGAGTCCTTCACCGCGTACCCCTTCGACCTCAAGGAGGGGAAGTACAACGTCCTCTTCCAGCGCGAGTTCCGCACGCGCGCCCTCGTCGTCGCCGTCCGTGTCCAGCGCGGCGTGCGCGAGGATCAGCTCCTCAACTGGATGAACGGCGCGCTCATCGGCGCCCCGGCCCGCCTGCGTACCATGCAGGAGAGCCGCATCCTCGGCGCGGGTCGCAAGCGCGTCGAGCGCTGCGGCGACCTCGTCGCCACGCCCGGGACCTTGCTCTTCGAGCTCGAAGAGCAGAGCGTCTACCTCGACCCGGGCGAGCCGCTCACCTTGTGCAACACGGCCGATCCGACGGGGCAGAGCGGCCCCTCCGAGGCGGTCCTCTACGTGAAGAGCGGGTAACGGGCCGATGGCTTCTCCGGGACGACCCGCGCTCAGCTCGAAGCACGCGACGCACCGCGACCAGCGCGTCCTCGTCGACGCGTTCTGCAACTTCCACGCGGACGTCGTCACGCAGAAGCGCCTCGTGGTCGCCTCGGGCGGCGCCCTCCCCCACGACGCCATCCAGCAGCGCCTGCTCGACGCCTTCGAGCAGCAGGCGAGCAAGATCCAGGGCTCGCTCCCCGAGCACGAGCGCCGCCTCTTCGAGGAGACCCGCTACGTCATGATCGCCATGGCCGACGAGGTCTTCCTCCACCTCGACTGGCCCGGCCGCGCGCCCTGGGCCGACAAACCCCTCGAGTCGGTCGTCTTCCAGACCCGCGACTCGGGCGACCGCTTCTTCAACCGCATCGACGACGCCCTCTACGGCCGCGCGCCTGCCTCCTCGCAGCTCCTCACCGTCTACCTCACGGCCCTCGCCCTCGGCTTCCGCGGCCGTTACGCGCCCCTCGGCACCGGCGAGCCCGAGACCTACCGCGCCCGCATCGTCGACTTCCTCGCCCGCACCGATCCCGAGATCGTCCGCGGCGAAGACCTCTGCCCCCAGGCGCACGAGCACACCGCGACGGACGCGCCGCTGAAGCGCTTGCCCTCCCTCTCCCGAGGCCTCTTGCCGTTCCTCGTCGTCCTGCTCGGCTGGATCGTCATCGGCGAGATCCTCTGGCTCTATCGCACGGCCGAGCTCGACAAGGTGCTCGACCGCATCGAGGGCGCCTCGTGACCGTCGGCTTGCTCCTCAAGATCCTCGCGGGCCTCGCCGCGCTCGCCGTCGTCGGCGTGGGTGTCTACGCGCTCGTCCTCGCGCAGAAAAAGAAGGCGCAGAAGGCCGCCGAGCTCGCCAGGCGCGAGGGCAAACCCGACGCCGTCGCCGAGATCCGCGCCTCCGTAGGCAAGGCCAAGGCCGCCCTCGTCAAGAAGGTGCCCGACAAGGCCGCGCGCGAGGAGATGCCGCGGTTCCTCGTCCTCGGCGAACCTTCCTCCGGGAAGACCACGCTGCTCGGCGGCTCGGGCCTCAGCGTCGGGCTGCACGAGGGCGGCGATCCCGCGCCCGGCGACAGGTCCGCCGTCCACCTCTGGATGCTCGGCAAGGCGCTGCTCGTCGACGTCGCCGGTGGCCTGCTCTTCGGCGAGGGCGGCACCGCCGCGCCCGATGGGCCGTATCGCGCGCTGCTGCACGAGCTCAAGCGCCTCTACCCCGATCGCCCCGTCGACGGCATCCTCCTCACGGTCCCCTGCAACGAGGTCATGCCCCAGGCGCGCTCCACGCCCGCCGAGCGCAAGCGCAAGGCGACGGTCCTGCGCGCCGCGATCGCCCTCGCGCAGCAGACCCTCGGCATGAACGTCCCGGTCTACGTGGTCGTCACGCAGACCGATCGCCTCTCCGGCTTCCGCAGCCTCGGCACGGAGGTCACGCAAAACGGCAAGGACGACATCCTCGGCTGGTCGAGCCCGCACCCGCCCTTCACCGAGGGCTCGGACGACTGGGCCTCCGAGGCGATCGGCTCCGTCCGCGACGCGCTCCTCCGCTACCAGGCGCGGCGCTTCGCCGGCGCCCCCGTCGTCCGCTCGCCCGACGACTTCTTCCTCTTCCCGAGCGAGATCGAGTCCCTCGGCGACGGCCTGCGCACCTACGTCGATCCCGTCTTCCTCGAGGGCGCCGGCCAGGAGACGCTCACGCTCCGCGGCATCTACTTCACGGGCCTCGCCGATCCGCCCGCCGGCCCTCTGCCGCTGCCGGCTCCCGGCGCCTCGCCCGCCGCGCTCGCGCCCCCCGCCAAACCTGCCGCCGCGGCCGCGCCGCCGGGCAAGGTCCTCTTCACGAAGGACCTGTTCGAGCACAAGGTCTTCGCCGAGCGCAACCTCGGCAAACCCGCCGCCGCCGCGCTCCGCCGTCGCCAGCGCGTGAACCTCGGGCTCCAGCTCGTCGCGGGTTGCCTCGCGGGCATGTTCCTCGCGGCCCTCTGGATCGACGCCTCGCGCCTCGAGCGCCGCACCACGGCGGTCATGCCCTTCCTGCGCGACGTCCAGAGCAGCGTCCTCTCGGCGAAGAGCGAGGCCCCCGGCACCGAGACGAGCTTCGAGGCGAAGAAGCTGCGCGCCAAGGCCCTCATCGAGAAGCTCGAGACGATCGAGGAGTCGGGCCGCCTGCGCTCCCCGCTGAACCCTGCCTCCTGGTGGAGCCGCCTCGACGGCCGCGTCGACAGCGCCTTCGTCATCGCCCTCGAGCAGGTCCTCGTCGACACCTTCCGCGCCGGCCTCGACGAGGAGGCCAACCACCTCCTGCGCCCGCTGCCGCCGCAAGCTCCGCCCGACACGTTTTTCCCGCTCAGCGTCGAGAAGAGCCAGGAGTACATCCTGCTCGAGACGTGGCTGCGCGAGCTCGGCGCGTTCGAGGCCCACGTCGCGCGCCACGACGCCCTGCTCGGCGAGCTGCCGAAGGACGCCACGCCCGACGCGCGTATGCAGGGCGTCGCCGACCTCTCGGACTACCTGCTCGGCTACAAGACCTCACCCACGATCGCGGTCGAGTACTACCGCAACGCCCTCGCCCGCGGCGCGCGCCGCCAGCCCTTCGACCTCGCCCCGCGGCGTGATCCGGCCCGCGAGAAGGCGCAGGCCCTCTTCAAGGGCTTGCAGGATCGTGTGCTCGAGGCCTACAGCGACGCCGTCGTCCGCGCCGACGTCGAGCAGCTCGTCCAGAGCCTGAAGGACCTCGAGACGAAGGGCGCCGAGTACACCGCGCAGGACCTCTGGACCTTGCGTGACGCGATCGCCCGCGTCGAGGCGCACCTCGGCGCGCCCACGCTCGCCTGGGTGTCGAGCGAGTCGCTGCCGCCGAACGAAGGCATCGCGGGCCTGCTCAAGGCCGTCAAGACCTCGCGCCTGCTCGGCCCCGACGTCGAGGCGGCCCTGCGCGGCGGCGTCGACGCGCGCCTGCTCGATCTCAAGACGTACGTCGCGAGCGCGGGCGCGCCCCTCTCCGGGCCCATCCTGGAGCGCAAGGGCGGCGTCCTGCTCATGCGCCTCTCGCCCTTCATCCTCGGGCTCAAGGCGCCCATCGACGCGCTCCGCCAGCAGACGTTCATGACGGCCGAGGAGGAGCAGACCCTCACGGCCGAGCTCGATCGCGCCCGCGTCGACTGGGACGCCGAGGTCCTCAAGGAGGCCTCGCGTTTGCCCAAGGACTACGAGACCTTCCTCCAGGGCAAACTCCTCACGACCATCGACCCGCGCGTCCGCAACACGATCTCCGATCTCACGGTCCGTCAGGTCAAGGCGAGCACCCTCGGCGCCGTCGCCCGCGCCGCGCGGCCGGCCACGCCCCTGCCTGGGAACAGCAATCGCCAGTTCGAGACCGTACGCGCCGACGCCGCGAACCTCGGCCAGGCGATGGCCCCCATCCGCGAGATGATCGGCGCGTTCGTGCGCCTGCGCATGGACGACGCCCGCGACAGGTTGCGCGAGCTCTTGCGCGGCCAGGGCTCCGAGGTCCTCGGCCGCGGCGCGGAGGTCCTGCGCGCCGAGAACCTCTACGGCCTCAAGAAGGGCGGCTTCACCTGGTGGGACGGCCGGTCCACGCCTGCCTTCGAGGCCTTCAGCGTGCCCGACGCGGGGCGGTTGTCCGAGTACGCCGCGGCCCAGCGCACGCGCGCGGCCACGCTGCACAAGGAGCTCGCCGAGCCCGTGCTCGCCGCGATGGAGAGCCCCGAGGTCGCGGGCGACGGCGCCGGGGATCCAAACGTCGCGCTTTGGCAGAACGTCGCCTGGCCGCTCAAGGACCACGAGAACAAGAAGGCGGGCAACGGGGTCTCGAACCTCGAGACCTTCATGCTCTCGGACCTCCCGCTCATCACGGGGAAGAACTGCATCGCCGAGCTCGACAAACGCGCGAACGTCGACGGCTCGGGCGGGTTCTTCGCGGGCAAACAGAAGTACATCGTCGAGGAGCTACGCGAGCGCTGCCGCGCCCTCGCCGGCGACGAGATGCGTGATCGGTACGCCGCGCTCCGCCGCACCTTCAACCGCGAGCTCTCGGGCAAGTTCCCCTTCGTCAAGATCGAGCCTGGCATCCGCGTCGAGGACGCGCGGCCCGAGGTCGTCCGCCGCTTCCTCCAGGACGCCGGCGATTTCCGCGCCGATTTTGGCTACGTCCTCGGCAAGGAGACGAAGGCCTCGGCGGGCGAGGTCGGCCGCTTCCTCGACAAGATCGAGGCCGTCCGCGCCTTCATGATGCCCATGTGGGCGCAGGTCGAGTCGGCCGAGGACGGCATCTACGACGTCAAGGTCGAGTTCCGCGTCAACCCCGGCCTCGAGGTCGGCGGCAACCGCATCGCCGAGTGGGCCATGCGGCTCGCGGACGAGCGCCTCTTCCGTGACGGCCCCAAGGTCGAGGCGAGCTGGCGCGTGAACGATCCGGTCCGCGTCGATCTGCGCTGGGCGAAGTCGAGCCTCGACGTGCCTCTGTCGACGCAGGGCCCGAACGTCTTCGTGAACGACAGGACCGTCACCTTCGAGGAGCGCGGCCCCTGGGCGCTGCTCCGCATGATCGCGTTCCACCAGACCTCCGCGCGGGACGCGTCGCAGAAGTCCGAGGGCGGCTCGCACGTGCTCGGCTTCGTCATCCAGTCCTCGCCGGATCCCACGGGTGGCTTCATCGAGCGCGTCGGGACCGAGGCCAACACCGTACGTGTCTTCATCCGCATCGGGATCACCGGCGTCGAGAAGGACCGGTTCCTCCGCTACCCCGAGTTCCCCGCGGTCGCCCCGACCCTCTACGAGAGATAACCGCGATGTCGTCGACGAACGCCCTGCACATCGATCTGGAGACGTTGCTCCAGCCCATCTCCGAGGAGGCGCCGTGTGGCGCGTCTCTCCGGTACGAAGGCACGTACGACCGGGTCCGCGAGGCGCGCCGCGAGGACGATCCGTCGCTGCCCATGGGCGACTGGGAGACCAAGCTCAAGGTCGCCGACTTCGCGCTCGTGGACAAACTTTGCCAGGAGGCGCTGCGCAAGAAATCGAAGGACCTCCAGATCGCGGCGTGGCTCGTGGAGGCTTGGCTGCGGCGCTATCGCGTGAAGGGCCTCGGCCAGGGTTTGTCGCTCGTCGCCGCGCTCTGCGAGCGGTACTGGGACGGCCTCTTCCCCGCGCTCGGCGACGACGAGGACGCCTCCGCGCGCGCGGCGCTTTACGAGTGGATGGACGACGTCCTCTCCGATCGCCTGCGCCAGACGCCGTTCGCGGACGGGGACGCGTCGTTCTCGCTGCTCGATTGG
Organism: Polyangium spumosum; assembly: GCF_009649845.1. Taxonomy (NCBI): domain Bacteria; kingdom Pseudomonadati; phylum Myxococcota; order Polyangiales; family Polyangiaceae; genus Polyangium; species Polyangium spumosum. The sequence goes on from NZ_WJIE01000009.1 coordinate 119,288, forward strand.
GAGCTCGGCGCGAAGGCCGGGCCTGTGGACGGGGAGGGGGAGGCGGCGCGGCCGACGCGGGAGTCGCTGCTCGCCAAGATCTCGCTCGGCGGCGCGCGCTTCACGGACGTCGCGCTCGACGCGGGCACGGCGATCATCGCGGCCGAGGCGGCCGAGGCGGCGATCGCCGCGCAGATCCCGCGCCCGCCCACGCTGCGCCGCGTGCGTGAGGTCCTCGCGCAGATCGAGATGCTCGCGCGGGACGCGGCGCGTATCAACGGCGAGAGCGCTCCCTCCGCGGCGAGCGCGCCCGGGGAGAGCCCGCCGCTGCTCGGATCGGCCGCGGCGGCGGCGGCGGCGTTCACGGCCTCGGGCGGCGCGGGGGCGTCGGGCTCCTTCGCCATCTCGAGCCGCGCCGACGCGTATTACCGCCTCGCCGAGGCGGCCGAGTACCTCATGCGGACCGAGCCGCACAGCCCCGTCCCGTACCTGGTCAAACGTGCGGTGCAGTGGGGCAACATGTCGCTCGCGCAGCTCCTCTACGAGTTCGTCGGAAACCCTGATGATCTCGTGGCGATACAGCGCTTGCTCGGGATGCGCGGGAGGGAGGAATAACGGGGGATCCGCGAGCGCGCCCCTACGAGGGTGTTGTGTTTTCGAGCCCGAGCACGGTAAGAAGGAAAATGCGCCAGAAGTAGACCCCGTGCGCGGGCGGTGTTTCGGGAAGTTCGCAAAGCCGCGGCTGCCGCCGCGAGAGCCGAGGAAGGGAGCCATCGATGGCAGAGAGCAAGCAGCACTGGCTGGACCGGAACCGTCCGCCGCGTGTGCAGATCACGTATGACGTCGAGACGGGCAACGCAATCGAGAAGAAAGAGATCCCGTTCGTCGTCGGCGTGCTGAGCGATCTGGGGCAGAACCCGGCGAATCCGCTGCCCAAGCTGAAGGATCGCAAGTTCGTCGAGGTCGACCGCGACAATTTCAACGACGTCCTGGCCTCCACGAAGCCGGAGATCACGGTGAAGGTCGACGACGTGATCAAGGGGACGGGCAAGATCGCGATTCCCCTGACGTTCACGCACATGGACGATTTCCGGCCCGAGCGCCTCGTCGAGCGGATCCCGGAGCTCCGCAAGCTGCTCCGCGCGCGCGAGCGCCTGAACGACCTCCTCGCCAAGCTCGAAGGCAACGACGAGCTCTCGGCGGCGCTGCGTGAGGTCATGGAGAGCACCGAGGCTCTCGAGAAGATCAAGGCGGAAGTTTCGAAGGACGACCAGAGCTGAGTCCGCGCGGAGGATACGAACATGCCGGAGACGAGCAGCGCGAAACAACACATCGACACGAGCGCGGATGGCGCGGCGATCATCGATCAGATCCTCGCCGAGGGCGCGATGGTCCGGGGGGACAACCCCGCCCAGAAGCAACACGCCCGCGACATCGTCGGGGAGTTCTGCCAGCAGATCCTCGATGAGCGGGATCCTGCGGACAAGCAGCGGGCCATCGACCTCGGCGCGGTCGCGGCCATTCAGGATCGCATCAACGAGATCGACGAGATCATCGGCAAGCAGCTCGACGTGATCCTGCACGCGGCCGAGTTCCAGTCGCTCGAGGCGCGCTGGCGGGGGCTGCACTACCTCGTCATGAACACGGAGACGAGCACGCGGCTCAAGATTCGCGTGATGAACGTCCGCAAGGACGAGCTCCGCAAGGATTTCGAGTCGGCGCCCGACTTCGATCGCAGCGCGCTCTTCAAGAAGGTCTACGAGGAGGAGTACGGCACCTTCGGCGGCGCGCCGTATGGCCTGCTCCTCGGCGACTACGAGTTCGACGGATCGAGCCCGGACGTCGGCCTCTTGACCGAGCTTTCGAAGGTCGCGGCGGCGGCGCACGCGCCCTTCATCTCGGCGGCGAGCCCGTTCCTCTTCGACATGGAGAACTTCGGGCAGATCGGCGTGCCCGGCGATCTCGCCAAGCTCTTCGAGAGCACGCAGCTCATCAAGTGGCGCGAGTTCCGCGAGAGCGAGGACAGCCGTTACGTCGGCCTCGTGCTCCCGCATGTGCTCATGCGCCTCCCGTACGGCCCGAAGGGCGTGCCCGTGGACGGCTTCATGTACGAGGAGAACGTCGGCGCCGAGGACAAGAACTTCCTCTGGGGCAACGCGGCGTACGCGCTCGGCCAGCGGATCACGAACGCGTTCGCGCATTATGGCTGGTGCGCGGCGATCCGCGGCGTCGAGGGCGGCGGCCTCGTCGAGAACCTCCCGGTGCACGTCTTCAAGACGAGCGACGGCGACCTCGCGGTGAAGACGCCGACCGAGGTGGCGATCACCGATCGCCGCGAGAACGAGCTCTCCGAGCTCGGGTTCATCGGGCTCTGCTATCGCAAGAACAGCGGCCAGGCTGCGTTCTTCGGCGGCGCGACCGCGAACAAGCCCAAGGTGTACAACCTGCCCTCGGCGACGGCGAACGCGCGTCTGTCGGCGCAGCTCCCGTACATCATGGCGACGAGCCGGTTCGCCCATTACATCAAGGTCATGATGCGCGACAAGATCGGCAGCTTCATGACCAAGGACAACGTGTCGTCGTACCTCAACAACTGGATCGCGGACTACGTGCTCCTCAACGACGACGCGGGTCAGGACACGAAGGCGCGGCTGCCTCTTCGTGAGGCGCGGATCGACGTCACCGACGTTCCGGGCAAGCCGGGCGCGTACCGCGCCGTGGTCTTCCTGAAGCCGCACTTCCAGCTCAACGAGCTCACGGTCTCGATGCGCCTCGTGGCGGATCTTCCGCCTCCTGCAGCGTGACGGGCTTCGCAGATCGGTGTAGGGTGTAAATCATGGAGATCGCCGTCCCACGCGCGGATACTCGCGCGCGGGCGGCGATCATCGACGGGGACGCGGAGGATTTACGATGGAAACCAGCTTTTTGGAGATCGAGGGCGTCAAGGGCGAGAGCACGGCGGCGCAGGGCAAGGACAAGATCGAGGTCATGTCCTTCAGCCACGGCGTGGCGATGCCGCTGACGAGCGGCGCCTCGGCGAACGCGCGCGCGCACGGCCGCTGCGTGCATCAGGACTTCACGTTCAGCAAGTACCTCGACATCACCTCGCCGACGCTGAACCTCAAGTGCAGCGGCGGCGACAACATCAAGAAGGCCGAGCTCACCGTCTTCCAGGCCGACAAGAACGACGGCGACATGGTCCTTTATTACAAGATCACGTTCGAGGACGTGATCCTGACGAACATCTCGGTGAGCGGCGGCTCGGGTGGCCGTCCCATCGAGACGGTCACGTTCAACTACCGCAAGATCAAGTGGTCGTACGCCCAGCAGGGCCAGCCTTCGCCGGCGGGCAAGAAGGGCACGGCCGAGGCGGGCTGGACGCTCGAGGAGAACAAGAAGCTCTAACCCGAGGACGTATTCTCGTCCCAGGGGAGCGACAGAATGGCGAAGGCGTGGGGATCCACGAGCGCGGGCAGGGTTCCCCTGTTCGATCGGCTGATCGACGAGAACCCTGCTCAAAAACAGGAAGTGGTCCCCTATTGCACCCTCGACCGAGACGGGCTGCGCGCCTCCGTGGCCCGCGAGCTCGGTCGAATCCTCGGCACCCGCAGCCCCATCTCCGGCGACGAGGCCCTCTCCCGACCGCGCACGACCATCGATTACGGGTTGCCCGACCTCGAGCTCGGCGGCCGTGCGCTCGTGCCGGAGGAGCTGCGCCGCCTCGTGCGCCTCGTGCAGAAGACGATCGAGGCGTACGAGCCGAGGCTCCAGAACGTACGCGTGGAGATCAAGCGACGCGAGGACGCGCCGCCGCACGCGCGGCTCGTCGTCGCGCTCACGGCGACGCTCGTCACGGACGAGGTGCGTGAGCCCCTCTCGTTCGAGGCGCCGCTCGAAGCGAGCTCGGGGGCCGCATGAGCCGGGGTGATCCCGATCGGGAGATGCTCGAGCTCTACGCGCGCGAGCTCGTGTATCTGCGCGAGCGCGGCGCCGAGTTCGCCAAGGACTATCCGAAGATCGCGGCGCGCCTCGGCACGTCGAGCCAGGCCTCGGCCGATCCACACGTCGAGCGCCTCGTCGAGGCCTTCGCGTTCCTCTCGGCGCGCCTCACGCGCGACATGGAGGCCGAGCTGCCGATTTACACGACGTCGCTGCTCGGCGTCCTCTATCCGCAGCTCGTTTGCCCCGTCCCTGCGATGGCGATCGCCGCCTTCGAGGTCGACCCGAAGGAGCAGAAGCTCGGCTCCGGCTACACGGTCGACAAGCACACGCCGCTCTTCGCGGCCTCGCAGAGCGGGCCCGTTTGTCATTTTCGCACCGCGTATCCGGTCACGCTCTGGCCGATCGAGATCACGCACGCGGGCATGGTCCCGCCCGAGAACCTCGACCTGCCCGGCTGGCTCGTCGCGAACGCCGCGGCCGTGCTCGAGATCGAGCTCTCGACCGGCGGGGTCCCGCTCGACAAACTCGGCATGCGCTCGCTGCGCTTCCACGTCGCGGGCGGGGGCATGGGCGCGGCGCGGCTCTACGACCTCGTCGCCGCGCACGCCGTCGGCGTCCTCGTGGTCGGGGACAACCCTTCGCAGGACTGGGCCCACGGCAAGATCCGCCCCGTCGGCTTCGAGGCGAGCGAGGACGTCCTGCCGTATCCGCCCCACGCGCACCGCGGCCATCGCCTCGTGCAGGAGTATTTCGCGTTCCCGGAGAAGTTTCATTTCTTCGACATCGAGCTCCCGAAGCTCCCGCCCCGGAAGAACGCGAAGATCCTCGTCCTCTTCGACCAGAAGCCGCCGGCCGGCGCCGCGGTCCGCAAGACGACGCTCTCGCTCGGCTGCACCCCGATCATCAACCTCTTCCCGCGCAGCGCCGAGCCCATCCGCGTCGATCACACCCGGCCCGAGTATCGCCTCGTCGCCGACGCGCGCCGCGAGCGGACCACCGAGGTCCACTCGATCACGCGTGTGGCCGCCACCGCGCCCGGCGAGCCCAAGCAGATCGATTACGCGTCCTTTTTCTCCTTCGTGCACCACCAGAAGGGCGAGCGGCCGCGCGCCTTCTGGCACGCGCGCCGTGTCGCCACGGGCCGCAAGGACCTGCCGGGCACCGACCTCTGGCTCACCTTCGTCGACACCGACTTCAAGCTCGCGCGTCCGCCCTCGGAGACCGTCTACGCGGGCGTCCTCTGCACGAACCGCGACCTCGCGAACGAGATCGCCAAGGACACCCAGCTCTCCCCCGAGCGCCCCATCCCGGCCCGGAAAATCGTTTGTCTCACGAAACCGACGCCCCAGCGCGCGGCGCCCATGGGCGGCGAGGCCCTCTGGCGGCTCGTCTCGAACCTCTCGCAGAACCACCTCTCGATCACCGACGGCAAGGCCGGCGTCTCCGCGCTCCGCGAGATCCTGCGCGCGTACGTCTTCGGCGATTCGCCCGACGCCGAGCGCCAGATCGACGCGCTTCTCGACATCTCGAGCCGCGTCGTCACGCGCCGCCTCGGCAGCGACGCGTGGCGCGGCTACTGTCGTGGCCTCGAGATCACGCTCACGCTCGCGGACGAGCAGTTCGCCGGATCGAGCCCGGTCCTTTTGGCCTCGGTGCTGAGCCGCTTCTTCGCCTTGCAGGCGCACATCAATGCGTTCACCGAGCTCGTCCTGAAGCGCGCCTCGCGCGCGGAGGTCTGGAAGCGATGGCCGCCCACGGCTGGCGAAAGAGCCCTTCTGTAGAGGCCTGGCTCTTCGACGAGGGGCACGCCTTCGATTTTTATCAGGCCGTCTCCCTCCTCGAGCGCTGGCGCGAGGGCGACGCCGTCCCCGTCGGCGAGGGCTCCGATCCTTCACGCGAGGCCGTGCGGTTCTCGTCGAGCATCGCGCTCTCCTTCCCCGAGACCGACGTCGCGAAGATTCGCCCGCCGCACCGCGAGGGCCAGCCGGCGAAGATGCTCGTCAACTTCCTCGGCCTCGGCGGCGCCCTCGGCCCTCTGCCGCCGCCCATCGTCGAGTCGATCTTCATGCGCGCCGTCCGCGGCGACACCGCGGCGCGTGATTTCCTCGACATCTTCAATCACCGCCTCGTCTCCTTCGCTTATCGGATCCGCAAGGGCCACCGCGTCGGCCTCGGCGCCTCCTCGCCCGAGAAAGACGCCGCGGCGCGGCACCTCTTTTCGCTGCTCGGGCTCGGCTTTCGCGCGCTCGAAGGCCGCCTCGCGGTCCAGGATCGCGCCCTGCTCGAGCACGCGGCGAACCTCTCGAGCGAGAGGCGCTCGCTCGAGGGCCTCGTGGCCATCCTCCGCCGCCATTTTGGCGTCTCGATCGAGCCCATCCCGCTCACCGGGGCGTTTCATCCCATCGAGGACGGTGATCGTACTGCGATCGGCCGCTCCGGCCAGAACCGCGCCCTCGGCCGCGACGCCTGCCTCGGGGGGCGCTTCTGGGATCAGGAGTCGACCTTCGACCTGCGCATCGGGCCGATGAAGCTCGACGAATTCCTTCGATTCCTCCCGGGCGGCGACGCGCTCGCGCCGCTCTGCTCCCTCGTGCGGTTTTATGCTGGCGCCCGATTCCACTTCGGCCTCGTCCTCGTGCTCGCCGAGGGCGAGGCGCCGCGGGCGGCGCTTGGTCGCCCTGGGCGCGCGCTCCTCGGCCAGATCGCGTGGCTCGGCGACGTGGGCAAGGTGGGCAGGAGGGACCGCGAGGTGCGTTTGTCCCGTGCGGCCATTCGGAAGGGGCTCGGGGAGGCTGGCTGAGGCTTGTCAACCGAGCGTGTGCCGGGATATCGTTCGACTGAGGCTTTTTTCGCATGACGACCGAAGACCAGAGCCAGGGCGCCACGGAGAGCATTCCGAGCAAGCTCGGGAAGTTCGCGCAGGAGCAGATCGACAAGGCCGAGGTCACGGTCACGAAGGGCGTCTCCACCGTCCGCGACTCCACGAACGGGATCATCGGCAAGGCCGAAGAGCAGATCCTCAAGCTCAACAAGGCCCTCTACGAGACCAAAAACGGCATCTCCTCCGGCATCGACACGGCGATCAAGGAGACCGAAGGGCAGCTCAAGGGCATCACGCCCGAGCTCAAGAAGATGGGCGAGGACGCCATCGCGTCCGCGAAGTCGAAGCTCGACGGGCTCGTCGGCGAGGTCGAGGGCAAACTCGAATCGCAGAAGGACTCGCTCGTCACGACGGCGAAGGATCAGATCCAGAGCGCGGCCGACGCGGCGAAGGGCAAGATCGACGAGATCGGAGAGCTCGGCGAGGAGCAGGCGACGAAGGTCCTCGACGCGGTGAAGGCGCAGGCCGACACGGTCGAGCAGAAGCTCGGGGACATCGCGGGCGAGATCGACGGCAAGATCGAGGCGATCGGCGACGACGTCCGGAGCAAGTTCGAGGCGGCGATCGCGAAGGTTCCCGATCACGACGGCGCCAAGGCCGAGATGTCGGCGAACATCGACGCCGTCGTGGGCGAGCTACGCGAGGCCACGAAGGGCTCGATCGATCAGGCGCGCGAGACGCTGAAGAGCCTCGTCCAGCAGACCGACGACACGATCAAGCAGACGATCGGCGACGTGCGGCGCGCGATCGGCGAGGTCCCGACCCGCATCAACCAGTGCGCGCAGGACATCCTCGCGAAGGTCGACGACGCCATCCAGAAGACGATCGACGAGATCGCGAACCTCGCGCGTGGTCTCGTCGCGCGCACGGCGGAGCTGCTCAACGAGGCGCTGCTCACGATCACGAGCACGATCGACAAACTGCTCGCCGACGGCTTCGCGCTCGTGCGGGGGATCAAGGCCGACCTCGATCGGCTGCTCGACCAACTGCTCGAGCAGATCCGCGACCTGACGCTCGGCACGCTCGAGGACGTGCGCAAGGCGGCGAACGAGCTTCTCGGCACGTTCGAGGCCGAATGCAAGAAGATCCTCCAGACGATGGAGGACTCGGTCATCGTCTCGGTCGAGGAGCTCGGCGGCAAGATGAACGCCTCGATCAAGGCGCTCCAGGCCGACTTGAACCTCGAGGCGGACAAGATCGTCCGGGACCTCGTGGCGGAGGGCGCGAAGGGGCACGACGACGCGCTCGCGGACTTCATCAGCGCCGGTTATGAAGAGGACACCTCGGTCATCCCCAAGATCCGGGCCAAGGGCGAGGCTGCGATCAAGCAGATCGAGGCCAAGACCAAGGCGCAAGGGGAGAAGCTGATCAAGGACTTCGAGCTGCAAGCGACGCTCTTGAAGCCGAAGATCCAGGCGCAGGGCATCAAGGTCATCGCGCAGATCGCCGCGCTCGGACCGAAGCTCGCGATGCAGGCCATGCAGATCGCGACGAGCATCGCGTCGTCGATCAAGGACAAGGGCGAGGCGGTCAAGAAGACGTTCGAGGAGCTGCAATCGACGCTCGTCGACGCGATCACGAAGAAGATCCCCGATTACCTCGAGAGCTGCAAGAAGCAGATCAAGGCCGCGGCGGACGCGCTCGTCGAGGCGGGCAAGACGTTCTACGAGAAGACGCTCGCCGACATCATGGGGGCGATCAAGGCGGCGGAGCAGCGGTTCAAGCAGCTCGCCTCCGAGATGAAGGACCTCATCGAGACGCAGGTGCTCGAGCTCGTGGCCTCCATTCGCCGGACGGTGGAGACCTCGATCCAGCGCTTCAAGGACCTCGGCGCGGCGTTCGAGGACAAGACGAACGCGCTCGTGAACGACATCCCGGCGCGGATCCTCAAGCTGGAGCAGGTCGCGCGGACGGCGGTCGAGAGTCAGATCGCGCTCGCGCAGGGGCTCGCGAATGCGACGAAGGAGGACATCCTCCTCAAGGCGCGGACGGCGCTCGCGGAGATCAAGAAGGCGGCGTACGGGGTCACGGCGGGCATTTCGGGTGATCTGGGCGCATTGAAGGGGACGCTCGCCGCGATCGTGCCGGCGGGCGGGGGGCTCGACGCGGCGGGGGCGATCAACCTCGTGGTCTCGGGCGGGCTCGAGCAGATGGTCACGTCGGCGGCGAACGCGGCGTCCGCGGCGGTGACGGCGGGCGTGAACGCGGCCGAGGCCGTGAACAACGCGGCGGAGCAGGCGGCGGCCGCGATGGGGGCGGCGGGGTTCGAGGGCGCCTCGAAGGCATTGACGGACGTGCTGAACCAGCAAATGGGGGAGGTGCGGACGGAGGGCGAGAAGGCGAAAAACGTCATCGCCGCGGCGAAGGAGAAGACGATGGCGGTCGCCAAGGAGGCGAACGACGCGTGCTCCGAGGCGGCGGCGGCGGCGCAGGCCGAGGCGGCGAAGGTCGTGGAGGCCGCGCAATCGACGGGCGACGCGATCAAGGCCTCGGCGGACAACCTGACGAAGAGCCTCGAGAAGGCGAAGGAGATCGTCAAGGACGCCGGCAAGACCGCGATGCAATCGATGAAGGAGGCCCAGGACGCGCGCAAGGGCGGCGACGGCGCGCAGGCCGGCGCGGGGGCACAAGCCGGGGCGGCGGCAGGCGCGGACGCGGGTGGGGCGGACGCGGCGGCGGACGCGGGTGGCGCGGAGGCGGCGGCGGACGCGGGCGGGGCGGAGGCGGCGGCGGATGCGGGTGGCGCGGAAGCTCCGGCGGCGGAGGCGGCGGCTCCCGAGGCAGCGGCTCCCGAGGCCAAGGCAGAGGTTCCGGGCGCCAAGGCAGAGGTTCCGGGCGCCAAGGCAGAGGTTCCGGGCGCCTCGAAACCGGAAGCGGGCGCCGATGTAGCGGCGCCGGCCGTCCCGAAGGCGCCTCCGGGCGCCAAGGTGCCGGAAGCGGCCGCCAAGGTACCGGAAGCGGGCGCCAAGGTACCGGAAGCGGGCGCCAAGGTACCGGAAGCGGGCGCCGGTGTAGCGGCGCCGGCCGTCCCGAAGGCGCCTCCGGCCGCCAAGGTACCGGAAGCGGCTGCCAAGGTACCGGAAGCGGGCGCCAAGGTACCGGAAGCGGGCGCCGGTGTAGCGGCGCCGGCCGTCCCGAAGGCGCCTCCGGCTGCCAAGGTACCGGAAGCGGCCGCCAAGGTACCGGAAGCGGCTGCCAAGGTACCGGAAGCGGCTGCCAAGGTACCGGAAGCGGGCGCCAAGGTACCGGAAGCGGCTGCCAAGGTACCGGAAGCGGGCGCCGATGTAGCGGCGCCGGCCGTCCCGAAGGCGCCTCCGGCCGCCAAGGTACCGGAAGCGGGCGCCAAGGTACCGGAAGCAGCCGCCCCTGCGGCGGCGCCGGCCGTCCCGAAGGCGCCTCCGGCCGCCAAGGTGCCGGAAGCGGCCGCCAAGGCAGCGGTCCCGGGCGCCCCGGCGGCCGCCCCGAAGGCCCCCGAACCCCCGGCCGCGCCGGCCGACGCCGCGCTCTTCGCCCCGAAGGCCGCGCCCGCGGCGCCCAAACCCCCGGCCGCGCCCGCGCCGCCCGCCGCTCCTTCCATGCCCGGCGCCGCGAAACCTCCCGCCGCGCCCGCCGCGCCCGCCGCCCCCAAGCCCGTCCTCCCCGGCGGCGGCAAATGGCCCGGCCCCGGCGGCAAGCCCGGCCCCTGACGCGACGAGCGCGAGGGCACGACTTCCACGTTTCTCGAAGAAGCCCCTTGCGGACTTAGTTCGAGGATGTTAGAAGTAGGCCCGTGACCTCGAAGCTGGATCGTCACGCGCAGCAGCTCAGCGCGCTTGGCCATCCCGTTCGCCTTCAGATCCTGCGCTTCGTCGTGCAGGGGGGCGAAGGGGGGACGTCGGCGGGCGAGATCCAGGCGCATGTCGATCTGCCGGCGTCGACCTTGAGCCATCACCTGAAGCGGCTCGTCGAGGCGGGCCTGTTCACGACCCGCCTCGAAGGCACATTTCACTACTACGCCGCCGATTACGCGGCGCTCCTGGCCCTCACGGGTTACCTCTGGGAAGACTGCTGCAATCGTGGCAAAGGCGGCAAAGTCGTGAAGAGCGGCTGCTGCTGAACGGCCGCTTTTTTTGGGCCCCAAGGTTCGAGTTTTTTGGAAGCAAGAAGAAAAGGAGACTCCCCATGAACGTCCTCAAGCCCCACGTGTCCCTGAACGTCACCAACATCGAGCAATCCGTGGCCTTTTACGAGAAGGCGTTCGGCGTCGCGGCGACGAAGCGGCGGGCCGGATATGCGAAATTCGATCTGCAGGTCCCCTCGCTCAACCTGACGATGCAGGAGGCCCCTCGCACGGGGATCAACGTCAGCCATTTCGGCGTGCAGGTCGCGAGCACCGAGGATGTCCTCGAAGCCAAGGCCCGCTTCGAGGCCCAGGGGCTGAAGACCCTCACGGAGGAGGAGACGTCTTGCTGCTACGCCGTGCAGGACAAGGTGTGGGTCGAGGATCCGGACGGCAATTCGTGGGAGGTGTTCGTCGTGAAGGCGGACGCCGACGTGATGGGGACGTCCACGGCGCTGAACAAAGACGCGAGCGCGTGCTGCACGCCCGTCGGCCTCTCGGAGAAAAGCGAAGTGAAGAGCGAGGTCAAGCCGACGGCGTCGTCCTGCTGCGGCCCGAAGACCTGAGGCTCAAGGCACCTGCACGGTGACCTGCCCCGGGAACGAGATCTGAATCACCCCGCCCCACATACACATCAGCTTCGAGCTGTTGTTCAGCGCGGGCATGTTCGCCAGTAACACCGTCGGAGCACCCACGATCCACGGCGCCGGCGTGTTCGGGATACACGGCATCGGCGTGAGCACCCCCATCGCCGCCGCCGTCGCCGCGGCCACCGTCGGGTTCGCCAGGCTCTGACACATCCCGAACGGCAGCACGTTCAGCATCGGCTTGCCGTCCATGATGTTCGCGAGTGGCCCCGGGGCGGTCATCGTCCGGTTTGCGGGCAGCACCGTGAGCGAGCTCGGCGCCACGCCGAAGCTGCATTGCATCATCGCCCCCATGCATACGTGCTGGCCCATCGTCAGCCTCCCGCGAGTTTGTTCACGATCTTGTCGAAGAAGGACGTCTCCTTCTCCTCGGACTTCGACTTCGGGAGGCACTTGTCGTCGTACTCGACCTCGCCGCGCTTCTCGCCGTCCTTGTACGTCGCCTTCGCCTTGAGCTTGCCGTTCACGTCGTAGCTGAAGGTGTCGCCTTGTTTCTTGCCGTCGTCGTAGGTGGCCCGCTCGCGCACCTCGCCGTCCGGGAAGTATTCGATCACCTCCCCGTGCAGCTTGTCCGCCTTGTAGTGCGCTTTCCGCAGCGTATTGCCCTTGCCGTCGAGGAAAAGCGACTCCCCCTCGAGCTTGCCGTTCTTGTAGAACGAACGTACGACCTCGCCCCCCTGCTCGTCGAACGATTGAAACGGTCCGTTTTGCTTGCCCTTCTCGAAGAGCAACAACGTCCGCAGGCGCCCGTCCTCGTAGAGCCGCGTCGGCCCGTGTTGCTCGCCCTTCACGAACGTGACGACCTGCGAGAGCTTGCCGTTCTCGTCGAAGAGCTTCGTCTCGCCGTGCAGGAGGCCGTCCTCGAACGACGAGCGCTCGACCTCGCGCCCCTCCGGGTCGTACGTGATCGACAAACCGTGGAGTTTTCCCTTCTGATAACTCGCCCGGTGCGCGATCTGTTTTTCGGTCTCCCCGTACTGGACGAACTCGCCGTGCAGCGCGCCGTCTTCCATCTGGAACCGGGTGAGCAGCTTGCCGTTCTCGTCGCGCTCTTCGTGGTCGGTCGGCATGAATGGCCTCGCCTCAGTTGATCTTCACCATGCCGCCCTTCAAGGTCAGCATGCCGCCGCCCTCCACGGCGGCCTGCGCGCCGCCCTTCGCCTTCAGCGCGATCGCGCCCTCGAGCGTCATGTTCGTCCCGCCCTTGGCCTTGAAATCGGTGCCGGCCTTGAGCGTCATCCCCGTCCCGCTCTCGGCCTTGAAGTCCGTGCCCGCCTTCATCGTGAAGGCCTGCTTGGCCTTGATCGTCACGCTCTTCGCCTCGATCACGAGGTCGCCGTCGACCTTGATCGTGTAGTTCTTCGTCACCTTGTAATCGAGGTTCGCCTTGTTCGTGTGCGCCTCGTCCTTCGTGACCTCGAGCGTGCGTTTGCCCTTCACGGCGTGGAGCTCGTCGCCCTTGTCCACCTTGATCGTGCGGTTGCCCTTCGTGACGGTGAGCGTCTCGTCGCCCTCCTCGATCGTCACCTTCCGCTCGTTCTTGACGTTCATCGCGACATCGTGGAGGACCTTCACGGTCCAGTCGTTCTCCACCTCGAAGAGCATGTCCTTCTGGGCGTGCGCGTAGAACTCCTCGTTATCCTTCTTGTCGTCGAAGCGCAGCTCGTTGCCCGCGTCGCCCTCCTTCGAGGAGCGGCTCAGGATCGTGCTCTTCGTCTGCATGTCCGGCAAACCGTAGGGCACCGTCTGCTCGGCGTTGTACACCGAGCCCGTCACGAGCGGCCGATCCGGGTCGCCGTCGATGAAGCTCACGACGACCTCCTGCCCGATCCGCGGCAAGAACCACGTGCCCCAGCTCTTGCCCGCCCAGGCCTGCACCACGCGCACGAAGCACGAGCTCTTGTCGTCCTTCGCGCCCTTGCGATCCCAGTGGAACTGGACCTTGATGCGCCCGTATTCGTCCGTCCACTGCTCCTCGCCGCTCTTGCCCACGACGACGGCCGTCTGCGTGCCCGGGATCGCCGGCTTCGGCGTGATACGCGGCGCGCGGTACGAGGTCTTCTTCGGGAACGCCTCGAAGGTATTCGTGTACCCCTCCTGGCTCGCCCGGTGCGAGACCGAGAGCAGCACCCAGTCGGTGTTCGCGTCGTCCCGATCATGCTCGTCGAGCTTGAACGCGTGCCCCGCCGTGAACGCGCGGCACGTGGACGTGCCCGCCAGACGCACGGCCCGCGCCTCCTCGGCCTCGATGCGCAGCTTCGCCCGCGCGTCCCCCGGGCTCTTCTCGACGTGACCGCCCGGGTATTCGAAGAGCTCGAGCTTGCCCGATTCGCCCGCGACCTCCGCGAGGAGCGACGTGCTCGGCATCTCGAAGTTGTAATCCGTCGCCGCGTATTTGCCCGCGACGATCTCCTCCTCGAGCGTGCACTCGAGGACGGCGTCCTCGTCCGTCGACGTGGAGAACTGCTCGACGAAGCGCGCCTTGTCGAGGTTCGGGCACGCCGCGGCCGACGCGCTGTCGTCGGAGAGCACCATGACGTGCTTGCCGTCCTCGTGCGCGAAATAATAGTGGATGCCCTCGTCCTCCATGAGGCGCGAGACGAAATCGAGCGCGGTCTCCTGGTACTGCACGCAGTACGGGCGCGGCGTGTAGGAGCCCTTCAGCGAATCCTTGAAGTGCTCGCCCGACGAGAACCCGAGCTCCTGGAAGAGCTCCTTCAGGATGTCGGGCACGCTCTTCTCCTGGAAGATGCGGCAATCGCTGGTCTTGCCGAGCAGCCATAACCACGGGTGCAGCTCCGCCCGGTAGCGCGTCTGCTTGCCGACCCGCCCCGCCTGGACGAACCGCGTGCAGATCCCGTGGATGAAGCGCGGCTTCTCCTTCGCCATGCCCCGCACGGTCAAGGTCACGCCCTTGCCGACGATCGCCTTGAAGTCGAGGGCCTTCTCCGGCGAGACGAGCTCGAGCTCGAAGCGGAACAGCCCCGAGATCCGCTCCTCCCCGTGCAGATCGACGAGGAGCACGGCGTCGGGTCCGAACGGCGTCGCGATGCCGATGCCAAGTGTGCCCTGCGGATAAGGCATGGAGCTCCGAGCGAGCGTACCGGGGATCGTCGCCTCCCGGCAAGAGGCTTGATCTCTGGCGCGCGCGTTGCGAAGATCGGTATCGTGCCCCGGCCCGAGAGAGAGACCCGCCGATGACGTTCTTCCGGACGGGCCACGGTCTCTTCCAGTTCGGGAGGCCGAAGCGCCTCGACAGGCACGGGATCCTCTCGTTTTTGCGCGGCATCGCGCTCGATCGCCGCGGCATGCTGGAGCTGCGGCGTATGCTCGCCGAGGAGCTGCATCGCAGCTCGATCCACAACCTGCGCGACGATGTCGTGATCGAGCAGCTCGCGGAGCGGTACCTGCGCGGCTCGCTCACGCTCGTCCACGTGCGCCCGCCCGACGTTGGGCTCGAGCTCGAAGGTTTCCTCGTCGAGGGCGCCGACGTCACGCCGCTCGTCGGCCCCAAGAACGAGGCCGGGGACCTGCGCCCCGCGCCCGAGGTCCCGCCGGAGTATCCCGTCCTCGCGCGGGTCGAGTCCGATCAGATCGTCGACTCCACGCTGAAGCTCTGCGCGAAGCTCGCGGACCTGCTCTTCGGGGCGTTTGGCCTGCAAAAACGCCCGTCGACCCTGGCGAAGGAGCTCGTGTTGCTCGCGGCCGAAGAGGCGAGCGGCGTGAAGCTCGCGAACACGAAGGTCGACCTCGGCCTCGGCCTGCAGCTCCACCCGCAAGGGAAGGTCCTGCTGCCCGATCCGCAGGTGAAGGACGCGTACGTCGCCGCGGCGGCCGAGATCGCCGCGGGCCCGCGCCCGGCCGCGAAGGGCCTCATCGATCTGATGCTGCCGCTCACGCGGGTCGATACGAAGCGCCGCTTCGAAAACCCCGTCGGCGCCGGGCTGGTGAAGAGCGAGTCGGTCGAGGAAGCGGCCCCTCCGCCCGCGCCCGCGCCCGAGGACAAACCGGCGCCGAACCGCTGGATCTTCTCGCTCTGACGTCGCGGCTCCCGTCAACGCACGACGCGTAACGCGCCGTCGACCTTCGCCACGTAGACGGGGATCTGGAGCTGCGAGCCGTCCTTGTCCGGCACCGTCTGGAGCAGCGGGCGCTTCGGCTTTCGCATGAGCTCCCAGATCCGGCCCTCGCACATCGAGACCGGCAGGATGTCCGTCGCCCCGAACGCGAGGTCCATCGGGCCCGGCAGCAGCTTGCCCTGCACGAACTCCACGAAGTCGTCGCGCATGCGCGCCTCCGTCTCGTAATACGCTTGCCCGAAATCGCGTATCTTCGGCGCGAACTCCTTCACGAGCCCCACCACGTCCGACGCGGCGAAGAGGTCCCGCAGGCGCGTCGCGTAGGCGAGCAGCGGCTCCGGATCCTCGATCGGCTCCGCTTCCCGGAGGAGCTCGGGGAACGCGGGGCCCTCGTTGTCGAATTCGAACGAGAGCTGCAAAGGGATCGCCGGGACCTGCCCGGCGAGCGCTTTTTGTACGTCGATGGAGAGCACGACGTCGCCGGCCTCGTCCGGCGCCACGATGTCCCCGGCCTTGTACGCCGACACCGAGCCGGTGATGTCGATGTCGAGCGGCGAGCTCATCCCTTTCCGCGTGATCGTCGGGAGCGCCTGGATGCCGAGCACGTTCCCCTTGCCGACGAGGAGCTGGTTCACCGGCGGCGCCACGCTGATCGGCGCCCGCGCGTCCACGGCGAGGAGCTGAAAGCCGTTCAGCGTGACCCGCGCGAGGCAGGCGCGCAGCGACAGGTTCAGGTGGAAGATCGGTTTGTCCTGCATGCGCTCACTTGCACTTGTCCACGAGTTCCTTGCACGGATCGATGTAGCTGGCCGACATGATCTTATCGAGCTCCTTGTTCACGAAGCTCAGGAAGGTCTTGTCGTCGATCCAGTCGCGCGCCCAGTCGCGCGTGCCGATGATGTCGAGCCGCTGCCGGATGTCGTGCGCGAGCCCCTCGATCGAGCTCGAGTCGCGGAAGATGTCCTTGCGGGCGTCGATCTTCGCCGCGAGCGTCTGCGCGATCTTCTCGGTGGACCATTGCGTGTCCGGTGTCCACGCGCTCCCGGACTCCGTGAACACCCGGATGTTCAGCCCGTCGGTGAGTTTGTCCTCGAGGATCTCCTCGATCTGGCTCCGCGTGATGAAGGGGGCCGTGTAGGGCTCGTCCGGCCATTCGAAGTCCCCGAGGTCCTCGGCTTCGATGAACGTCTGCTGCGAGACGTGGTTGCCCAGCCAGCCGCCCGGGCCCACCGACGCCTTGATCTTCCCCGCGAGCCCCGTCCAGCTCATGGAGCTCTTCATCGAGAAGCCTTCCCGGCTGTGGATCTGGAGCTTCCCCTGGAATTCGAACCCGCTCTCCAGCGTGGCCTCGAATTCGACGCAGCTCCCTGCCTGGACACGCGCCCCCACGGCGCCCGCGATGCTCAAGGTGAACGGGATCGCGACGGTGGCGTCCACGCCCGGGCTGACGCGCTCGATCTCGTAGTTGATGGAGACGCCCCCCTCGATCTTCGCGAAGAGCTGCGCCTTGAAGCTGCAGCTCGCGATCCCGACGCCGATCTCGGCGGAGGCCGAGAACAGGTTGAACTGGAAGATCAGCTTCGCCCCGGCGTACGCCCGTTCGTCCTTGTATTCCTTCTGCTGCCATTCGAGGTTGAAGACGCCCTGGAGGACCTGGAACTCCCACTGGGCATACCAGCCGATCTTGGGGACCGCGTCCTGGATGCCCTTCATGATCTTGAGCGCGTGCTGCACGAGCCCCACGATGCCCAGGATCGGCTGGATGACGTCGGCCGCGTTGACGAGCGACTTGCCATCCATCGTGATGGTGACGCCCTCCCCGAAGGGTTTTTTCTCCGCCCCCTTCTTGGGTTTTTCCCAGCCGGCTGGCTCCTCGAGCGACTCTCCTGCGTCGACCCACGCGAGGCCCTTGCTGCCGTCGGAGAGCGTGACCTCGTCGAGCTTCTCCCCGAGCTTCGAGCCCATCTTGGCGCTGCGCACCTTGGGCATTTTGATCGCGAGCGCGAGCTTGTTCGGCGCGTAGACCGCGATGGTGAGGGGCTTTTCGAATCCCTCGACCTTGTACTCCGTCGCCGCGGTGAAGGCCTTCCAGAACGTGGCGCCGAGGATGTTGTGGCCCAGGGTGCCCTTGAACGCGACCTTGACGTCGTATTGCGTGTAGCCCTCGCCCGCGGCCTTCCCCTGCACCGTGACCTTCTCGCCCCCGCGCGACACCGTGATCGCGCTCGGCGAAGGCTTCGCGCCGCCCCGGTAGAGGAGCGTCACCACGTCCTCGAGCGTCTGCGCGTCGGGGACCACCTCGAAGCGGGCCACGTTTTTCACGCGGCTCTTTCGGCTCGCGAGCTCGTGCGCGCAAAAAACGACGAGCTCGCTCTCCCCCGCGCCCGTCGTCGCCCCGCCCGACGTCGAGCCGGCCGTCTCGCCCTCCTCGGACGTCTCCTCCGTCGCCTCGTTCTCCGCCGGCGGCGCCTGCAAAAGCGAGAGCGTGCGCCAGTGCTCGATGAGGCCGATCGGGTGCAGGTGCCAGACCTTGTCCTTCGAGGGCAAACCCGCGCTCGATGCGTCTCCCCAGAAGCCGAGCTTCTTGATGTACTCACGCGTCGTCGCGAGCGACGCGTCGTCGAGGTTCCACGGCGGCCCCTTCAATCGATCGAGCCCCGGCACCTCGCCGGCCCACTCCGTCGGATGCAGGCACGCGATCCGCCGCAGCTTCTCGGCGATCGCGGGGTCCTTCAAGGCCGCCTTGATCTCCGCCGCCGAGACCTTCCCGTCCTTGTTCTCGTCGACGAGCCCGAGCAGGCTCGGCGCGTCGCAGAGCCCATCCTGGCTGAATTTGCCGGGCTCCTCGATCCGCTGCCAGCGCGGCCAGTCGTACGCGAAGAGGACCTTCGTATCCTTGTCGACTTCGATCCAGCCCTTCCCCCCGCCGAAATCCACCTCTTGCCAGACCTTGCCCTCCTTGTCCTTGAAGACCCGCGCGTCCGAGGCGGGCAAGATCTCGGTGAAGATCTCCGCCGCGTTCGAGCCCGCCCCGTCCTCGAACACGACCGCGCCGTCGGGTTTTTCCTTGGAAAGGACGGGCAACGCGCTCTTCAGCGTGTAGCGCGACGTCTTGCCGTCCCAGTCCCCGAGCAGCTCGCGCTTCGTCCAGCCCGTGCGTTTCTCCTGCTCCGCTTTCGGGAGCACATACCGCACCTGGCGGTCGCTCTCGCCCTTCTGCGCGACCCAGTACACCTTCGCGCCCTTCGGCGCGTTGATTTCAATCGTCGCGCCCCCGCCGGGCTCGGTCGTGAGCGTCGCGAGTGGCGCCGCCAGCGTATACGCCGCGCTCCCCTGGTCATACGCCCCGAGCAGCTCGCGCTTCGTCCATCCCACGGCCTCGCTGCAAGCGACCTTGCGCAGATCGCCGGGCGGCTGCTCCACGAGGCTGAGGCGTGCGCCGGCGGGCCAGTCGACCTTCACCTCGGGCGGCGTGACGTTCTTGCGTGTCTTGAACTTCGTGCCCGCCGCGATCTGCAAGAGCCCCGGGCCGCCCTTGTCGCCCTTGGGGTTCTTCATGAACTCGACGTCGCCCGTCAGCACCTCGAAATGGGTCGTCGCCGGCCGCGTGAAGAACACGCCCGGATACCCGAGAATGGCGCCCGCCGTGACCGGGATCTTGCACGCGACCACCTGATCGAACTTCTCGGGCTCGAGCTTGCACTCGTATTTGATGTTCGGGTCGCCCTCGCCGCCCACGTAGACCCAGCCGCCGCCCGAGAGCTCGTGCCAGCCGGTCCCGATCTTCCCCCCGGGCGCGACCGCGTTCGGGTCCTTGAAGCTCACCTCCTCGCCGAGCTTGGCCACCCGCAAGACCTTGCTCCCCCGGCCCGTCTCGCGCACGTTGAGCCCCCCCGAATCCTCGGTGGTCGCAATCGTGAACTTGTGCTTCTTGAACATCACGGGCGGGTTCTTCTTCTGCGCGTCGGTGTACTCCTCGAAAGGCAAGAGGTGCATCACCAGCGAGAAGAGCTCGAGCTTCGCGCCCTTCGGCGTGTACCGCTCGTGCCGGACGAGCACGAAGCCATTCGAATACCGCATCGGCTCGCCCGCGAGCTCCACCTCGAGCGCCTTCTTGTTGATGCGATACGCCACGATGTCGCCGTCGGCGATGGCCTGGAGCGCATCCGCGCCCGCGTCGAGGTGCACGCCCCCGTGCCAGAAGTTGTTGGCCCCGATGGGGAAGAACCCGCCCTCGCCCCCCTCGTTCAGCGAATAATGGGCCTCGGCGTCCTTGCCGACGATCGGGAGGCGGATGCTCGCGCTCGCGCTCGCAGGCGTGAGGAAATCCCCCTCGACGAGGGTGTAAATGAGCGAACGCGTGCCGTCCTTGGCCGGCTTGCCGGAGAGCTCGTTCTGGAGCGTGCCCTTGATCGAGGTGTCCGCCTCGATCTTCTTGATGAAATCGACGTAGCTCTTGATCCCCGCGATCACCTGGCAGCCCGCGGACCAGGCGCGGCTGCGGTCCGCGGCGACCAGGCCCGTGTCGCCGCCGTAATGGATGTTGATGTCGCCCGCGTCGTACGCCGTCGCGTGGGTGTCGCCGACCGCGCCGACCTGCTCCTCGTCGCCGACGAGCGCCGTCCGTACGGTCGGGTCCGGCCGGAGCGCGCGATAGTTCTTCCCGCTCAGGTCCTTCCCCGTCATGCCGTCCTTCAGGCTGACGTGTGTCCCGTACCGCGAGATCCCGTGATTGCCGAGCGCATACTTGTGTTGCCCGAGCAAGAGCACCGACTGGCTGCCCTTGATCGTCCACTCCGTGGTGCACTGGTAGAGCGCGACCTTCTTCTGCCCCGCCGTCGTCTTGTAGACGAGGAACATGCAATCGTCGTACTTCGTGTTCGTGCTCTGGACCGGCTTCTTCTCCTTGTGATCGAAGCCGCGCGCCGCGAGCAGGTTCACGCGCCCGTTCTCGTCCTGGAAGTCGTACGCGCTTTTCCCCTCGTTGCCGAACCGCTTCTGCGCCCGCTTCCACACCTCGCGCAGGTGGTCGTAGAGCACGTCCTCGGGCATCGTGGAGAGGTCGAACTGCGTCGTCGGCTCGCGATACACCACGAGCGGCGCGTCGTCGTCGTCGTCGTCCTCCGCCCCCGTGCCGCCGGCCTTCTTCAGGAAATCCGAGCGATCGAGGATGCGCCAGTTGTACCCGCCGCGTTGCGCCACCGCGAACGAGCCGTCCGCGTTCCGGGGCTTCTGGTTCTTGAGGTTGGTATTGTCCCTCCAGTAATCGAGGTCGTGGATGAGCGCGCAGAAGCCCGGGTAATCGTTGTCCTTGACGCAAGCGACGAGCCGCGGGTGCTTCGTCGAGAGGTCCCCGCGATACGCGAGGTCGACGAGCACCTCCTTCATCGGCGTCGGGTACTTCTCCCAGTCGCCGCCGTAGTCCGCGACCCTCGTCTTCGCCTTCTCGACGTAGGCGGGATAAATCTTCTGGTAGAGCGTCTTCGCGACGTCCTTCGAGATCGTCGGCAGGCTCGCGACGTTGTCCGCGACCCACTTCTTGGCCGCGTCCCCCTTCTTCCCCGCGCCATTGCTCAGCTTCTCCGCGTCGGCCGCGGACACGCCCGCCGCGACGAGGTCGGCCTTGACCACCGCCTTCGTGCGGCCCCCCATGTCGTAACCGGCCCCGAGCGTCACCCCGGACGCGGCCGAATCGGGCCAATGTACCTCGAGGATGTCCTTGGTGTTGCCCCCCTCGACGGCGAACGTGAGCTCGGAGAAATGGGGGAAGACGTGGGTGCCGCTCATGATGCCACCGGACGTGGGATGATACACGTCGGCGCGGCGGATCACTCCATCAAAAGACCCATCCGCGCGAAGCGCAGGAGCTTCTGCTCGGTGATCTCGGCGAAGACGTCGGCCGACACGCAAGGCGCGCCGTTCATCTCCACCGACACCTCGCCGCGCCGCGCCTCCTCGAGCGCGGCCTCCGTGAGCGCCGCGGCGTCACGTGTCCCGTCCATCCGCGCGAGGATCACCCGATCGAAGCTGTCGACCTGCACGCCCTCGTGCAGGAGCGTCGTGCAAAACGGGCTGCCCACGCTCGCCTGGTAACGCGCGAACGAAAAGGCCCGCGGGCGCTCGCTCACCCCACGCGCGACGGGCTTCGGCGAGGCCCAGAGCCGGAGCGCGTTTTTCGTGTACAACCCGAGCAGGTTCCGCGCGAGCCGCGCCCGCGCCTCCCCCTCGAACGCGGCGAGCCCGAGCCTCTCGCCCGCCTCCCAGGCGAGCGCGTCGAACGGCAAGCCCCCCGGCGCGCGCGCCGCGAGCGCGACGAGCGCGGCCTTGAGCGTCGCCTGATCCGTGGAGATCGTGCCGCCCGGCCCGAGGAACGTCTCCTCGACGCCCTCGCCGAGGTTCGGGCTCGTCGCGCCCGGCGTGAGCGGCGAGGCGACGACGAGCGGAAAGAGGCGATCGACCGAGACACGGCGCGAGATCGCCACGTCGTCGCGGCAGAGGACGGCGCGGCGAAAGCAGCGGAGCTCGAGCAGGTCGAGGGATTGCTGCATGGCCACGACGTCCCCGCCCGACCGCGCGCGTACGGCCTCCGCGGCGGCGGGGCCGAGGCGCTCGGGGAGGACGAGCGGGACGTGCGCGTCGGTGACGAAGGCGAGCCCGGCGTCCTGCATGTCGCGGGCGAAGTCGGAGAAATACTCGGCGCGGTTGTACGCGACGAGGTGCTCGCCGAGCAGGTAATCGTCCGCGAGCTGGCCGAGGGTCTGGAGCTCGCTCGCGAGCCAGGCGCGCGCCGGATCGGCGGCGAGGGTCTCGGCGGCGCCGAGGAACTGCAAAAAAGCGCGCGCCTTCACGACGCGCTCGGCGGCCGATCCTTCCGCGCCGACCTCGCGGCGGAGCATGTCGCGCAAGGCGCCGCGCAGGTGCCAGCCGGGGAGGGTATTGAAGCTGATGTAGGCGAGCCCGTGGGGCGCGAGGTGCCTGCGGACGAGGCGTCGCAGGGCCGCGCGCGCGTCGTCGGGGATCCACGAGTACACGCCGTGACAGACGATGTAATCGAAGGAGGCGGGCTCGTCCTCGAATTCGCGGACGTCGGCGAGGTGGAGGGCGAGGTTCTGGAGCCGCGCGCCCTCGGCGTGCTTGCGGGCGACGGCGAGCGAGTCTTCGGCGCGGTCGAGGGCGACGAAGCGGCTCTCGGGGAAGGCGGCGGCCATGGGCAGGACGTTGCCGCCGGTGGCGCAGCCGATCTCGAGGAGGCGGCAGCGAGCGGGCGGAGCGGGCCGGAGGCCGAAGAGGGCGCCGACCGCGCCGAGGTGGTCGGGGTGTGTCTCGGCGAAGGGCAGGGCCTCGTAGAAATAGTCCTCGTTCGGGGGGGCCAAGCGTTTTCTCCGGGAGGGCGGGCACCTTGGCGAGATCGGGGTGCGGGCGCAAGTGTTTGCCTTCCCGGGCCAGCCTGCCCCATGCTGCTCGCCCGTCGGTCTGCGTATGGATGGTCTTTCCCTGGTCCTTCTCGCCGTGCTCGCGGCGCTCGTGCTGGTGATCGTGGTGCTCCTGCAGTCGCGAGGCGCGCTCGCGCGGGAGCTCGCGGCGGCGCGGGAGGAGGCGGCGAAGAGCGGAACGGCACTGGCGAAGAGCGGAACGGAGCCGGCGAAGAGCGGAACGGAGCCGGCGAAGAGCGGAACGGCACTGGCGAAGAGCGGAACGGAGCCGGCGAAGAGCGGAACGGAGCCGGCGAAGAGCGGAACGGAGCTGGCGAAGGCGCGGGAGGAGCTCGCGAAGAGCGGAACGGAGCTGGCGAAGGCGCGGGAGGAGGCGGCGAAGAGCGGAACGGAGCTGGCGAAGGCGCGGGAGGAGGCGGCGAAGAGCGGGGAGGCGCTGGCGAAGACGCGGGAGGCGCTTGCGAAGACCGGGGAGGACCTGGCGAAGACGCGGGAGGCGCTTGCGAAGAGCGGGGAGGAGCTGGCGAAAGCGCGGGAGGACCTGGCGAAGAGCGAGGAGGCGCTGGCGAAGACACGCGAGCAGCCCGCGAAGCGTGAAGGGGACCTCGTGGCCGCGATGCAACGCGTCGAGGCGCTCTCCCGCGCCCTGCGGCAAGCCGAGCAGGAGGCCGAGGCGCTGTCCATCCAGAAGGACGCGTTCGCCGCGGAGGCGCGCGCGCTGCGCGACGAGCTCGAGCGGCGCAAGAAGGCCGCCGAGCAAGCCGCCGCCGCCGAGGGCAAGCCGCTCCCCACGCAGAAGCCGAAGGCCCGGCCGTCGAAGCCGCCGGAGCCAATCACGGCATTTTTCTGTCTGATCTGCGGGGAGGGGAGCAACGGGGCGAAGCCGCACCGCTGCCTCGTCGAGGAGGAGGAGCAGCGGAAGAAGGTGGCGATGGGGAGGAAGTAGCCTCACCCACCAGCCCCCTCTCCCGCCCCCCAACCCCCTCACCCCCCAACCCCCTCTCCCGCGGGGCGGGAGAGGGGGAGGGGAGCGGTCACTGGAAGCTCGCCGCGGTGACGGCCTGGACGTTGGAGAGGATGCCGGCGACGTTCGCCGGCGTCGACCACGTCCCGCTGCTCATGCGCGTGTGCTTCAGGCTCCCGCCTTCGATGAGGAGCATCTCCGCGTCCTGGCTGCCGATGCCCGGGACCACGACCGGCGGCGCGGTGAGGGTGATGTTGACGCCCGCGACCTTCGACGCTGACGTATTCCAGCCGTTCGTCCCGTCGTAGATGACCGAGTAGAGCCGGCTGCTGTCGGACGTGTTCCGGTAGACGAGGACCGCGCCGTTGTTCGGGAGCGGCGCGAGCCCCGGCCGGAGGTTCGTGTTCGCCTTGTCGTTGCCCGCTTCGTCGCGGACGATGGCCGGGGCCGACCAGGTACCCGAGTACCGCGAGAAGGCGATCTGGTTGGCGCTGTTCACGAACGTCATCAGCAGATCGCCGCCGCTGAGCCGGATGACGTTCGGCTGGATCGTCATGTTCGCCGTGACGTTGCCCGTGGTCGCGGCCGTCGCCCAGGCGCCATTGCTCCCCCGGAGCTGGAAGAACACGTCCGAGCTGCTTTGCTCGGGGAACACGAGCGCCGCGTTGCCCTGGGCGTCGAGAGCCACCCAGTCGAGGTCGTGGATCGTCGCGCTCGTCGGGGCCCCGGTCCACTGGTAGGGCGTGAGCCACGTCGACGACGACGGCGTACCGACGTGCTGGACGAAGTGGTACCGGCCCGCGCCCGGCCCCTGGAAGCGGAACACGAGGCCCGCGAAGGGACCCGACGCGCTCACCACCGGGGCGCCGTTCGCCCCGACGCCGCTCGGCAGGTCCGCGAGCGTCGACCACGTGTTGGCCGCACCGTTCCACCGCGTGAAGCGCAGGTTGTCGGCGTCTCCCCGCACCACGCCGATGGCATGACGCGTCGTCGTGATGGCGATCGAGGGCGTGCCCTGCACGGCGGCGGAGGCGAGCGTCGCGGAGCTCCAGGTCGACCCGTTGAACACGGAGCGCTGGAGGGTGTAGGGCGCGCTCGTGCCCGACGTGGAGAGCAGCACCACGGTGGGACAGAGCTGGCAATCGGCGCCGCCGCAGTCCTCGCCCGTCTCGGTGCCGTTCTGCGTGCCGTCCGTGCAGCTCGCCGGCACGCAGAGGCCGCGGTCGCAGGCGTCGCTCGTGCAATCGCCGTTGCCCGCGCAGGCCAGACCATTGACGCAGTCCGTGGGGCACGAGCCGCCGCAGTCGACGTCGGTCTCGTCGTCGTTCTGCACGTTGTCGTTGCAGGTCGGCGGCAGGCAGACGTTGCCGCTGCAGACGCCGCTCATGCAGTCGCTCGGGACGCTGCACACCTTGTTGTCGGCGCATTTGCCGCAGGTCGGCCCGCCGCAGTTGATGTCGGTCTCGCTGCCGTTCTTCACCATGTCGGTGCACGTGGCCGGCTGGCACGCGCCGTCGACGCAGACGCCCGACACGCAGTCGTCGCCGCCGCCGCAGCTCTGCGCCACGCACTTGTTGTTCGCGCCGCAGGTGCTCGAGCCGCATTGCGCGCTGGTCGTGCAGTCCATGCCCGCGTCGGCGCACTTCACCGTGCACGTGCCGCCGCAGTTGACGTCGCTCTCGTCGCCGTTCTGGATGGTGTCGGACGGGCAGCAGAACGGACCGTTGTCCACGAAGCCGTCGCAGTTGTTGTCGAGGCTGTCGCAGGGCGACATATCCTCGGCCTCCGACTGCACATCCTGTTTGCAGACGATCCCGCCGCTCTCGCAGGCCAGCGTGCCGTCCGCGCAGACGCCCTCCGCGCCCGTGTCGCAGGCCTCGCCGCCGCCCGGGTTGCCCTCGTCGACGTTGCCGTCGCAGTTGTTGTCGAGGCCGTCGCAGGCCTCGGCCGACGCTTGCACGTTCTGATCGCAGACGATCGCGCCGTTCGTGCAGATGGTCGTGCCGTCCGCGCAGACGCCCTGCTGCCCCGTGGGGCACGCGAGGCCGCCGCCCGGGTTGTCCTCGTCCGTCTGGCCGTCGCAGTTGTTGTCGAGGCCGTCGCAGGTCTCGACCGACGCCGACGTGATCGGGTTGCAGAGGACCGAGCCGCCCGTGCAGATCGTCGTGCCGTCCGCGCAGACGCCCAGCTCACCCGTGGGGCAAGCGAGGCCGCCGCCGGGGTCGCCCTCGTCGATGTTGCCGTCGCAGTTGTTGTCGAGGCTGTCGCAGGTCTCGGCCGACGCCTGCACGTTCTGGTTGCAGACGGTCGCGCCGTTCGCGCAGGTGGTCGTGCCGTCCGCGCAGACGCCCGGAGTGCCCGTGTCGCAAGCGAGGCCGCTGCCCGGGTTGCCCTCGTCGACGTTGCCGTCGCAGTTGTTGTCGAGGCCGTCGCAGGTCTCGGTCGACGATTGCACGTTCTGGTTGCAGACGATCGCGCCGTTCGCGCAGACGGACGTGCCGTCCGCGCAGACGCCGAGCTGCCCCGTGGGGCAGGCGAGGCCGCCGCCCGGGTTGTCCTCGTCGACGTTGCCGTCGCAGTCGTTGTCGAAGCCGTCGCAGACCTCCGGCGACGCCGCCGTGTTCTGGTTGCAGACGAGCGCGCCGTTCACGCAGGCGTTCGTGCCGTCCGCGCAGACGCCCGGCTGGCCCGTGCCGCAAGCGAGGCCGCCGCCCGGGTTGTTCTCGTCGATGCTGCCGTCGCAGTCATTGTCGAGCCCGTCGCAGATCTCCGGCGACGACTGCACGTTCGGGTTGCAGACGGGCATCCCGCCCGAGCACGCCGTCGTGCCGGCCGAGCAGACGCCCGGCTGGCCCGTGACGCAAGAGAGCCCGCCGCCCGGGTTGCCCTCGTCGATGCTGCCGTCGCAGTCGTTGTCGAGCCCGTCGCAGATCTCCGGCGACGACTGCACGTTCGGGTTGCAGACCGGCGTCCCGCCCGAGCACGCCGTCGTGCCGGCCGAGCAGACGCCCGGCTGGCCCGTGACGCAAGAGAGCCCGCCGCCCGGGTTGCCGTCGTCCACGGCGCCGTTGCAGTTGTTGTCGAGCCCGTCGCAGACCTCCGTCGACGGTTGGAGGTTCTGGTTGCAGAGGATCGAGCCGTTCGAGCACGCGGTCGTGCCCGCCTTGCAGATGCCGAGCTGGCCCGTGTCGCAGCCGGCGCCGCCGCCCGGGTTGCCCTCGTCCGAGGTGCCGTTGCAGTTGTTGTCTAGGCCGTCGCAGCTCTCGAGCGAGGGCTGGATGTTCGGGTTGCACTTGATGGAGCCGTTCGTGCAGGCGGTCGTGCCCGTGGCGCAGACGCCGGGCTGCCCCGTGGAGCATGCGACGCCGCTGCCCGGGTCGCCCTCGTCCGCGGTGCCGTTGCAGTTGTTATCGAGCCCGTCGCACGTCTCGGGTGAGGGCTGGATGTTCGGGTTGCACTGGATGGATCCGTTCGCGCAGGCAGTCGTGCCCGTAGCGCAGACGCCCGGCTGGCCTGTGGAGCATGCGACGCCGCTGCCCGGGTTGCCCTCGTCCACGGTGCCGTTGCAGTTGTTGTCGAGCCCGTCGCACGTCTCGGGCGCAGGCTGCAGGTTCGGATTGCAGACGATCGAGCCGCTCGAGCAGTTCGTCTTGCCCGCGGCGCAGATGCCGGGCAGGCCCGTGGTGCAGTCCTGGTTGCCGCCCGGGTTGTTCTCGTCGGTTTGTCCGTCGCAGTCGTTGTCCTGGCCGTCGCAGAGCTCGGACGAGGGCTGCTGGTTCTGGTTGCACTTGATGGATCCGTCCGTGCAGGCGGTCGTGCCCGGCGCGCAGATGCCGGGCTGGCCCGTGTTGCAGGAGACGCCGCCGCCCGGGTTGTTCTCGTCGATCTGCGCGTTGCAGTTGTTGTCGAGCCCGTCGCAGATCTCGAGCTGCGCCTGGTTCACCTGCGTGCACGCGAGGACGCCGTTCTGGCACGCGAGGACGCCCTTCGCGCACTCGCCGCTGAGGCCGGGGACCGTACACGACCCGCCGCCGCCGGGGTTGCCCTCGTCGGTCTGCCCGTCGCAATCGTTGTCGATGCCGTCGCACGCCTCGGGCTGCGGGGTCGTGGTCTGCGTGCAGATCGCCGAGCCGCTGATGCATTCGAACACGCCCGCGGCGCAACTGCCCGGCTTGCCCGTGTTGCACGGGACGTTGCCGCCCGGGTTGCCTTCGTCGACCTGCGTGTCGCAGTCGTTGTCCTGGCCGTCGCAGAGCTCGGGCGAGGGGAATTTCGTCTGCGCGCAGCTCAGCGCGCCGCTCGTGCACTTGATGACGCCGATCCCGCAGACGCCGACCTGCCCCTGGACGGTGCAGGTCGCGCCGCCGCCCGGATCCCCCTCGTCGACGGACCCGTTGCAGTCGTTGTCGAACCCGTCGCAGATCTCGGCGATGGGCTGCTTGGTCTGCGCGCAGATGACGACGCCGTTCTGGCAGGCGGTCGCGCCCTTGGCGCACTCGCCTTGCAAGCCGGCCACCGTGCAGGGCGTGCCCGTGCCTTGCACGTTCTCGTCCGTGGCGCCGTTGCAGTCGTTGTCTTTGCTGTCGCAGATCTCGGTCGTCGGCGTCACCACCTGCGTGCACTGGATCCCGCCGCCCTCGCAGTTGGTCACGCCACCCGCGCACACCCCGAGCTGCCCCGGGACCTGGCAGGGTTGCCCGCTGCCGGGGTTGCCGTTGTCGATGATGTTGTCGCAGTTGTCGTCGACGCCGTTGCAGAGCTCCGTCGACGGCGCCGCAGGGACGCACGTGAGCTTGCCCGTCTGGCACTTCGTCTTGCCGTTGGCGCACGCGCCCACGGCGTCGGGCGCGTTGCACGGCGTCCCGCCCTCGGGATCCCCGTCGTCGATCGCGCCGTTGCAATCGTCGTCGACGCCGTTGCAGAGCTCCGTCGTGGCCTGGATGTTCTGCTGGCACTCCACGCCGCCGCTCACGCACGCGGTCACGCCGTCCTTGCAGGGGCCGGGCTTGCCCGTATTGCAGACCTCGCCGCCGCCCGGGTTCCCCTCGTCCACGAGCCCGTTGCAGTTGTCGTCCTTGTTGTTGCAGAGCTCGGCGACCTGGAAGCTGCCGTCGTCGACGACGTGGTTGCAATCGTTGTCCTTGCCGTCGCAGAACTCGTCCTTCGGCTTCACCTGGCCGAGGCACGGGCCCCACTGGCCCTCGATGCACTCCTGCTCGCCGGCCTTGCACTCCGGGGTCACGCCGCCGATGGGGGTGATCTCATCGCTGTCCACCCCGCCCGGGCCGTCGTAACACGCCTGCTTCGTCCCCTTCGCGCAGAGGTATCCGTCGTCCGTCTTCCCGTCGCAGTCGTCGTCCGCCCCGTTCCACGACTCGGTGCCGGGCACCACGTCGCCGTCGCAGTCCCCCCACGTCCCGCTGGCCTGGCACTTCTGTGTGCCGCTCCGACAAACGCCGACCCCCTCGGTGCCCTCGGGGCCTCCGTAACACGGCTTCGAGGGCTCACCCGGGGTGCAGGGGCAGTTCTCGTCGACCTTGCCGTCGCAGTCGTTGTCCTGGCCGTCGCCGCACTCCTCGGCCGCCGGCAGCACCTGGCTGTCGCACTCCGACCAGGCGCCCGCCTCGCAGATCTGCGTGCCCCGCTTCATGCAGACGCCGAACTTCGACTCGTCCGTCGAGCCGTTGTAACACTCCTGCGTCTGCCCCGCGTCGCAGGGGCAGCCCTCGTCGACATTGCCGTCGCAGTTGTTGTCGATGCCGTCCTTGCAGACCTCCTGGTCGTTCGGCGTGCCCTCGACGCACTCCGTCGGCAGCCCGTTGAGGCAACGCTCGTCCTTGTCCAGGAAGACGTGGCACGCGCCCTGACCGCAGTCTTGCGGGTCGATCGAGAGGTCGGCGCAGGGGTTCGGGTCGTAGCTGGTGTCGATCCCGAGGATGTTCGTGCAGCTCGCGACGAGCCCACCACCCAAGAGCACGATCGCCCAGTGATTGAAGCGCTTCTTGCTCATCATCGAACCTCGACCTCCACGCGCGACACACGCCGGGGAGCTACGGACGCGGCCAGGCCGCAAGGAAAAGGAGTTATTGTGACCATGCTAAGGCCGGCGACGCCCCGCTAGAAGCTGTAATCGATCTCGACGCCGCCCCTGCCCGGGCTCGCGTCGGCGCGGAGGCGCAACCGGGGCTCGGTCGAGCCGAATTTCGAGGGCGGGGGCTCCGTGAGATACAAGATGACGCCGGCCGCCAGGGCGCCGAGACCCACGGGCAACGCGACGCTGCTGACGACGCCGGTGATCGCCGCCGTGTCCTTGGCGCCCTCCCCGGTCGGATTGCAGATCCTGCCGGAGCAATTCTTCTCGATCGGCTCCTTTTGCGCCCAGGTGATGACCCCCGTCACGATGCCGCCGAGGATACCCACGGCGCCCACGCCGCCGAGCGTGTAGGCCATCACGCGCCGCCCCGAGATCCCGGGATCGAGCGCGGGCATCATCGACGGCACCGGCTGGAGGGGCTTCGCCGTCTTCGTGGGATCGCCGCCGGTCGCCGTCGCCGGCGGCATCACGACGTTGACCACCTGGTTGTCTTTCTCCTTCACGGTGAATTTCGTGAACGACGAGGCGCGCCCCGGGACCTCCGTCGTGAGCACGTGTTCGCCCGGATCGATCGGGAGAGGGATGCCGATGGCCAGCGGGACGAGCGGGCCGCCGTCGAGCGGCTTGCGCAGCACACGCGTCGTTGACGGGGCGTCGCGCGGGACGCGCAGGATGACCTTGGGGATACGCTTCTCGAGCTCCTCCCGCCGCGCCGAAGCCGCCTCCTCGTTGTCGCGCTCCGCCTTCTTTTCGAGGTCCGTGAGCTCGCCGAACTTGTCGAGGTAGTCGTCGTAGTGCACCGCCGCCGTCGCGATGCGCCCCCACTTGTCGTAACACTGGGCGATGCGGTAGAGGGTCGCGGGCCGCGGATCCTCCCGGTAGAGCTGCTTCAGCGCCTTGCACGCCTCCTCGAAGCGGCCGGCGTCGATGTTCGCCTGCGCCTCGTCGAGCGCGCTCTTCGGCTGCGCGGGCGCGTCAGCGTCCTCGGCCCAGGCTTGCTCGGTCCCGGCGTGAAACACAACGACGCCCGCGAGAAACCACAATACACACCGCATCGTTTGCGATGTTACGGGTCGATCGCGCGCAGGATCAAGAACATTGCAGGGCGCGACGGCCGTTCGTGGGCAGCCCCTGATCGTCGGCCGGCGCGCCGGTCTGGGCGCGACACTTCGCTCATGCCCGAGCGCGACCGTGGACGCGTTCACCACGGCGCCCTCTGGATGGGGACGCTCGCCCTCGATCCGTGATTACTTCGTCGCGGGGGCGGGCGCGGTCGTGGGCGCGGGGGCGGGCGCGGCGCCGTGTCCGCCGTGCGGATCCCCTGCTGCCGCCTCGGCGTCGACCGAGACGCCCTTGCGGGTCGTCTTCGTCAGCGGGCCCTCGAGGGGCTTTCCGTCCTTGTCCACGAGCTCGACCGTGACCTCGTAGTCGCCCTTGGGCAGGTTCTTCGCGACCTTCGGCGCCCAGGTGGTGAACTCGCCGGTGAGCGGCGTGGCGAGGGCGGGGCTCGTGACCGTGTATTTGACCTTCTCGCCTTTGTCGAGCTGCGTGCCGAAGAGGTAAAAATCGAGCAGCAGCTCCTTGCCCATCGCGCCCTTGTTTTCGCCCTTGGGGCGGCTGTAGACGACGTGCGGCTTCTTCGGGTCGAAGGTGCTCTTGCCCTTCTTGCCGACCCAGAACGTCAAGAGCTGCTGCGCGCCCTGGCCCTTGACCGACTCGTGCGTCGCGCGGCTCGCGAAGGCGACGAGCGTGTGCTCGCCCTCGGTGAGCTCGGCGCCGGCGGGCAGGAGCTCGGCGATCTTCACGGGCTTCTTCGTGTCGTAGATCGGCTTGTACGGGTGATCGTCGAGGATGAGGTGGACGTGCGGCCCGTTCACCACCGTGGCCCAGTCCTTCACGTCGAGCTTGACCTCGAAGTCCTTGGCCTTGGCGAGGTCCCCGACCGACGCGTCGTTCTTCGGCGCCGTGATCTTCACGCTCGGCAGCGGCTTCGGGTCCTCGCTCGGCTTCATGTCCTCGACCACGGGCGCCGGCGCTGCGGGCTTCGCCTCGGTCGTCGTCGTCGTCGCCGTCGACGTCGCCGCCGCCTCGGGCGTCTGCGTCGCCGTCTCCGCCGGCTTCGCCTCCGTCGACGGATCCTTCACCTCGGTCTCCCCGCCGCCGCACGCGAAGGCGCCCACGGCGAGGGAGAGCATCCCGACAAACGATAACGTGGTTTTCATGGTCCGCCCCTCTAACGCGGCGCCGGGCGCGCGTCGAGAGGTGCGCGCCGGGTTTCGTCCGTTCGTCAGTAGAAAAACGCCGCGCAGCACCCCTCCTGGTTGTCACACGCGCCCTTCGGCTCCTCGCACGTCCCGCGCAGGGATTGGTTCTCCCGGCACGCACACTGCCACGTCCCGTCGGCTCGCATCGTGCACGCCGATCGCATCTCGCCCACCGCCGCGCACGTCGTCGAGCAGCTACACACATGCGACCCCGAGGTGCAGCTCTGCCCCACGCACGCGCTCGTCTCGGGCCGGGTTTGTCCCTGCGCGCACGCCCGGAACGCCTCCTCCTCGGCCTTGCACGCGGCGGGCGGCACGACCTGGGACGGGATACACGCGAAGTCCGCTTTCTGATCGGCCCAGCACCCGAGCAGCGCCTCGAACGCGCCTTCACAGGCCTCCTCCGCGCCGAGGTAGGCCGCGCAGTCGTCCGCGCACTTCGACCACACGAAGCAGTTGATCTGCGCGACGTGATCGCAGAGCTCGCCGCAACGCGCCGGGGGCGGGCTCGGGCCTTCGCCGCCCGCGCCGCCCGCGCCGCCCGTCGGGGGAGGGGGAGGGGCCTCGTCTCCGCCACAGGCGGCGAGGCCCAGCAAGGTCCCGAAGACGAGCATTTTCCAGCCGATTCCGATACGCATCGGGCGACTGTATCCCGGCGCGTCGGCCTTCGGGAAGCGCCGTTCAGCGCTTGCGGAGCTCCTCGGGCACGCGGGCGAAGGTCTCGGGCGCGTCGGCCGCCGCCCACGCGACCGTGACCACGGCCCCGACGACCTGATCGAGATCCTCCTTCGTCACCTTGTCGAGCGTGTCGTTCGCCGTGTGGTGCACGTCGAAGTACTTCGTCGCGTCCTGGTGTAGATCCCCGATCGGCACGCCCGCGGCGCGCAGCGGGATGAGGTCGGCGCCGCCGTGCGCCGGGCCCGGCTCGTACGTGACGCCGAGCGGCGCGACGAGGCTCGCGATCCGCTCGGCCGCCGGCCGCGAGGCGTCCGCGACGAGGAAACGCGACGCGTGCGCGCGGCCCGAGCCGAGGTCGATCTCCAGCGCGAGCTGGTGCTTGTCGAGCTCGGCCGCGTGGTCCTTGGCGTACGCGACCGCGCCGCGTAGCCCGTTCTCCTCGTTGGCGAAGAGCACCACGCGGATCGTGCGCCGCGGCCGCGCGCCGAGCTTCAGGACGAGCCGCGCCGCCTCGACGACCGCCGCGCACCCCGCGCCGTCGTCGATCGCGCCCTGCCCGAGGTCCCACGCGTCGAGGTGCGCGCCGATGAGGACGATCTCGTCGGGCTTCTCGCGTCCCTTCACCTCGCCGATCACGTTGGCGCTCTCGGCGTCGGGCAGGGTCTTCGCGCCGAGGGCGAAGCGCAGGCGCACGGGTTTGCCCTGACGGACGAGGCGCTCGAGGAGCTCGGCGTCGGGCACGGAGATCGCGGCGGCCGGGATCTTGGGGACGTCCTTGTCGTAGGCCATGGCGCCCGTGTGCGGGAGCCTGTCGTGGTCGGTGCCGATCGAGCGGAGGATCATGCCGATCGCGCCTTTTCGGGCCGCGGCGATGGCGCCGCGGTACCGGATCGGACCGACCTTGCTGTAGCTCGAGCCGTCGCTCGTGCGCTGCATGGCGGTCGAGAAGAAGACGATCTTGCCTTTGACCTTGGCCTCGTCCATCGCGGCGAGGGCGTCGAGCGACTCGGCCAGGACGACCTCGCCT
The DNA here is from genome assembly GCF_009649845.1 of Polyangium spumosum. Taxonomy (NCBI): domain Bacteria; kingdom Pseudomonadati; phylum Myxococcota; order Polyangiales; family Polyangiaceae; genus Polyangium; species Polyangium spumosum. The sequence goes on from NZ_WJIE01000009.1 coordinate 153,375, forward strand.
TCGAGCCCCTTCGCGGGCGTGCCGACGCTGCCGCCGAGCGCGGTGATCGCGAGGTCGTGCGGGAACGGCGCGACGATCTTCGCGCTCTCGGCGCCGCGCACCCAGTGCGGGACCATGACCTTCTCGGCGCGTACGTCCTCGAGGCCCTTTTCCTTCATCGTGCGCAGGGCCCACGCGACGGCGGCCTTGTCCCCGGGCGACCCCGCGAGCCTCGGCCCGACCTCGTCGACGAGCGAACGCACCATGTCGTACGCCTGCGAGTCGGCCTGCGCGGCGCGCTGGAGGCTTGTGATGTTCACGTCGACGACGGGAGCGGGAGCGGGAGCAGCGGCGGCAGCGGTCGCGGGAGCGGCAGCGGTTGCGGTCGCGGTCGCGGGGGCGGGCGCGGTCACGCGCTCGGGGGTCGGGGTCTCCGCGGCCGAGCAGGCGACGAGCGAGAGCGTGGCGAGGAGGAGGGCGCTTCGGGCGGACATGGCGGGCGCGAGTTTGGCGCAAGTCGGCGGGGATGAAAATGGTCGGATCACGCGTGAACCGTGCCTCTTCCTCGGAGCATCGGGCCTGTCGCGATTGTCCGGAGCATCGCGTTGACCCGGCAAGAACGTGAGGGTACCCTCGAATCACCCCCGGACTCGCCATGCAGACCAGCCACGAACGCCCCCCCATCAAGCCCCGCGATCCCGGCCTCACCTTCGACGAGACCGTCCCGCGCCACTGGTTCGGGGGGAATGCGCTCGCCACGCACATCGCGAACGGGGTCAACCTGCTCTTCCCCGCGGGCGAGCGCTTCTTCGTGCGCAGCGTCCACCATTACCTCGACAAGCTCGACGACCCCGCGCTCCGCGAGCAGGTGAAGGGCTTCTTCGGCCAGGAGGGCCGCCACGCGAAGCTCCACGAGCGGTTCTTCGAGCGGCTCGAGCAGCAAGGTTACGAGATCAAGCCCTTCCTCCGCGTCTACGAGCGTATCGCCTACGGCCTCCTCGAACCCGCGTTCCCTCCGGCGTTTCGGCTCTCCGTGACCGCGGCGGCCGAGCATTTCACCGCCATCATGGCCGAGAATGCGCTCCGCGAGCGGTTCCTGGATCACGCGCACCCCGCGCTGCGCGACCTGCTCTTCTGGCACGCCGCTGAGGAGATCGAGCACCGCGCCGTCGCCTTCGAGGTGCTCTCCAGGGTCGCGCCGAGTTACCCCCTGCGCGTCGCCGGCATGGCCATGGCCGCTACCACGCTCGCGGCGTTCTGGATCGCCGGGACGATCGTCTTGCTCGATCAGGACCGCCGTCGCGGCCTCGACCTCCGGGCCGAGCTCGCGAAGCTCGGCGATCATCCGATCGGCCAGCGCGTGTTCTTGCGGGGCATCAAGTCCTACCTCCGCCGCGATTTCCACCCCTTGCAGGCCGAGATCGACGACCTCGCGCGGCAATGGCTAGAAGCGAAGGGCATGGCATGACCCTGCCCGTGGATCCCGGCCCGCGGGCGGCGCGCCGCGTCCTCTCGATCGACAGCGCGTACGACGAGGACACGGTCGAGATCCAGCGGATGCGGGATTCACTTTATGCCGGCCTCGGGGGCCACGTCGTGCGGCTCGGCCGGACGCTCACCGAGCGCGGCACCGTGCTCGAGGTGCTGCGAAACGCGGACGCCGAGGGGCGGCCTTTCTCGACGATCCTCGTCACCTCCCACGGCGAGCCGAGCCGCGTCCTCGACACGAATTCGCCGGACGGGCTGCTGCTCGCCGCCGATTTCCCCGAGGACGAACTCCGGGTCTGGGCCCAGGGTCGGGCGATCCATTTCATGTGCTGCGACACGGGCGCGGGCCCGCTGCTCACGCGGCTCTCGGGCCTCGGCGCGCGCCTCGTCGTGGGGTTCGAGGGCAAGCCGCGCTGGCATTCGGCCGAAGGGCGGCAGCGCTGGCGCGAATTCGACGCCGAGAGCGTGGGCGTCGTGATCGACGCGCCTTCTCCGGAGGCCGTGAGCGAGCTGCGCGCGCGCTGGCTCGGCCTCCTCGAGGCGTGGCTCCCGACGGCGGCTCCGGGGTATGCGGAGGATTTGCGCGAGATGCGGCAGACGCTCCGGACGATGGTGATCCTGTGAGGCGCATCGATCGGACGAGGCGCGTCCTCGCGGCGGCGCTCGTGGGCCTGCTCTGGGCCGGCTGCGGCGGGACGCGGATGATCGGCAGCGGCCCGCACGCCCACGGCGAGGCCGCGCCCGAGGGCATCCGGTACCATTTGCCGAAGACGCTCGTCGAGGTGCACGTCCGGACCACGCTCACGTCGCGCAAGAGCGTCTCGTACGAGAAAAACGACGCGGGGCTCTTCGAGTTCGTGGTGAAGAGCCTGCCCTTCGACGTCGAGGAGAGCGCGGCGACGGTCACGGTCCTCTACGTGCCGGACACGCGGGCGTTTTATGCGCTGCGCCTCGAGCCGGGCCGAACCTCCGACGATAAGCTCGTCGTCGAGACGTACGGCAATGGGCTCCTGAAGTCGATCAACATGGAGAGCGCGGGGCAGGAGGGGCAGATCGTCACGAAGACGCTCGAGGCGGCGGCGAACATCGCCGACTTCCTCGTGGGGCTCGCGGATCGCGGGACCGACGCGGCGAGGGCGTTCGCCTGCAAGAAGCTCCAGGCCGATCCCTCGGCCGCGAAATTCCCCTGCGAGGACCTCGAAGGTTTGCCCATGCAGACGTTGTATTTCCTCGCGGCGGACGCGGAGGGCCGGAAGCTCTTCTCGCGCGCCCACGAGCTCGACCGCGTGGTCCGCGCGCGCAGGAAGGCGAGGGAGGAGATCGACGACAGGATCGCCGCCGCGGATGGGAAAGAGCTCGCCGTGCTCGAATCGAAGCGCGCCTTGCTCGAAGCCTCGGTCCGCGCCGCGCAAGACGAATGCAAGGAGGTGCGCCTCGCGTTCGAGGCCGGGCTCCGGGCCTTCGCGCAGGAGCAGCGGTTCGCGCCGGAGTCGATCACGCGGGACGTCGTGCGGGTCTTCGACGTCGCGGAGATCCCCGACGAGGCCACGCTGCCCGAGGGCACGAAATCGGCTGACGTCCCGGCCAAACTCGCGCATCACCCGGCCATGCTGGAGCTCTGGAACGGGGCACGTTTTGCGCTCGCCCTGACCCCCGAGCGAGGCGCGGCGGCGAAGAGCCCGACGAGCGCCCCGCCGGACGAGGAAGCGGAGGGGCGCGTGTTTTATCGCCCGTCCCGCGCGGCCACGCTCCGGCTCCTCTCGCAAGGGAAAATCGCGGATTCGTCGGAGGGACACGTCGGCGAGGCGTTCGAGGGGGTGCGTATCGTGGACGCGCGGCGCATCGACGTGATGGATCCACGCGAGCCTCCGGCCACGGTCTCCTTCGACCCGGCCGCGTTCGCCGAGCGCAGGCTCGCGCTCGTCTTCGACACGAAGGGCCGCCTCGTGCGTTTTTCGCAGAGCAGCAGCTCGTCCCTCACCGGTTCGCGTTGATCCGACCGGCTCAAGGGGCCCGCCGCGGCAACTGCACCACGAAGGTCGCGCCGGGGCCCTCCGTGCTCTCGACCCAGATGGCCCCGTCGTGCGCCATGACGATCTGGTGGGCAATGAAGAGGCCGAGCCCGAGACCGCCGTAATGCTCGGAGGGGACGGCCCGCTCGAATTTGCTGAAGATCCGGGCGCGCGCCTCCTCGGGGATGCCGATGCCATGATCACGCACGACGAGGCGCGCCGTGTGAGCGTCGGCGGACAGGTCGACGTCGACGGGCTTGCCCCTGCCGTATTTGAGCGCGTTCGAGACCAGGTTCGTCACCACCTGCTCGACACGAAGCGCGTCCCACTGGCCCGTCACGGGCCCCTCGCACGTGAAGTGAAACGTGCTGCCGACGCGGGCCGCGTCCGGCTCGAGGCGCTCGAGCACCACGCGGACGATCTGCGCGAGATCGACCTCCTCGCGCCGCAACGAGAGGCGGCCGAGCGTGATGCGTGACACGTCGAGCAGGTTCTCGATCAAGGCCTCCAGGCGCTCGGTATGGCGCTCGAGGGCCTGCTGCTTCTGGACGAGCCGCGCGTCCGGAGACGCCGCCTTGTGCAGCGCGACGCGCAGGCTGCCGAGCTGGAGCTTCAGGCTCGTGAGCGGCGTTCGGAGCTCGTGCGAGGCGATGGCCAGGAAGTCGTCGCGCGCGCGGACCGCGGCGCGTTGCTCCTCGAGCGCCGCGTCTCGCGCGCTCTCCGCGTGTTTGCGCTCGGTGATGTCGAGGACCACGGCGCCGACGCCATAAAGCTCGCCCGACCGCGCTCGCACCGCATAAAAGCTCGCAAGCCAATGACGCCGCTGTTCCGGGGGGGTCGCCGCCGTTCGTCCCGAGGCCTCGATGTCGCGGGCGGGCTCTCCTGTCGTGAGCACGCGCCTGAGCACGGGCTCGAGCTCCACGCCGACGTCCGGCACGACCTCCGAGGGCGTGCGGCCGAGGTGCGCCTCCACGGGCAGCCCGTTCATCGCGGCCAGCGCCTCGTTCATTCGCACGTATCGCAGGGCGGTGTCCAGGAACGCGAGGCCGACCGGGGCTCGCGTGAACAACGCGTCGAGCAACGCGCCTGCCTTGCGCGCCTCCTCGGACGCGCGCTCGGCGACCTCTCGGGCGTGCCGCTCGGCCTCCTCGGCGCGCTTGCGGGCCGTGATGTCCATGAAGAACCCCTCGATCGCGATGAGCTCCCCGTTGGGCCCGAAGACACCGACGCCCCGCTCCCAGATCCATTTCTCCTCGCCGGATCGGGTCCGCAGGCGCCAGTCGACCTCGAAGGGCCTGCGCGCCTCGAGGGCGGTTTGCACCTCGTTCCAGGTCCGGTCGAGATCGTCTGGATGATAGAGCGAAGCGAAGGTGACCTCCCGCGTCTCGACGAAGGCCTCCGGCGGGTAGCCGGTGAGCTCGCGGATGCCCTCGCTCACCGATATCACGGTCCAGTCGTGATCGTTTTTGCATCGATAAGCCGCGCCTGGCAGGGTGCTCATGAGGGTCGAGACCACGCGCTCCGTGGCCGCGCGCGCGGCGAGGCACCGGCGCAGGCGCGTGGCCAGGAGCACGCAGAGCGACACGGCCAGGAGGATGGCAAAAAGCAGCCCGACGAGCACGCTCGGGTGGACCGCCGCGCTGCACGGGGTTTGCCAGGTGGACAGGCCGCCCACGGTGGGGCGTGGGTGTGCAAGCGCCGGACCGTGATCGGGGAGGGAGGCGCCGCCCGCGGAGGGCGGGCATCGATCACTTCTTCTTTTTCTTCTTTTTCCTCGGGGGAGGCGGAGGCCGCGTCTTTCCCGGCGCGGCGGGGACCCAGGGCGCGGCCCGATCGATCGGGCGGGGCGTATCGACGGGTAATGCCTTTTCGCCGGCGCGTTTGACCGTGAACGACGAATAAACGACGTTGTACATGTGGGCGCCGCCGAAATTCGAGAGGTCACCGACGGCCGCGACGCCGATCGGAATGCAGAAGAGGCTGCGGCGCTCGTCGTCGAGCTCGCTGTAGGGGATGAAGTTGCCCTTGTCGTCGCGCACGCCGCGCGTGTAGCCGCCGCCGCCGCCTTGCGACATCCCGTCCTCGATCGCCTGGGCGAGCTGCAAGATGATCTCGTTCGCGCAGATGGGCTTGATGATGCCCCTCTCCTTGGTCCCGGCCGGATACTGGACCTTCGACTCGATCTTCACGACGACGGTGACGCCCTGTTTGTCCGCGCCCATTTGCAAGGACCGCGCGGCGAGCTTGCCCTTCACGGATTCGGCGATGCCGGCCCAGCGGCTCGCGTCGCTGTCGTTGGTGCTGACGAGGCGCACGCCCTCGACCTTGCCTTGCCCGTCGAGCTTGACCTCGAACGTGGCGCGGGCGTCCTTGACGGCGGAGCCGCGGACGGCGTCGGCGAGGGTGGAGGAGACCACGCCGGCCGCGGGGACGTCGATGCCGGTGGATTTGTCCTTGTTGTGGAGGGTGCCGGAGAGGACGCGGCTCGCGACGTCGGATTCGACGGGGCGCGGCGCCTCGATGGTGGTGGGCGCGGGCCGCGCCGCCGGCGCGCCGGGCACGACGCCCGGGACGGCCCAGACGGGCGTGGACAAACCGGGCAGCGCACCCACGACGGGGGACGGCGGGGGCGCGCCGCCATATTCGTCCACGGGAGGGCTCGGCGTCGCGGGGGTGGGTTCGGGCGCGGGTTCGGGCGCCGGTTCGGGCGCGGCAGCCGCAGCGGCAGCGGGCGCGGCAGCGGCAGCGGCAGCAGGAGCGGGCGCGGAAGCGGCAGCAGGAGCGGATTCGGCAGCGGGAGCGGGCGCCGGCGCTTGCGTCACCGTGCCGGGCGGGCCTTCCGTCTCGATATCGACCGTCGTATCCGCAGGCGGCTCGACGCGGGGCGGGAGGAGCTCGAGCTCCGGCGTGGGCCTCTTCGGGGCGACGGCGAGGAAAAGCACGTGCGCGGCGAGCGCGACGGCGACCGCCCCGAGTTCGCGCCCCCGTTCCTTCACCACAGGCCGAGGCTAGCACGAGCGCCGGCCCTCGGGCACCTCACAGCGTGATGTAAAAGAATGCGATACACATCTCGTCCTCGGTCCCTTCGCCCTGGGTCGTCACCGTGTCGCGGCCCGTCGTGTCGTAACCGCAGGTGATCCGGGTCGTGCTGCCGCCCTTCACCTTCGGGGGCGTCTCGTACATCGAGAACGATTGCCAGTGGAAATCCCAGTTGCTCACCTCGACCAGGCATTGCTTCTGCCCATCGAGCTCGTTCTCCACGTACATCGTCTTGCCCGCCCCGTGCATGTGCGGCGCCACGCCCCACACGGTCACCTCGGGGATCTGCGCCGGGATCGTCTCCTCGTTCGTCACGGCCGTCATCGGCTGCCCCGGCGGCAGGTTGATCCCGTTCGCCGCGACGCGCTGGATGCTCGCCTCCTTGTCGACCGAATCGGCGACGACGGTCGCGATACGCGTCTGGTCGGGGAACGCGCCGCCCGCGAGGTTGTAATGGACCTGCACGACCATCTTGCGCCCGCCCGGCAGCCTCAAGCCCGTGCCCGCGGGGTAACGCGTCGGCCCGCCGCCCGGGGCCCAGCCCACGACGAACCGCGAGGCCGAGACGCCCGAGCCACCATAACACGTATACCCCGGGCCCGGCTCGGCGGCGTCGAGCGCTTCGGCCTGCGCCTCGGCCTCGGCCGTATCGAGCGCGAACGCGATCACGTGGTGGACGACACGAGGATCCCCCGGGAGGACCTCGTAAGCCGTGAGGAACTTGTCCGTGGGGATCCCCGGATCGACCACGAAGCAACGATAATCGTCGATCTTCGACCCGTCGGGCGTGTAGGTGACGCCCGTGTCGATCGTGAGGTTCGTGTCCGTGAGGCCCTTCGGCGGCTCGGGCGGCGGGGGCGCCTTCGCGAGGTCGCCCGGGGGCGCGCCGCCCTCGGCCCAGGCGGAGATCGTGGCGATCTCCTTGGTGGTGAGCCACCGGGCGTCCTGGAACTTGTTGCAATGGCCGCAGTTGTTCGGGTTGAAGGGCGGCATCTCGCGCGCCGTGGTGCGGTCCGCGATGAGGCCCGCGAGCGGGCTCGCCTGCTCGAACGTGAGCAGCGGGAAGGGCGCGATGCCGCCCTCCACGTGGCAATTCGCGCAGTTCTTCATCAGGATCGGCGCGACGTCCTCGGCGTAGGTCGGCGTCTGCGAGACAATCACCTCCACGCCGCACGTGGGATCGAGGACGGGGATGGTGGCGTCCGGAGGGATCTCCCCCGACGTGCCGGCGCCGCCGCCACCTCCACACGCGGCGGCGAGCACGGCGAAGAGGCCCATCGAGAGGGGAATCGCGAGGAGGGAGCAGGTGCGCATGCCACAGCAGACACCGGCGCGGCGCGTTTCGTAAAAGGAAAACGTCAGCGGCCGTTCAAGAAAGCGAGCGCCTTCTCGACCTGCTCGTCCGTCATCACGTGTCCGGCGCGGGGGCGACCGATCTCCAGGTGGGGCCAGCGCATTCGCTTCAGCATCTTCGCGAGCGCCTTCTGCTTGTCGTGCGAGGGATCCCCCGCGCCCCACGCGACCACGATCGGCGCGCGCCGCTTCGTCCCCTTGGCCTCCATCTCGTGGTACGAGGCGCCCGAGCCACCCGCGAAGAGCGCATACCCCGCCGCGTCGAGGCGATTTCGCATCGCCAGCGAGGTCGCGTAATAAGCGCCGTTCGAGAAGCCGAAGACATACACGCGCTCGAAGGGTTTTCCCGCGGCCTTCTCGAGCTCCGCGCGCGCGGCCGTCCATTCGGCGACGAGGGCGTCTTCATGCGCTCTCCGCGCGTCCATGCTCGTCGGCCAGGCCCACCACGACTCCATCGTCTTCGGCCCGATCCCGCGCTTGCCCCGCGGCATCATCACGGTATGGCCGTACGTCGCGCCCACCCGCGCGGCGTTGCGCTGCGAGTTCCATTGATCATTCGTATCGGGCTGGACGACGCCGTGCAGGTGGATGATCAACGTGCGCGGGCCGGGCGCGGGTTTTTCCGGGACGAAATAACAGACCTCGTTCGGCAGCGACGGGAGCTCGGCCGCGCACCAGCGGCGCGTGTTCTCCTCGGCGGACGCCGGACGCGGGCTACCCGCGAGGAGGGCGAAGACGAACGCGAGGGCCAAGCGGCGCATGGCCCGACCCTACCACGCCTCGCCCCCGGCAGGCACGTTCGTGTGGATTTAGGAGGGCTTGCGCAACGTCAAACGCGCCGTGCCTTCGAGGCCCTGCGCGCGCGCCGCCTCGACGACCGCCTCGCACACGGCCTCGTGCACGTGCGGCAGGAGCGGCGACGGGACGACCTCGCCTTGTTCGGCGCAGGACGCGATCGCGCGCGCCGCGGCGATACGCATCTCGGGCGTGATCGCGCGGCTCTCCACGGCGAGCGCGCCGCGGAAGAGGCCCGGGAACGCGAGCGCGTTGTTGATGCTGCGCCCGTCGCTGCAGAACGCCGCGCCCGCCGCCATCGCGTCCGTCGGCTCGATCTCGGGGTCCGGGTTCGACAGGGGGAAGATGACCTGGCCCGGCCGGATCCATTTCGGATCGATCAAGCCCGGTTTGCCCGTCGCCGCGATCACGATATCGGCCTCGCGCATCAGCGTCGGCAGGTCGACCGGGTGCGCGCCCAGGCCCTTCAGCCAGTTCATGGCCTCCTCCGACCGGTCCGTCACGAGCACGTCCCGCGCCCCGTGCGCCATCATCAGCCGGGCGATCGCGCTGCCGGCCGCGCCGAGCCCGATCTGCCCGACGCGCGCCTTCTCGAGCGAGACCCCCGTCATCTTGCAGGCGTTGAGCACCGCCGCCAGCGCCACCGTGGCCGTGCCGTGCTGGTCGTCGTGCATGACGGGCTTCTCGAGCCGCTCGATGAGCTCCTCCTCGATGCGATAACAATCCGGGATGCGGATGTCCTCGAGGTGAATGCCGCCGAAGGTGAGGGAGAGGCGCAGGACCGTCTCCACGAACTCCTTCGGATCCAGCGTGTCCACGAGGATCGGCGAGGCGCTGATCCCCACGAATTTATCGTAAAGGACGGCCTTTCCTTCCATGACCGGCAGCGACGCGAGCGGCCCGACGTTGCCGAGGCCGAGCACGCGCGTGCCGTTCGTGAAGATACCGACCGAGTTCCCGATCCCCGTGAGGTGCCGCGCGCGCTCGGGCTCACGCTCGATCGCCCGCGCGACGCGGGCCACGCCGGGCGTGTAGATGTAGCGCAAATCGCGCTGATGCCGGAGCTCGATCCGGCTTGTCATGTGGAGCTTGCCGCCCTTGTGCAGGTCGAAGACGCGGTCGATCGTGTCGAGGATCTCGACGCCGTCGACCTTGCGGACGGCCTCGATCACGCGGTCGCGCTGGCCCTCGTCCATGGTCTCGACGGTGACCTCGCGCAGCGTGTCGCTGTCCAGGCTGCGTAAGGTGGTGATGTCACCGAGCAGCCCGCCCTCCTCGGCGATGGCGGTGGCGAGGCTGGCGAGCTGGCCCACGCGGTGTTTGCATTTGACGCGAAGTACGGTGTCGAGGCTGGTCTTCCTCATGGGGGGCGCCGACCATACCACGAAGCGGAGCGAGTGGGAGAAGGGGGAACGCGGGCGGGCGGCAGGGCGGACGGAGTCGGGAGGGTCGGCAGAAAAATGACGCAGCTCACAGTTGCGTCCGAGCGTCCCCTGGTTGTAATCTGCGATCGAGCAAGGTCACGTGGGGTACACTCACGGGCCGACCTCCGCGTTTTTGACTCAGGAGTGTGATATGCAGACGAGCTTGCTGAACGACTTTCTCTCGGAGATGGTGCTCGACCCCGCGAAGCTCGCGGCGTACATCGTCGACCCGCAGGGGACGATGAAGGCCGCCGGGCTCGGCGCCGACGACCAGAAGGCCCTCGAGAGCACGGACCAGACCGCGATTCACGCCCGCATTGCGGACGGCGACGCGGCGGCGCGCGCGCACAAGGTCGGCACGGTGACCGATATTTACGCTTACGCGATGCAATTCGCGTAGCGTGCGCGCGCGGTCGTCAAGACCGGGGTACGCGGCGAACCCTGCGATGCAGTGCAGCGCAGGGGAATTGATGAATTCCGACCCGCTCGTGCCCGGCCCGCTCCACCCAGGGGCGAAGCCGGGCGTTTTCATTTTCGAGGAGGACGCTCGATGAACAAAGGCTCGCTCGTCGTCGTGGGGACGGGCATACAGACCGTGGGACACATCACCCCGGAGGCCATCGCCTGGATCAAATGGGCGGACACGGTCCTCTATCTCGTCGCGGATCTGGTCGCAGAGAACGCGATCCTGAAGATCAAGCCGGATGCCCAGACCCTCGAGCATCTGTACGAGAAAAACAAGCCGCGGTACTTGACCTACCGACAGATGATGAATCGCATGATCGATTCCGTGCGAAATGGAAACCGCACGTGCGTCGCGCTTTATGGCCACCCGGGCGTCTTCGCGTATCCGGCGCACGCCGCCATCCGGAAGCTGCGCGAGGAGGGGTACGAGGCCCGCATGTTGCCCGGCGTCTCGGCCGAGGACTGCCTGTTCGCCGACCTCAACGTGGATCCCGCGACGTACGGCTGTCAGAGCTACGAGGCGACGCATTTCGTGCTCACGCGGCGACGCCCCGACACCAGCGCCTCGCTCATCCTGTGGCAGCCCGACTCGTTCGGGCACGTCCTGTCGAGCCTCGACGTCCGGCAGAGCGCCATCGCCGTGCTGGCCGAGTATCTGGCGAAGTTCTACTCCCTCGAGCACCGCCTCTGCATCTACGAGGCGCCCATGTACATAGGCTGCGCACCCCGGATGGACTGGGTGAAGCTCGGCGAGTTCACCCAGGCCAAACTCACGCCCGCGAGCACGCTTTATTTCCCGCCGGCCGAGGTTGCCCCCATGGACCATGCGCTGGCGCAATCCCTCGGCCTGCCGTCGATGGCCCAGGTGCAGGAGGACCTCGCGCGCCTCGATGCGTCGCCTGCCGCGAAGGCGGAGTGACGCGCTCCCCTCAAAAAGCCTCGGGGCACCACGGCGCGCGGGTCGAGCGGAAGAGCCGATCGGCCCGCCCCGCCGCGCCCTCTTCGAGCACCTCGACGCGCCCCCCGTCGGCGAGCTGCGTGAACGAGATCCCACCGAGATAGGCCGACCCGAGCGCCTCGGCGGGCAGCCGCAGGTCCGGCGATTCGTTCGTCGGTACCGCGCGGCCCTCCGCGCCGTCGAGGCGGAATCGCCCCGTGTTCCAGGGGCAAAACGTATCCTCGATCTCGAGCACGATCGAATCCCGCGCCCCGTACGTGCGCGCTGCGAGCGCCGCGGGCACGTCCACGATACGCACCCACAGCGCGTCGTACGTGCTGAAATGCAGGCAGCGTGGCTCGGCGAGCAGGACGAAGAGAGGGTGATCGACGGGCAGGTTCGTCGCCGTTACCTGGCGCATGAGGTCGATGTCGAGGAGGTAACGCCAGACGGCGCGCGTGCCGGCGGGGCTCTGGCCGACGGCCTCGATGACGTTCAGGGTCCCGGCGGTGACGTGCCCGTCCCATTTGTGTTCGACGCGGTAGAGCGCATACGCCTCGGGGCGACCGTCGAGCTCGACGAACACGCGCTGCAGCGGGCCCTTGCCTGCGCGCGCCGCCTCGGGGTCGGCGAGGCGCCGCCTCTGCCACCACGCGGCGGAGCGGGAGGGCATTCCAGGGTGGAGCTTTCGGGCGCTGTCCCAGAGGGGCGGGAAGAGCTCGGCCGCCTGGGCCTCGGTGACGAGGCGGGCGCGGCAGGAGAGGGGACGCCGGTCGGCGAAGGAGGCCGCTGATCGCTCGAGGGAGATGTCGCCCGCGAGGGAGGCGAGCCCATAACCATACCGCCCATAGATGGGGCCTTCGGTGGTCCACAACGTGGCGATGGCCTGCTTGCGGGCGCGGGCCTCGTCGAGGTGCACGCGCATCATGGCCGAGAGGACGCCGCGGCGGCGGTGCGTCGGCATGACCCCGACCATGGTCAGGCCCGCGCAGGCGACCTCGCCGCCGCCGGGGACGCTGAGGGTGATCGACAACGCGCCGCCGCCGCCGACGACCGCGCCGTCTTCGTACGCCACGAAGCGCGTCTCGAATTCGGCCATGGGGCCGCGCGCGGGGGGCTCGGGTGGGGGGGTGATCCCGAAGGCCGTGCGGATGGGCAGGAGGAGGTCCTCGATGTGCTCGGGACCCACCAGGCGGACGTCGATCATGTGCCGACGTTATCACGCCCCGGGCGCGCGCTCGAAGGCCTCAGTGGCAGCAAGTCCCGCTCGCCCAGGCCACGCCGCCGCCGGACCGGTAGATCACCACGTTGCCGTCGTTCTGCACGGCGAGGTTCGCGAAGTAATTCGACGACCCGTTCGTGTTCGTGTCCCATACGGCATTGCCATTGGACTTGTAGATCACGAGGTTGCCGTCCTCCTGCATGATCACGCGGTCGCCGCCGTCGCCGTTCGTGTTCGAGTCCCAGAGCGCCTGGCTGCCCTTGTAGAGCACGAAGTTGCCGTCGCTCTGGAACTTGAGCTGGAAGCGGCCGTCGCACGACCAGACGGATTGCTCCGCCCCCAATCCCTGGCCGGCGTTCAGCCAGCCGCAGCCCGAGGGCGACGTGTACGCGCCGTAACGCGACCAGATGCCGGCGTGATCGTCGTAATTGAGCGAGGTGTCGTTGCCGCTGTAATAGGCGTACATGGTCGCGCTCGAGACCGTCGAGTGGCCGAGGCCGAGGGCGTGCCCGATCTCGTGCAGCGCGACCGTCTCCAGGTACGCCGACGACCAGCCCTCGGCGTCGTCGAAATGCACGTCGCCGCCGAGGCCGCCGCCGGGGGACCAGGCGTGGGCGAGCACGCCGCCCGAGCCGTCGAACGTATTGCTGGTGCCGCAACCATGGTCGCCCGTGTAGAACCCGAACGAGATGTTCTCGCCGGAGGTGACCTCGTTGAAGTTCAGGTTCGAGATGGAGGTCCACGAGCGAATGGCGTTCCAGAGCGCCGTGCGGACGGTCGACGCGCTGATGTCGGAGGTGTAATTCGCGAACTTGTACGTCAGGGTCGTGGACGACCAGGTCCCTCCGAGGTGCGAATAGGGGTCGATGTCGAGATCCCATCGCGGGACGACGCTCGGCGGGTCGTAATAATCGGGGTGACCGCAGCGGGGCATCTCCATGACCTTCTGCGTCTCGGCGTCGACGACGCCGGTCACGGCCAGGCCATTCTGGGCCTGGAAGAGGCGCACGCCCTCCTCGATCGCCTCGTCGAAGCGCGCTGGGTCGGCCGGCTCGCGCGAGACGGCGGGGGTCCAGCCGGGGAAATGCTCGGCGAGCTCCTCGTTCTGGTAATACCCGTACCGGCGAAGGTACTCGTAGACCGCCTTCACGTCCTGCCCCTGCGCGCCGAGGCCGAGGCCCGCGGATTCCATGGTGGTCTCGTCGCCGAGCGTCGTGATGTCGTCGGCCGCGCAGCCCACGAGGGCGAGCGAAGCAGCAGCGAGGGGCGCGAGGAAAAGAGCGAGGCGAGAGTCGAAGCGGTTCGTCGAGGCCATCTGAACATTCTCCATTGAGGGGGACGCGAGCTTCCTTCGCCTCTCACCTATCGCAACGGCCATGCCAGCTCGGCGGGACGCGGCTAACTGTCCGGAAGGATTGGGGGTCTTGGGGATCGAGGTGGAGGGCGAGCTCTCCGGGCGGGTGAGGGTTGAGGGCGCGGACCTCCAAGGGTGGAGGCTGGGACCACCAACCGGGTGGGCGGGGCGCGGGGCGCGGGGCGCGGGGGCACCACGACGTCGTCGTCGTCGTCTGCAATCACGCCGGCATCGTGTGCCGTCACACCCTCATCGTCTGCAACCACGACGTCGTCGTCTGCAATCACGCCGGCATCGTGTGCCGTCACACCCTCATCGTCTGCAACCACGACGTCGTCGTCTGCAATCACGCCGGCATCGTGTGCCTTCACACCGGCGTCGTCTGCAACCACGACGGCATCGTCTGCAATCACGCCGGCATCGTCTGCAATCACGACGGCATCGTGTGCCGTCAGACCGGCGTCGTTTGCAATCACGACGGCGTCGTCTGCAACCACGACGGCGTCGTCTGCAACCACGACGGCGTCGTCTGCAATCACGACGGCGGGACCCGCTCGGGCCCACGCCGACCGATCAGAACCGCCCCACCACCACGATCCCCTGCGTCTGCGCACTCACGACCGGCGCCACGGTCACCTTCACCGGCGCCGCGGCCGGGTGCAGCTCCGGGTTGATCCACGCGAGCGCCAATCCAAGAAACACCCCCGCCGCGCCGACGCCGAGCGACGTCGTCGCCGTACGCCCGTCCGCCGTCGCTTGCTCGCGCAGGCGGTAGCCCTCGGCGTCGCACTTGTCCGGATCCGACGTGAGGCAATGCTGCTTCAATGCAGCGGTCGCCTCGTCCGAGCGCGCCGCGTAAATGGCCCCCGCGACGATGGCGCCGACCCCGGCGCCGATCACGAGCGAGCCCGCGACACGAGGGCCCGTCCAGAAAGGAGGCGACGGCGGAGGCGAAGGCGCCGCGGGCGGAGGCTCGGCCGAGGCGATCGCGGGGAGGAGGAGTGCGGCGAGGAAAATGGGCAGGGGGCGCATGTCAGAGGTCGAAGAGCTCGTCGTCCTGGCCCGCGTCTTCCTCGGCGATCCGCGCCTCGGCGTGCTTGGCGACCGATTCGAAGAATTTTTGCTCGGGCGATCTCGGCGCCAATCGAGAGGCCGCCTCGCGGGCCTGCGAGCGCAGGAGCGCCTCGCTGCGGTCCGAGCGGATGCCCGATCGAGGCCGCGCCTGGCCCGTCACCACCGAGAAGAGCGCGCTGCGGACACGCTCGAAAGAGGCCTCGCCCGCCGCGTGCGCCCGCCGGAGCAGCGTCGCCACGAGCTCGAGGTGCGCGAAGAGGAAGGTCGGCGGCGCCTCTTCGAGCAGCGCGGAGACCGCGTCGAGCTCGGCCTCGCCGCCCTCCTGCACCCACTCGCTGAGGACCTCGATCGTCGGCAACGCAAAGGAGCGCGAGGCGTCGTGGAAGAGGCGCGCGGCATGGAAGCGGACCCAGCCGACGCGGGCCCGCGCGAGGTGGCGGACGCGGCGCAGGAGCGGGAGCCATTCGGGGGAGCGCGAGAGGCCCGAGAGGATCGTCGAGAGGCCCTCGGGCGGGAGAGGCTCGTACTCCTCGGCGACGGCGACGATGCCCGACGCGGCGCGCGCGATGCGCTCGATGAAGAGGCCCGTGACGTCCTCGGGCAGGCGCTTGCCCGCGTGGTGGAGGAAGCGCATCGTGGAGTGGCCGTCGAGGCTCCGCGCCGCGCCGAGGCGCGTGAGGAAGAGGATGATCTCCTCCTCGGAGAGGGCCCCCTCGGTGAAGAGGCCACCCGCGTCGAGGGCGCCGAAGAGGGCCTCGGCGACCTCGGGGCCCTCGGAGAGATCCACGCCGACGGCGAGGTCGACCGCGTCACGCGGGGAGGACCGCGCGAGGGTGCGAAGCGCGCCGAGCGCGGCGCGGCGGACGAAGCCGTCCCGATGGCCGAGCAGGTGCCGGAGCGCCTCGCGATCGCCGGGCAGGGGCTTTTCGACCCAGCGATGGAAGACCTGCGCGAGCGAGGCGCAGAGCGTGGGGTCCTCGCCCGCGACGATCCGCGCGACGAGGGCCTCGGCGCGATCGGGCGAGGCCTCGCGGAGCGCATGCAGCAAGGAGGCGACGTGCGGGCCGAGCGGGCTGTCGGGCGCGGCCATGACGGCCTCGCAGATCGCCGCCGCGGAGGCGGGGTGCATGCGGGAGAGGACGTGCAGGAGCAGGCGCGGCGAGCCGCTCTTGCCCGCGAGCGCGAGGGCCTCGAGCGCCGCGCCGAGCCACGCGGCCGTCTCCGCAGGCGGGCGGCCACAGGCGAGCATCTCGTCGACGACGGCGCGACACGTGTCGGCCGAGCGGCGCTCGGCGCCGCCACGCTCGACCTCACCCGAGCCAGGGATCTCGCTCGGCGGCAGGTCGATGAGGCCACGCTGCGCGGGCGAGCGTTGCGTGAGGGCCTCGTAGAGCCTGCGCTCGGTCGAGGTGGGCACGGCGCCCGCGGCGGCCTCGGCGGCGGCGCGGACCTCGGCGGAGCTCGCGCGCCGGGCCGCGCGGCGGAGCGCGTCGGCGACGGCGAAGTGCACGAGCGCGTCGGTCGAGCCCTCGGCCGCGGCGCTCAGCATCGTGAGGATCCCGAGGCGCTCCTCGTCGCGCCACCCAGGCTCCATCTGGTCGCCGAGCGAGAGGCCGGAGCCGTCGGCGAGCACGCGCTCGAGGCCGCTGACGCCGGAGAGAGCGGCGCGCCGGACCGAGGATTTGGCACAACGCGCGAGCGTGGCGAGGGCCTGCTTGCGCAAGGCGCGGCGGCGCTCGTCCGTGGGGCCGGCGTCGACGGCGCCGTCGGCGAGGAAGGTGTCGAGCACGTCGAGCGGCGAGTGCTTGTGCTCGTGGGCGTCGTCCGCGGCGAGCCAGCGATCCACGGCGTCGAGCAGGGCCTCGTGCACGCCGAGGGGGCGGGCCGAGGCGCGCGAGGCGAGCTCGCGCAGGACACGCATCGGGTGGTCGGGGTGCGGGCTCTGGAGGCGGAGGTCGTCGCGGCCGAGCTCCCAGAGCAGGTCGGCGGCGCGAGGCAGGTGCGCGAGGTGCAGGCCCACGCGGCGCAGGATCGCGGGCAGCTCGTAGAGCACGGAGGCCGCCGAGAAGAGGGCGCCCGCGCCGCGGGTGGACTCGCTCTGCGCAGGGGAGCGGAGGACCGCCGCGGCGAGGTCGAGCATCGCGGCCGGGTGATCCGAGGAGAGCTCACGCAGGCCGCCGAGGAGGCGGCATCGGTCGGCCGACGAGGCGGCCTCGACGGCGCCGCGGACGTGGCGGAAGAGGGCGGCGACGATCTCGGCGGCGGCGCCGTCGGGCAAGGAGGGTCCGTCGAGCTCGCCGACGTTGCGGAGGAGCGGGACGACGGCGTGCGCGCCGAAGCGTGACTCGAGGGCCCGCGCGCGTTCTTCGAGCGAGCCCGTGAGCGGGCCCGAGGGGCCAACGAGGGCGCGGTGGAGCGCGTGATCCGAGAGGGAGCCGGGCACGATCCGCGCGCCGTGCGGGCCACGCTCGACGACGCCCGCGGCCTCGAGTGCGCGGAGGGCCGAGACGAGGTCGCGGCGGCGACAGCCGAGCAGATCCCCCGCGCCCTGGAGGAAGCGCTCGTCCGAGGTGCGCACCGGCGCGAGGATCGCGACGAGCGCGAGCACGCCCGCGAGCAGCTTCGGGTCGCCCGCGGCGGCGGAGCGGAGCAGGAGCAGCTCGTGGCCCCGATCGAGCGCGCACGCGGCGAGCTCGCCCTTGCCGAGCGCCACCGGATGGATGGCCCCTTCCCGCACGAGCTGGCCCGCGAGCGTGATCACGAACGGATGCCCCTCGGCGAGCTCGGCGAGCCTCGTGGCGTGTTCACGCGCGTCGTCGCCGAGCACGTGCCGCGCGGTGGCCTCGGCCTCGGTCGGCGAGAGCGCGCCGAGCGCGGGCAGGACACGCACGGCGTCCGTCGAGAGCCCGACCTGCGCGAAGAGCGCCGAGAGGCGCGGCTGGCCCGCGGGGCGCGTGGTGAAGACGAAGCGCACGTCGCGGCGCTCGAGGGCCATGGAGAGCAGCGTCGCGGGCGCGGCCTTGCGGCCCGCGTCGTCGATCACGAGCAGGCAAGGGCCGGGCGGCAGGCGCGTGGTCGGCGGCGCGGTCCCGACGGTGACGTCGGTCGCGAAGCGGAGCATCGTGCCGATACGCTGCGCGGCGAGCGCGTCGGCGAGCGCGCAGAGCAGGCTCGTCTTGCCCGTGCCCGCGCGGCCTTCCAGCACGGCGACACGCGCGGGGCTGCGCGCGCTGGCGAAGTCGACGAGCGCCGCGAGGATCTCGGCGCGCCCGCCGAAGGGGAGCGTTTCCTGGAAGGGGCGGCCCGCGGCGAGCGCGGAAGCTTCGAACTCGCTCGGGCCGAGGAGCGCCACGCCGTGCTCGACGTGCGCGTCCGGAGGAGGGGGAAAGCCGAGGGTCGTCTCCATGGAAGTCGAGCGCTCCGCGACGCGGGCGCGCCGAGCCTACCACGGGCCACGCCCGGCCCGGTGAGGGAGAGCGCGCGATTGCGCGCGCAGAAAACCGGTGGGAGCGGAATGCGCGGACGCACCGGCCCTGCCGTGGCCGTGCGGGTGTAGGCTGGAAACATGCTTCGCCTCGCCCCACGCACCTGTGTTTTGGCCCTTGGGATTGGCTCGATCCTCGCCGGTTGCACCGAGCCGGACGCGACGAAGGCGCCCGCCGGACCACCGGCGCCGCTCGCCGACGTCGAGCTCGTCGTGGACGAGCTCGGCATCACCCACGTCTACGCGAGGTCCGACGCGGACGCGTTTTTCGGGGCGGGATACGCGATGGCGCGGGATCGGCTCTTTCACATGGAGCTCATGCGCCGGAGGGCAGCGGGGACACGCGCGGAGCTCGTGGGCGTGAAGGTGCTCGACGACGACGTGATGGCCCGGACGATGAACTTCACGAAGCTCGGCGAGGCCGACGAGGCGCGGGTGCGGGCCGAGCGTCCCGAGGAGGCGGCGCTCTTCGACGCGTGGACCGCGGGCGTGAACCTTCGAATCGAGGAGGTGCGGAGCGGCGCGGCGCCGCGGCCGTTCGGCATGCGCGAATCGGAGCTCGATTTTTTGCCGGAGCCCTGGGCGTCGCACGAGGCGTTCGCGGTGGGCAAGCTGCTCTCGTTCGGCATGTCGAACAGCCTCGATCGCGACATCCTGGCCACGGCCGTCGCGCGGATGGCGCCCGAGACGGCAGAGCGATTGCCGGTGCTCATGCCCGCGTTCGACGTGTTCCCGGGCGCGCCGGCGGGAGCCGGGGGCAACGCGGCGCCTGCGCCGGGCCCGTTCGGCCCGCCCGGCCCGCCGAAGGCCGACGCCGCGGCGTTCCCGCGCGACTACGAGCCGATCATGCGCGAGACGGCCTCGAACAACTGGGCGCTCGCGGGCAAACACACCGAGAGCGGCAGGCCCTACGTGTGCGGGGATCCGCATCAATCACTGACGAGCCCCTCGCGCTTCTGGGCCGTGCACATGAACAGCGCCGAGGCCGGCGGCACGCTCGACGTCGTGGGCTTCTCGTTCGTCGGCACGCCGACGGTGCAGCTCGGGCACAACGCGCACATCGGATGGACGGCGACGACGAACTTCGCGGACGTGATGGATCTGTGGGACGTCGCGCCCGACGCCGCGTACGAGAGCGTCTCGGTCGGCGGCGAGACGGTGCCGCTCGTCAAGCGCGACGAGGTGTTCCGGGTGATCGCGCCGGGCGCGAAGGCGGGGACGTTCGTGGACGAGGTGACGGTCGAGATCGCGGAGGTGCCGGGGTACGGCGTGATCCTGCCGGACGAGATGTTACCCATCCCGCGCCCGCTGCTCGCCGACGGGCGGCTGCTCTTCAACTGGACGGGCTTTGCGCCCTCGATGGAGGCGGTCGCGTACCTCGAGATCGACCGGGCGAAGGACATCGACGCGTTCGAGGAGGCGGCCTCGATCCTGGAGGTCGGCGCGGCGAACTTCGTGGCGGCCGACGCGAAGGAGATCGACATGTTCGTCCACGCGCGGGTCCCCGATCGCGGCGACCCGAGCGCGCGCCCGATGCCGTGGCGATCGATCACGGACCCCGAGGATCCCGCGAGTTACTGGACGCGCGGGGATCTGCCGGCGGACAGGATGCCGAAGCGGCGGGATCCTCCCGAGGGCTTTCTCTTCACGGCGAACACGGATCCGTTCGGCTTCACGCAGGACGGCGTGGTGGAGAACGACCCCTATTATTACGGCGCGTTCTACGCGAACGGCTTCCGGGGATACCGGATCGAGCAGGCGATCGAGGAGCTCGTCGCGTCGGGCGCGAAGGTCGATCGCGCGGCGATGGAGGAGCTGCAACGCGACGTGCGGAGCCCACTCGCCGATACGATCGTGCCGCTCCTGGAAGAGGCGCTCGCGAACGTGGAGGCGGATCCGGCGCTCGCCGCGTACAAGGGTCGGGCGGATCTCGTGGCGTACGCGGCGAAGCTCTCGGCGTGGGATCGAGAGATGCGGGCGGATCGCGGCGAGCCCGTGATGTTCAACGCGCTCGTCTGGTTCGCGGCGCGGCGCGTGTTCGAGAAGCCGATGACGTCGGCGCTCTTCGGCGCGATCCACGAGGCCTCACCGCCGTTTTTCCTGGGCATGCTGCACAACGTGCTCACGAACCGGTTCGCCGACGCCTCGTACTTCGCGCCGGACGGGGCGCGCGTGCTGCTGCTCGCGGCGCTCGACGAGGCGTCCGCGTGGATCACGACGCGCTTCGGCTCGATCGACGCGGACTTCGAGCTCGGCGACGTGCAAGGCGCGCTCTTCCAGTCGGACCTGCCGGGGAGCGCGTGGGACACGGAGCCGATGGCCGTGGGCGGCGCGTCGGACACGATCAACGTCGCGCCGACGCGGTTCTTCGACGGTAACGAGCCGGCCGCGTACTTCGAGTCGACGGAGATGTCGCTCTACCGCATGGTCGTGGGCTTCGCGGCGGACGGGACGCCCGAGGCCACGGTGAACTTCGGGCGGGGCAACAGCGCCGAGCCGGACAGCCCGCATTACGACGACCAGGACGCGGCGTGGACGAGCGTGACGTACGCGCCGCTGCCGTTCCGGCGCGCCGACGTGGAGGCCCGAGAGGAGTCGCGGGTGATACTCGCCGGCGGAGGCAAGTAGCGCCCGCGGCGGGCAAAAGGTAAAAAGAGGCTGCCATGAGCAAGCGCCCGCCTTCCCCCGAGGATCGCCCCTTCCGCGACGCGTTCCAGAGCTTCGCCGGTCGCGTGCGGCGGCGCCTCGCTTTCGAACGGATGCTCTCGGGCGCCGCGATCGGGCTCGTGCTCGGCGCGGGCGCGGCGGCGGCGGCGTGGCAGACGCGGCACGGCGCGCTGCGGCCGTGGATGGCCGCGGGCGGCGCGCTCGGCGCGGCAGCAGGCGCGATCGTGGCGCGGCGCAAGCGCTGGCGGGACGAGGAGGTCGCGCTCTTCCTGGACGGGCGCCTCGGCGGCAAGGAGTCGATCGCCACGGCGATCGAGCTCGACCGCGAGGACGAGCGGGACGATCCGGCGCGGGCCGTGGTGCTGTCGCAGGCGCAGACGGTGCTCGAAAAGGCGAGCCCGAAGGACGCGCGCCCGCGGTTCGTCCGGATCCATCACCTCGCGATCCCGCTCGGGCTCGCGGCGATCGGGTACATGAGCCTGCTGCCTTTGCCCGCGCTCCCGCCCCCGCCGCCGGCGCCGCCCGGGGTCGAGCAGGTCAAGCTCGCGGACATCAAGGGGCTCGACAAGATCATCGACCTCGCGAACACGAACGCGCGCGACGACGCGCAACGCAAGCGGCTCGACAAGATCGCCGAGGACGCGAAGAAGCTGCGCCAGAAGCTCCGCGAGGGCATGGAGAAGCGCGAGGCGCAGGCCCAGATCGGCAAGCTCAAGGACGCGATCACGGCCGAGCGCCTGTCGCTCGGCGACGGCGAGCAGCGGCAGGGCCTGGAGAGCGCGCTCGGCAAGCTCGCGGAGAACCCGGACCTCTCGGACGCGGCCAAGGCGCTCGGCGACAGGGACCTCGTGTCGTTCGACGACGCGATGGAGGACCTCGCGAACAAGCTCGAGAAGCAGGACCGCGAGCGCGCGAAGAAGACGCTCGAAGAGGCGGCCGAGGCCGCGCGCAAGCAGAACGCGCCGGACGTGGCCAAGGCGCTCGAGGAGCAGAAGAAGCGCCTCGAGGAGATGGCCAAGAAGAACGAGAAGCTGAAGGAGCTCGGCGAGGCGATCGGCGAAGGTCTGTCCGAGGACGCGAAGGAAGCGCTGAAGGATCCGGGCAGCGGCAAGGGCGGCTCGAAGGAGCAGCAGAAGCTCGCGGAGAAGCTCGAGGAGGCGCTGGGGAAGCTCACGCCCGAGGAGCGCAAGCGGCTCGCCGAGAACATGAAGAAGCGCGCCGCGCAGATGAGCGGCGAGGAGGCGCCGGGCGAGGGGCCGAGCAAGGAGCAGCTCGAGGAGCTCGCCGAAGAGCTCGGCTCCGAGGAGGGCCAGAAGCGGCTCGCGGAGGAGCTCAAGAAGATGGCCGAGCCCGAGCCCGAGGGCAGCGAGGAAGGCGAGCGGCAGAAGCGGCTCGAGGACGCGCAGAAGGGCCTCGGCGAGGCCGAAGGGCAGCTCGGCGGCGCGCCGATGCCGGTGCCGATGCCCGGACAGGGCGGGCCGGGGAACAAGCCCGGGTCAGGGAACAAGCCGGGCGGCAAGAACGGTAACGGCGGGCCGGGATCGGGCGGCAAGGACCAGGGGCAGCCGTTCGCCGGCCACAGCGAGGGCGGCGGGCCAGGCGATCACAAGGGGCAGACGGGCGTGGTGGATGGACCGGGCGTGAAGGCGCGCGCGACGGGGCCGATCAACAAGGGAAAGCCGATGCCGGGGCTCGTCATGGGACGGACGACGGGGCGCGCGGGTGAATCGGCGAACATCCAGGGGACGGGCGCGCTCGGGCAGGCGGCGGCGGGCGAGCTCGGGGCGATCGAGCGCAGCGACGTGCCGGAAGAGTACCGCGAGCAGGTCGGGCGCTATTTCCAGCCCAAGTAACGCCCATCCGCGGCTACGCTGCGCCTCGGCATGACGACGACGGGCGACTTTCAGAAGAGGCTCGAGCGAGCCCGCGAGGCGAGCGCGCGCCTCAAGGACGCGATCGGGCAGGTGATCGTGGGCCAGGGCGAGGTCGTGGAGCAGGCGCTCTGGGGGCTCGTGGCCGGCGGGCACGTGCTGCTCGAGGGCGCGCCGGGGCTCGGCAAGACGCTGCTCGTGCGCACGATCGCGAGCTGCCTCGACCTGAAATTCTCGCGCATCCAGTTCACGCCCGACCTCATGCCGAGCGACGTGACGGGCACGAACATCCTCGTGACCTCGGCCGACGGTTCGAGGCACTTCGCCCTGCACAAAGGGCCGATCTTCGGCCAGGTCGTGCTCGCGGACGAGATCAACCGCGCGACGCCGAAGACGCAGAGTTCGTTGCTCGAGGCGATGCAGGAGCACGCGTGCACGATCGGCGGCGTGCGGCACGCGATGGAAGAGCCGTTTTTCGTGCTCGCCACGGAGAACCCGATCGAGATGGAAGGGACGTACCCGCTGCCCGAGGCGCAGCTCGATCGGTTCCTGCTCAAGGTGATGGTGCCGAGCCCGACCGAGGACGAGATGACCGAGATCCTCGCGCGGACGACGGGGCAACCGAAGGACGCGCCGCCGAAGGTGCTCGATCGCGACGAGGTGCTCGCCATCCGCTCGGCGTGCCGCGACGTCGCCGTGGCCGAGCCGATCATGCGCTTCGCCTCGCGCCTCGTGCGCGCGAGTGATCCGACGACACAAGGCGCGCCCGACCTCGTGCGGCGCGCGATCCGCTACGGCGCGGGCGTGCGCGGCGCGCAGTCGCTCGTGCTCGCGGCGAAGGCCGTGAGCGTGCTCGAGGGCCGCGCGCACGTCTCGTTCGGCGACGTGCAGCGCGTCGCCAAGCCCGTGTTGCGCCACCGCCTGATCCGATCGTTCGAGGGCGAGGCCGACGGGGTCTCGACCGATCAGGTGGTCGACGCGCTCGTGGAGAGCGTGCCCGCTCGCCCGGAGAACGTGGAGCAGGCGATCCGTCGATGAGGCTCCGCGCGCTCTCGCTGGTCCCGATCCTCGCGCTCGTTTCGCTGCGAGCGCTCGCCGAGCCCGCGCCGAACACGGCCGCGACCTCCATCGAGCCGCTGCCCGCTCCGTCCGGCCCCACCGCCGCGCCGGGGCGCAGCGTGGCCCTCGAGGTCTCGCCGCTGCTCGGGTCGACCTCGCCGACGCCCGCGGGCTGGAGCGGCTTCCTCGTGCGGGTGCAGAACAACGAGGCGAAGCCCTTGCGGGGCGAGGTCGAGGTGCTCTCGCGGCTGCACTCGAACCAGCAGCGCTTCCGCGCGACGGCGCCCTTCGTCGTCGGCGCGGGGACGAGCGTGATCGTGCGGCTGCCGACGCACGGCAACGTCTACGGCGAGACGAAGGTCGTCGCGCGGGACGACGCGGGCAACGAGCTCGGCACGCACACGACGGCCGTGACGAACGTGCAGGAGGTCTTCCTGCTCGACGTGAGCGAGACGTCGCGGCTGAAGGGCGCGATCGGCGACGCGTCGATCTCGCCGCTCTTCTCGCCGTGGGGCGGCTACGGCACGTACGGCTCGGGGCCGCAGATCAAGGTGGGATCGCCGCGCTTCGATCCGGCGACGGGAGATCCGATCCTGCCCGATCGCGCCGCGCTCTACGCGCCTGCGTCGGCGGTGCTGCTGCGCTCGGACGTGCTCGTGAAGATCGGCGCGGCCGAGCTCGAGGCGCTCAGCGGGTACGTGCTCGCGGGCGGCACGCTCGCCGTCGCGCTCGCGCGGCCCGAGGATCTCAGGAGCCCCGTGCTCGCCGCCTTCGCGGGCGGCGAGATCACGCAGACCTCGCCGCACTCCGAGACGCTGAAGGAGCTCGTCCTCCCCGCGGCGCCCTCGAACGCGACGAAGGAGATCCCGTTCGCCGAGGCGCCGAGCGAGGAGATCGGCAAGGCGCTCGCCGGCTTCTCGGGCGGCAACCTGCGCGGCAGCCGTTACGGGGCCTCCGCGACGTATGGCCTCGGCGAGGTCCACCTGCTCGCCTTCGATCCCACGCGCAAGCCCACCGTGGACGACCCGTGGGTGCAGGGGCGCGTGCTCGATCTGACGCGCAGGGCCTTCGATCGGAAGAGCAGCGTCGTCTACCGCCAGGGCGGCTCGCCCGGCACGGTGGACCTCGATCGTGTGCGCCAGGAGCTCGATCCGAACGAGGGCTCGCGCTGGGCCATCGCGGTCGCGGCGCTCTTGCTGATCGTCTACGCGGTCCTCGCCGGGCCGATGAACTTCACGATGAACGCGAACAAGGGCAAACCCCTGCGCGCGCTCGTCTGGCTGCCGATCCTCTCGGCGGCCGCGTTCCTCGCCGTGGTGCTCATCGGCCTCGTCGCGAAGGGCCTCTCGGGCAGGTCGCGTCACCTCACGCTCGTCGAGGCGGGCGCGGGGATGACGAAGGGCACGGCGCGGCGGTGGCGCGGCTTCTTCACGCCTCGATCGAAGGACCTCACGGTCCGCACGAGTGACGGGACGAGCGTGGTCACGACCGCGGTCGTGGCCTCGCCGGCGACGATCGACGATCACATGCTCGTCGATCGCGACGGCGCGCGGCTCGTCGATCTCGCGCTCTTGCCCTGGCAAACCGTGGTCGTGCGCGAGGACGGGTTCGCCGACGTGGGCGAGGGGATCTCCATCGTGCACGAGGGCGAGCAGGACACGGCCGTGACGAACCGCAGCGGCCGCGATCTGCGGGCCGCGTTGCTCGTCTTGCCGGGCGTCACGCCGCGGTACTTCCCGATGATCAAGGACGGCGAGAAGGTGCTCGCGAGCGCGGGCAAGGACTGGAAGACCTCGACGCAGGGGGCCGGGTGGCTCCGGCAGGTCAGCGGCACGCGTCGCGCCGGATCGCTGGATCTGCACCCGCTCGGCTCGACCCACCTGCGCACGCTGCTCGAGCCCGACGCGCCCGGGCTCGGCGAGGCGTGGTGGGCCGTGGAGGACAGTGCGGGCGGGCTCGTGGACTGGTTCCCCGAGGACGTGCCGGTGCTGCTCGGTCAGCTCGACGGCGGCGAAGGCAAGACCTCGGACGCGGGCCTGAAGCTCGAGCGTGATCGGCTGCTCGTGCGGATCGTCGGATACGGAGGTCGGCCGTGAGCGAGCAGAGCGCGACGCCCGAGACCTGGGAAGAGCGATCCCCCGCGACCGCGGTCGAGCCGCCTGCCGTCGTCGCCGCGGCACCGCCCACGATCCGCGTGCGCCACCTCTGGCATCGCTACGCGAACCGCGACGTCCTGCGTGACGTGACCTTCGACGTCGGCGCGGGCGAGATCTTCGGCTTCATCGGCCCGAACGGCGCCGGCAAGACCACGACGATCCGCGTGATGGCCACGCTGCTCGAGCCGATGGCCGGGCGCGTGGAGGTCGACGGGATCGACGTCACGCTCGACCCCGAGGCCGTACGCAAGGTGATCGGCTACATGCCGGATCACGCGGGCGTCTACGATCGCATCACGGTGCGCGAGTACCTCGAGTTCTTCGCGGACTCGTTCCGCGTGCCCTCGATCAGCGTCGTCGACGCGGTCCTCGAGCTGACGGACCTCGGCAAGCTGCAGGACCGCCTCGTCGCCGAGATGTCGAAGGGCATGAAGCAGAGGCTGCAGCTCGCGCGCATCCTCCTGCACGATCCGAAGGTCCTCATCCTCGACGAGCCGGCGAGTGATCTCGATCCCCGCGCTCGCATCGAGATCCGCGATCTCCTGCTGGAGCTGCGCGGCCTCGGCAAGACGATCTTCCTCTCGTCGCACATCCTCACGGAGCTCGCCGACGTCTGCACCTCGATCGGCATCCTCGAGCGCGGCCGTCTCGTCGTCGCCGGGCCGATCCACGAGATCTCGGCGCGGCTCGAGGCGGTCCGCGCGGCCGAGGCGCACGGACATGCGCCGCCGCCGCGTTACGTGCCGCCGGGCGTACGCGCGCTCGTGCCCGCGCAGGCCGCGCAAGCCGCCGCGCCCGATCCCAGCGCGCCCGTGCCCATGCCGCCGGCGGGCGTGCCTCTCGTCGCGCCTCCGGGGCCGCTCCCGACGGCCGCGCCCGCGCCGCTCCCGCAGGCGCCGAGCGTGCGTCGGGTGAAGCTACGCGTGCTCGGCAACCCCGAGGCGGCCGCGTATTTCCTGCGCGGCGGGCCCGGGATCGTCGAGGTCACGGTCATGGGCGGCGTCGTGCACGTGGGCTACACGGGCACGGAGACGAAGATCGCGGAGATGGTGACCCACCTCGTGCACCGCAACATCGGCATCGTCGGCGTGGAGCCGGAGAGAAACGAGCTCGAGCGGATCTTCCTCGAGGTCACGCGCGGAGACGTCCAATGAGCGCGCAGACCGGCACCCAAGCGCCCGCGGGCTCCGCCTCGCGCCTGCGCCGCCTGCTCGACGATCCGAACCCGATCTGGATCCGCGAGCTGCGCCAGTCCGCGCGCCTCGTCCGCACGCCGATCATCCTCTGCGTGCTCTCGATCCTGGCCACGCTGGCGATCGCCGCGATCGGCGGCCTGGTCTCGATCAACGAGAGCCCCGCGACCACGGGTTACGTCCTCTTCCAGGTCTTCTTCTCGCTCGCGTACTTCGTGGTCACGTTCGTCGGGCCCGCGGTCGCGGCGAACGCGATCGCCTCGGAGCGCGAGGGCCGCACGTGGGAGGCCGTGATCCTCACGGGCCTGCGGCCTGCCGTCATCGCGCGTGGAAAGTTCCTCGCTGCGTACACGGCGATCAGCATGTACGTCGTGATGCTGGCGCCCGTCGGCGCGCTGCCGTTCCTCTTCGGCGGCGTCACGGCGACGGAGACGATCGTCGCGTTCCTCTTCCTGTTCCTCATCGCCGGCCTCGCGGTCGCCTTCGGGCTCGCGGTCAGCTCGAAGATGAACAGCCTGCGCGCCGCGCTCGTGGTCACCTTGATCTGCGCGGTGATCGCCTCGCTCAACGTCTACGGCTGGTTCGGCGCGGGGCTCTCGGTCGCCGCGCATCACGCCTGGCCCGGCGTGCCGGAGGGTCCTCCCGTCTGGTTGCCCACGGCGTACGCGCGCGCGCCCTTCGATCTCACGTACGTCCTCTGCCTGATCGTCCTGCCGATCGTGGCGACGGCGATCCCTGCGTGGTTCCTCTACGAGGTCACGATCGCCAACCTCACGAGCGTCACCGACGATCGCTCGACGGGCCTGAAGCGCTGGTTCCTCGTGGCCGCGCCGGTCTCCGCGATCTGCGCCGGCGCGCCCATGGCGGCGGTGGATCCGCGCGACGTCGACGAGATCGCG
This sequence comes from Polyangium spumosum, assembly GCF_009649845.1. NCBI lineage: Bacteria > Pseudomonadati > Myxococcota > Polyangiales > Polyangiaceae > Polyangium > Polyangium spumosum. The sequence continues at coordinate 181,846 of NZ_WJIE01000009.1, forward strand.
GTCGCCGGCATCTGCGCGTTGCTCGTGTTCTTGATGTTCTCGGTCTACCTCTTCCTCGGCGACTCGCTCGGGCCCTCGCGGCGCGTGCGCTTGCACTGGGACAGGCAGGGCGTGCGCCGCTTCAAGCGCTTGCTCGGGCCGGGCATCCTCGGCACGTCGATGATGCAGCTCGGCGTGGGCGGGGCGGCGCTCGGCCTGGTGATCGGGGCGGGGATCATCGTCCAGTCGGTGGTCCGGGCGAGTCACGGGGGCGACCTCGGGGACATCCTCCTCGTCGGGCTCTACGCGGCCGCGTTTTACCTGTTCTCCGTGGGGTTCGGCGCGTTCTTGCGGGCGCGGTCGAGCACGCCGCTGCTCTCGCGGGTGCTCTTGCTCGCGGTGCATTTCCTGGTCGCCGTGGGGCCGTGGGTCGTGGCGGCGATCGCGGGCATCTTCGCGTCGCCGTCCGGGCGCGGCGCGCTCATCGTGGCGGCGCCGTCGCCGCTTTACGTCTTCGTCGCGATCGACGCGATCGGCAAGACGGGCGAGGAGCTGCTCATCGTGGCCTCGGTGATCGCCTCGGCCGCGTGGGGCCTCTTCGGGATCCTGTTCCTCACCCTCGCGCGGAGCCGGGTGAACCGCGTCATCGCGGCGCACGAGGCCGCGCTCGGCGAGAGTGATCGGATCCTCGCCGAGGAGGACGCCGCGGCGGTGCGCGCGATGGAGGAAGCGGCGGCGCGAGCGGCCGCGCCTGCGCCTGCGCCCGCCCCGGAGCCCGAGCCCGAGCCCGAGCCCCAGGCGGGCTGATCCTCAGAGCTCACTGCAGAGCGGATCCCCCGGGGCGCACCCCCTTCGTGGCGCGGAGCTCGCCGGGCGGGGCGATGTCCCGGGGCTGAGCTCCAGGAGCTCGAGCAGGTCCACGAAGCGGGCCCGCTGCCCGCCGGGGTCCGCGCCGAGGTTTTTCCTGGCCATCGCCCTCACGTCCGCGAGCGTCACGTCCCCCTTGAACGGCGAATCTCGCAGGATCAACCCGAACGCCGCCACCGACGCCGCGAACCCGAAATCCGCGCTCGTCTCCCGATACCCCTCGTCGAGCAGCGGCACCTCGACCTCGCGGCTCGTTTGTCCCGACGCATCCTTGTACCGGACCCGCAGCGTCAACAGATACGGCGTGCGTGGCGCCTCCGAGCCGCCCGAGGTGTCGGGCCTGGGTTCGAGCTCGTAGAGCGCCGTCACCGCCTGCCCGGCGTAGAGGTCGACCGGGCCTTTCCACGCATCCAGAAACTCGCGCTCCGGGCCAGTCCGATCCTCGTTGCCGATCAGCCGGAACGATCGCACCCATACCGGATCGAAATCGACCTCGACCCGCACGTCCCTCGCGAGCGGCGCGCGTGTCCCCAGCGCCTCCTCGACCAGCTTGCGCGCGTCGTCCGGCCCCGTGATCGCTGCGAAGCCTCCCTTTCCCTCCTCGGCCAGGCGCTTCAGGGTTTGTCCGGCCGGTCCATCCATCGGGCCGAAGCCGAGCGTCGTCAGGGTGATGCCTGCCTTCGCCTTCTCCCGGACCGTGGCCGCGAGCCCGCTCTCCGCCGGATCGGCCGTGAAATGGTCGTCCGTCGCCAGGAAGACCCGGTTCACGCCGTCGACGAAATGCGCCTGTGCCTGCGCGAGGGCTCGCTGGATGAAATCGCCGGAGGGGGCGGCGTCGCTCGGCTTGAACTTGTCGATGGCGTCGAGGATCCGGCTTTTGTCGTCGCCCGGCGTCGGCGGCAGCCAAGGCTCCTGCGAGGCGCCTCTGTGCGCGAGGATCGTCAGCCGATCCTGCGCGTCGAGCCGCGAGGCCAGCCTGCGCAGGGCGGCCTGGAGCAATGAAAGTTTGTCCGGGTGATTCACGAAGGCCGGCGAATCGTCGATCACGAAGACCAGGTTCGCCCGGGGGCGGCTCGCCGGATCGATCGGCGCTGTCTTCAACGCGAGGCGCACGAGCCTGTGCGAAGGCGCCCACGGCGCCCGGTCGACCTCGGCGCGCGCGGCGAGCGGCTCGTCTCCGCTCGGGAGCGGGTCGTCGTAGGCGAATGCATTGACGAGCTCGTCGACACGCACGAGGTCCTTCGGCGGGCGGCGCGCGGCCTCCTCGATGAACCGCTCGACGAGCGAATACGAGACCGTGTCCACGTCGAGCGGGAACGTCGTGCGAGCGATGCTCGTCGTGTAGACGAACGGGTTCTCGTCGGCCCTCGGCCTCGATCGCGCGGTCAACCTGCGGAGCGCGGGGACCTTGAAGCCACCCGCGGCGGCCTTCCGCGCCCGCTCCTCCTGGAGATGCCGCAATCGCTCGCGACGCTCGACCGGGTCGACGTTCACGTTTTTCGCGTCCTTCGCGTCTTGCTTTCGGCGCTCCTTCTCCTTCGCGTGCTCCCGCGCCTCGAAGGCCGCCATGTCCTGCATGGCCTGGAGCCTCGCCTCCTCCCTTTCCCGATGAAAGTGCATGACCCCGAGCGGGATCGCCGCGGCCGCGACGGCCGCCGCCGCGAGCAGCGTCCATCGAAGGATACGTCTTTCCTTCCGGCGCGTGGCTCGCTCCACCACGCGCCGATGCCCGTCCGAGAGCTCCGCGGGCGCCCGCTCCGCGAGCCCGTCGCGGAGCAGATCGGTCGTCGCCTGCAAGGCCTCGACCTCCGCGCGGATCTCCGGATCGGCCCCGATCTCCGCCGAAAGCGCGCGTCTTTTGTCCTCGTCGAGCTCGCCGAGCACGTAGGAGGCGAGGCGCGGATCCTCTTTCGAGAGCGTCATCGACTCCTCCTCCCGGCCGCGTGGTCTTTCTTCTCCATTTGCTCGCGCAACGCGCGCAGGGCCGTATGCAACAGAAAACCCACGTTCGAGGCGCTCGTCCCGAGCACCTCCGCGATCTCCTGGTAGCTCAGGTCGCCGCTGAATTTGAGTAATACCGCCTCGCGTTGTCGCTCCGGCAGGGTATCGAGCGCGCCGAGGACACGGCGCATCGCGTCCCTGCGCTCGAGCGCCTCCGAGGGCCCGGGTTGATCGTCTCGCATGACCTCGTCCACCTCCGCCACGCTCTCGACGTGTCGTTTGTCGCGCCGCACGTCGAGGGCCCGGTTGCGGCAGACGGTGAAGAGCCAGGCCCGAAGGTGCGGCTCCACCGCCGCCCGGTCCTGGTCGCACAAGCGCAGGAACGTGTCCTGCACCACGTCGGCCGCCTGTGCGGATCCCACGATCGCCGCCGCGTAACGGAGCAAAGGCGCTTCGTAACGCGAGAGCGCGAGGAGGACCCAGTGGCTCGTTGGTTCGCTCGGCATGGGCGCGAAGAGCGTGTCGTTCGCTCGAAGAACGGCGGGGCGGGTGGTTTCTTAGAAAAAAAGTGCGCGGGGCGTGTCGGGGCGCTCCGGGTGGCTCTTTTCAAGCCCTAGCCCAGACGTTGCCTCCGCGCACCGGCGATCCCCGCGCCGACCCACCGGAGGGGCGAGGACACTTCCTCCCCGGCGTTGCGATGGGTTAGGATCCCGTCATGGACGTCGCCACCCTGATCGCCCGGCGAGACCGCGGCGAGCCGCTCGATTTCTTGTTCTTCTGGGGCCATACGCCGGGCAAGGACGGCGAGCTCGGCGCGTTTTGTTTGAGCCAATGGTATCCCGCGCCGTTCGTCGTCCGCGGCGATCGATATGCCGCCGCCGAACATTTCATGATGGCCGAGAAGGCGCGGCTCTTCGGGGACGAGGAGACACGCGCGAAGATCCTCGCGACGGACGATCCGGGCAAGGCGAAGGCGCTCGGGCGCAAGGTGCGCAATTTCGACGAGGCGCGGTGGCGCGAGTTTCGGTACACGATCGTGGTGGAGGCGAGCCTCGCCAAGTTCGGGCAGAACGCGGCGCTCGGGGATTGGCTCCGGAAGACCGGGACGAAGATCCTCGTGGAGGCGAGCCCCAGGGACGCGATCTGGGGGATCGGGCTCGGGGCGTCGGATCCACGCGCGACGGACCCGCGGGCCTGGCCGGGGCTGAATTTGCTGGGGTTTGCGCTCATGGAGGCGCGACAAGGGCTTGCCGACGCGGCGCGTCCTCGATAGGCTCTCCCGTCCCGAATCCCGAGGGCGATAGGCGACGCGCGCAGCCGATGAGTCGTGAGAGCGAAATCGATGTTCCGGTGAAGGCGGGCGACGTGATCGCCGGGAAATACCGCGTCGACCGGGTGCTCGGCGTGGGCGGCATGGGGGCCGTCGTCGCCGCCGAGCACACCGACCTCGAGCAGCGGGTCGCGATCAAGTTCATGCTGGAGGCCGCCGCCAAGAACGAGGTGGGCAAGAAGCGCTTTTTGCGCGAGGCCCAGGCGGCGACGAAGCTCAAGAGCGAGCACGTCACGCGGATGCTCGACTTCGGCACGCTCGAGGACGGGGTGCCGTACCTCGTGATGGAGCTGCTCGAGGGCGAGGACCTCGACGCGATGATTCGCGCCGCCGGGAAGCTGCCGATCGAGGAGGCGTGCGAGATCGTCCTGCAGACCTGCGAGGCGCTCGCCGAGGCGCACGGGCGCGGCATCGTGCACCGGGACATCAAGCCGGCGAACCTCTTCGTGACCCGCCGCGCGGACGGGAGCCCCGCGGTGAAGGTGCTCGATTTCGGAATCGCCAAGCACCAGGATCCAGGGGCGATCGACGGCACCGCGCTCACGCGCAGCAACGCGCTGCTCGGCTCGCCGATGTACATGTCGCTCGAGCAGTTCCGCGCGGCGCGTGAGGTCGACGCGCGCAGCGACGTCTGGTCGCTCGGCGTGGTCTTGTACAAGGCGCTCACCGGGGCGATGCCCTTCGTCGCCGATTCGCTCGGATCGCTCATCATGGTGCTGATGACCGAGGATCCGGAGCCGCCCGCGCGCCTCCGCGAGGACCTGCCCGGAGCGCTCGGCGATGTGGTGCTGCGTTGCCTGCAGAAGGCCCCGGCGGATCGATTCCAGAGCGTCGCCGAGCTCGCGGACGCCCTCGCCCCGTTCGCGCCCGAGCGGTCGAGGCCGCTGCTCGATCGAATCCACGCGCACCTCGCCGCCCCGCAGGGCGCGGGCCACGCGCCGTCCGAGAAGACCGGAGATACGTCGCCCGGACAAACCACGGGTTCGACGCGCCTCGGGAAGAGCTCGTCCTCGGGCGAGCGCGCCTCGGCGCCCCCGATGGGGAAGACGGCCGCGACGTGGACGCAGACCGAGCCGGGGGCGCGGCCCTCGCGATCGGGGAAATGGTTCGTCCTGACAGGCGTGGCCGCGCTTCTGCTGGGCATTGCGGGGGCGCGCCTGCTCGGCGGGCGCGGCGAGGGGAAGGGCGTGACGGCGGAGCCGCCGCCGCCGCCGGCGGTCGAGGCGCCTCCGCCCGCCGTGACCGTCGCGCCTTCGCCGAGCGTGACCGTCGCGCCGGCCCCGAGCCCCGAGCCCAGCGACGCCGCGCCGCCCGCGTCGGCGACGGCGTCCGCGCATGCGGCGACGCCCAGGGTCGCGGCGCCATTGAAGACCGGCGCCGCCGGGGCGAAGCCTGCTACGACCGAGGCGCCGAGCGCGGCGCCCGCGCCGAGCCTCGTCCCCGATTTCGGAGGTCGAAAGTGAGGAGGCGCGCGGCCGGCTTGCTCCTCGTTTCGGCGCTCCTCGGCGGCGCGCGGCCCGGCTTCGCGCAGCAGGGCGACGCCGCCGCGGCCGAGCACCTCTTCCAGGAGGCGCTCGCCCTCATGGCCAAGGGTGATTACGAGCAGGCTTGCCCGCGGCTCGCCGAGAGCCACAAGCTCGATTCGGGCATCGGCACGTTGCTTTACCTCGGCGACTGTCAGGAAAAACTCGGCAAGACGGCGAGCGCCTGGGCGACCTTCCGCGAGGCGGCCTCGGCCGCGCGCCGAGCGGGCCAACCGGAGCGCGAGAAGGTGGGCCGCGAGCGGGCGGACGCCCTCGAATCCGTGGTCTCGCGCCTCGTCATCGAGGTGCCCGCGGAGCTGCCGCGTGAGGGCCTCGTCCTGCGCCGGGACAAACAGGAGGTGTCGGCCGTCCTCTGGAATACCGCGGTGCCGATCGATCCGGGGACGTACACGATCGAGGCGACCGCGCCGGGGAAGGTGCCTTTTTCGGCGACCGTGGTGATCGAGCGTGGGGGCGGGACGAAGACCGTGGCCGTGCCGCCGCTCGAGGACGTGAAGATCGTGGCGGCGCCGGCTCCCCTCGAGGTCGCGAAGGCGCCGCCGCCGCCGCCGCCGCCGCCGCCCTCGCCGCCCAGGCGCAAATGGCCCGATCCGCTCGGGATCGCCGGTATCGCCGCCGCGGGCGCGGGCTTCGTCACGATGGGCGTCTCGCTGGGCGTGGGGCTCGCGGCGCGCGCGCGGTTCGACGAATCCGCGCCGTATTGCGACGCGACGTATTGTGATCGGGAGGGCGTCGCGATTCGCAAGGACGCGCTCGACATGGCGCGCGTCGGGACGGGGGTCTTCGTCCCCGGGGCGATCTTCGCCTCGGTGGGCACCATGCTCTTCGTCATCTCCCTCGCGACGCGGCAGCCCTCGGATGCCTCGGGCAAAACGAGCGCCGCGCTCACGCTCGGGCCCGGGGGGCTCTCCGTGCGAGGGAGCTTCTGATGCGCATTCGTCCTGCCAATCTCGTTGTCGTCCTCGGGGCGCTCGGAGGGCTGGGCCAGGCGGGGTGCCACTCGGTCTTCGGCATCGAGGAGGGCGTGCTCCGCCCGAGCTTCGAGGTCTCCGGCGCGATCGAGCGCGACACCACGTGGTATGCGGATCAGACGCCGATCCTCGCGGGATATGTGACGGTCGAGCCGGGCGTGACGCTCACGATCGAGCCGGGCACGCAGATCCTCGCCCACGCGGAGGGCGGGATCCTGGTGAAGCCGGGGGCCCGTATCCTCGCGCGGGGCACGAAGGAAGCGCCGATCGTGTTCACGAGCGCCGAGGCCACTCGCGCCGAGGGCGATTGGCGTGGGCTCATCGTTTGTGGTCGCGCTCCGCTCAATGGATCACCCGGCGGCGTACGCCAGCTCGACGTCCTTCCCCCCGGCGTCAGCGCCGCCTGCGGCGGGACCGACGACGACGACGATAGCGGCGAGATTCGTTACGTGCGAATCGAGTTCGCGGGTCGGAACGATGGGCTCGAAGGCTCGCCGGGCGGGTTCCGGCTCGAGGGCGTCGGCAATCGCACGGTCGTCGATCACGTGCAGCTCCACCGCACCGAGGGCGACGGCATGGATCTGCGGGGCGGGACGGTCTCGGTGAAGTACATCCTCGTCACGTTGTACGAGGACGACGGCTTCGACTGGGCGCTCGGCTGGCGCGGCAAGGGGCAATTCATCGGCGTCGTCATGGGCGACATGCGGGGCGACACGGGCATCCAGGCTGGACAGGGCACGAGTGACTCCGTTATCGACGGCGCGGGCACGGCGCCCTCGGATCCCTTGCTCTACAACGTGACGCTCGTGGGGATGGAGGACCAGTACGGGCCGAACGTGAAGCTGCGGGGCGCGACGCGGGGGCGGATGTTCGACATGCTGGTGGCGAGCGCGGGCGTGTCGAGCCTGGGCATCGACGAGGAGCCGACGCACCAGAATGCGAACCAGGGGCTGCTCGACATCCGCCATTCGATCTTCGCGAGCGACGACAATTTCGAGGACGACGAGCCGGGCTTCGCGGAGTCGATCTGGGCGATGGCTCCCGGGCGGAAGAATCGGGCTCTCTCGGCGGAGGAGAGCGGGTTGCCGCTCTTCACCGGGGAGACGGTCCACCTGTCGCTCGTGAGCGGCGCGGCGGGGCTCTCGGGGGCGATCGCGCCGCCGGACGACGGGTTCTTCGATCCGACGGCGCTCTTCGTGGGCGCTTGTGGCGAGCTCTGCCCGGAGTTCGAGGGGTGGACGGCGTTTCCCGCGCGCTGAAATGTGGTAAGGTAGGCGCATGTCGGATCCGGCTCGTACGTTGAAGCGTCCGAAGACCTGGGAAGACCTGGAAGATTTGCCCGAGGGGGTCGTCGGGGAGATCGTGGGCGGGGAGGTCGTCCTTCTGCCTCGGCCAAACCCGCCGCACGGGCGAGCGCAGGCGAGGTTGACGATGAAGATTGGCGCCCCCTTCGATCTGGGCGACGGGGGGCCGGGGGGCTGGGCGATCCGCGTCGAGCCCCGCGTCCAGTTCGGCGAGGACATCCGCGTGCCCGATCTGGCCGGCTGGCGAATCGAGCGCTTCGAGGAGCCGAAGGAAGGCCCGTTCGTCGTCGTCCCGGACTGGGTTTGTGAGGTCCTCTCGCCGGGCACGGCTCGCTCGGACAAACGGGAGAAGCTCTGGCTCTACGGTCATCACGGCGTCCGCCATTACTGGATCATCGATACGGAGCTCCAGCTCCTCGAGGTCTACCGGCTCGAGGGCAAGGTCTGGGTCGTCGCCGCGAGGTTTGGCGGGGATGAACGCGTCCGCGCCGAACCGTTCGACGCGATCGAGCTCGATCTCTCCCTGCTCTGGATGCCCCCTCCCGCCGCGCCTCCCGCCCCCTGACCTTCACCCCCGCCGATACATCACGTCCGTTCGGAGCACGTATTTCGTCCCCTCGATCACCGGCGCTCCCCGGTGGTACAGCGGGTGCGAAAACACGAGCGCCATTCCTCGCTGCGGCGTCACGCGGAGCTCGTCGTCCGTCACGAACATGAAATCCGTCGTCCCGCCGACGCAGTCGTCGTTCAGGTAAAAGATCAACGTCAAGAGGCTCTGCTCCTCCTGCGAGCGGAGGAACGCGCCGTCCCTGTGCCAGTCGAACTGCTGCCCCGGCGTGTAGCGGTAATACCGGAATCGCTCGTTCAACCCCACGGGGCGATACACGCCGAGCTGCGAGGGCACGTAGGCCGATATTCGCGGCCAGAGCTTCGCCGCGAGCGCCGGGTCGTCCTGCATCACGCGCCGGTTGTTCCGGATGTCCGGCGCCATCATGAACTTGTTCGCGCCCACCGTGATCGGCGCGTCCGAGAAGCCGTGGGCCTCGGCGCGCTGGATGAGCTCCGCGCACTCGGCGGGGCGGAGGACGTTCGAGAGCGTGAAGAGCTCCCGATCGGAGGAGAGCAGGCGTTTCTCGATCGTGTTCATGCCCGTCAGCATGCGGCCGCGCCGGGCACGAGGACAGGGCAGAACCGGGCAGCCACCGGGCAGAGGTGGACAGGAGCGCCGCCCGGATGGATGATGCAACGGGCGAATGGCGCAGCGGTTCAACCACGAGGCCTTGCTGCGGGCGCGCCTCGAGCTCGACCTCACCCAGGAGGCGCTCGCGGCCTCGGTCGGCGTCGACGTGCGCACCTATCGAAGGTACGAGTCCGGCGAGGTCAACGAGGGCGGCTTCTCGGTCCGGCAGCCGGCGCGGCGAAAGCTGCTCGAACGGCTCGGCGCCGAGCTCGGGCTCGACCCGGCCGACCTCGTGATCGAAGCCGCCCCCGAGCCTCCCCCGCCGCTCGCCCCGCCCGAACCGAAGCTCTTTCGGCCCGAGTTCGTGCACACGCTGCAACACGCGCCGTTTTTCGTGGGGCGCGAGGACATCCTCGCCGAGCTCTGGGCCTGGGTCGAGGCGCCCGAAAAGCGGGAGGGGCCGGGCGTGGTCGCGCTCGTGGGCGTGGGCGGCGCGGGGAAGACGGCCATCGCCGAGCGATTGATCGCGCGCTTCGGGGACGGGCCGCGGCCGGGCGGCGTGTTCGTGTGGAGCTTTTACGACGACGAACGCACGGAGGTGTTCCTGGCCCACGCCGTGCGGTATTTCGCGGGCGCGGAGGCGCCGGCCGGCGAGCGGCTCGAGAGGCTCTGCGCGGCGCTCGGGAGCGGCCCGCCCCACCTCGTCGTGCTCGACGGGCTGGAGACCGTGCAGGCCGCGGGTGGCGCTTCACGCGCCCATGGCGAGCTGGAAGATCCGCTCCTCCGCCGCCTGCTCATCAGCCTCGCGCGGGGCCTCGGGGCGGCGCGCGCCCTCGTCACGTCGCGGTTCTTGCTCGGCGACCTCGCGCCCTGGGCCGACGGCGGCGCGCGCACCGTGAAGCTCGGGCCGCTCTCCGCGACGGACGCCGAGCGGTTGCTCCGGTCGTGGGGCGCGAACGCGGACGGCGACGCCCTCGCGCGGGTCGTCCGGGCCTCCGGCGGGCATGCGCTCTCGCTCGCCGTGGCCGGCTCGTACGCGGGCGCCTTCCTCGGCGGGGACCTCTGCCCGCTCGATCCGCTCGATCTCGCCGAGGCCGCGCGGGACGATCCGCTCGCGCGCCGCCTCGCTCGGGTCCTCTCGGCATACGCGGCCGCCTTGCCCGCCGCCGAGCGTGACCTGCTCGCGCGCCTCTCCGCGCTCTCGGCCGGCGCCGACGAGGACGCGCTCCTCGCGCTCGCCTCCGCCTCCCCGCGTGTCGCGGGCGCCCTCGCCGGGGCCTCGGCCGAGGTCCTGCGCCGCGCGCTCGCCCGCCTCGAGCGGCTCGGGCTCGTCTTTCGCGCGGGGGGCGATCCGCCGCGTTTTTCGTCGCACCCCTTCGTGCGGGACCATTTCCGCTCGTTGCTCACCGTCGCTCCTTCGGCCGTGCAGGCCGCCATGACGCCGCCGTCCGAGGGCACCCTGATCTTCGCGCCCCGGCAAAAACCCCGGGATGCGAGCCGCCTCGACGCGCTGGAGGAGGTCGTCCGCGCGCTCGTCGCCGCCGGCAAGGCGACGGAGGCGTATCGGGTGTATTCGCAGACGATGGGAGCGTTTTCGCACCTCGGGCTCGTTCTCGGCGAGATGAGCCGCGGCGCGCGGATCCTGCGGCTGTTTGGCGAGACAACCGACCCGGCCTCCCCCGCCACCTCGCTCCCGTTCGGGTGGCGCCTCTCGCTCCTCTACGAGCGCGGGCTTTATGCAGGGGCGCTCGGCGACCTCGTGTTCGCCCTTCGCTCCTACGCGGAGCACAACCGCCTCGTCGAAGGGACGTCCGAAACATCCCACTTCATCACGGGTTTGCGTACATTGGCATATACGGAGCGCCTCGCGGGGGCGCTCTCGGCGGCGCGGGCGCACGCGTCGCGGTCGCTCTTGCTGGCGGAGTCGGCCGGGCTCTCGACACACGTCACGCGGGCCCTCGCGCTTCACGCGGCCATCACCCACGACCTCGGGGACGTCTCCGCCGCGCAGGCGGGCTTCGCGCGGCTCGTGGCGATGGGGGACGCGCGGGTCGCGCGGCGGGGGCTCTGGGAGGCAGAACACCTCCTCGCGCTCGGAGAGCTCTCGGAGGTGGTCGAGATGACCGAGGCCAACGTGGCCGCCTGCGAGCGCCTCGGCTGGGCCGGGCACGCGGCGCAGGGGCACGTGCTGCTCGGGCTCGCCGTGGCCGACGTGGACCCGGCCGGGGCCGAGCGGAGGCTCTCCGCGGCGCGGACGTGGGTCGCGGTCTCGGGCGAGGTGGAGATGGCGGCGCGCGTACACGAGCTCGCGGCGCGGATCGCGCTCGCGCGGGGGGCTTTGTTCGAGGCGGCGCGGGAGGCGCTCACCGGCGAGCGGCTCGCGGAGGCATGTGGGCTGGCTCTCTTTCGGGCGCGGCTCTTCGCGCTTGGGCTCGAGGTCGCGCTCGCGCGGGGCGACGAGGAGGCGGCGGAGCGGGCCAAGGACGCGCCGCGCCGGGTCCTCGCCGAGGACGCCTGGGGCCGCGCGGACGTCCTGCACTGGGCCGGGCTCTGCCTCGCGAGCGCGGGGGACGCGGCGCTCGCCCAGCGGTACCTCGAAGAGGCGCTTGCCACGCGGGAGCGTCTCGGTCATCCGGGGCAGGACGCGACCCGACGCGCGCTTCGGACATGAAATGTCCTGGTCTCGCGATGTACCAGGGTTCACAGGCATCCAACCTGGCGGCTATGCTCGTAAGTTCCCGGATTGTCGACGAGTGCACGTAACGACCGACGTCCCCACGCCGGACGTCTCGGGGACATGGCGACGGAGCACGGACCCGGCGTCGTCCCTGCGCACGACACGTATCGAGCGCCGCCACGATCCGCATCACCCTGGGATCTTCACGGTCCTTTCTCCCTCGATGGAGGAATCATGAAACAACTCGCTTTCGCGGCGCTCTTCAGCTCGATCCTCGTGACGCCGGCTCTCTCCTTCGCCACGGCATCGAGCTCGACGCGCCCCTATGTCTTGCAGTACGGCTCGTCGCCCGGGCAGGTGAACATGGACGCCTGCACCCTCGACGCGGCCTCCGACCACGTACGCGACGTGGTGAACGCCGGCGTCATCGACGGGGCGGTGCTCCTCGTCGCGCGCCACGGCAAGGTCGTCCTTCACCGCGCCTATGGCCGCCGTGACGGCAACTTCGCGGGCCCCGCCGCCGAGAACCCGTCGATGTCGCGCGACGCCATCTTCGACCTGCAGTCGATCACCAAGACCTTCACCGCGTACATCGCGGTGGACCTCCACGACCAGGGGCTGCTCGACCTCTCGGCGCCGGTGGCGAACTACCTGCCGGAGTTCAACACGCCGGAAAAATCGGGCGTGCTCGTGCGTGACCTCGTCCGGTTCACCTCGGGCCACTCGATCGACGCCGCCGCCTCGCTCGTCGGCGACCCCGATCCCTGGGGCACGATGCTCGCCGAGGGCCTCGTCGCCACGCCGGGGACGATGGTCTTCTACAGCGACATCGGCTACCGCCTGCTCGGCCGCGTCCTCGAGGCCGCGGGCGGGCTGCCGCTCGACGAGCTCGTGCAGGAGCGGCTCACCGGGCCGCTCGGCATGAAGGACACGGCCTGGCAGCCGCTCGTCAACATGCCGAGCAAGGCGCTCCGGTTCGCCGGCACGGGATACTCGTCCGTGCGCGAGACGAACGGCGCGCCGAGGTACTTGCGGGGCGAGACGGCGGACGAGCAGGACGCCTGGATCGAGTCGCACACGCACGCGGCGACGGGCTGCGACGGGGCCTTCTCGACGGCCTGGGATCTGGCGCTCTTCGGGCAGATGTTCCTGAACCGCGGGGCGCGCGTCGTGGGCTATCCGGGCTGGGGTTACTGCACGCCCTGGATGTGGACGTGTGACATCGAGCTGCTCGCGTCCCCGGCGCTCGTCGAGGCGACGATCGACCTGCAGACGAAGGACGCCTCGGGCGCGCCGCTCGGCATCCACGGCGCGACGTCGAGCTGGCTCGACGACCTGCTCTTCGCGAACAAGAGCTACGGCTGGGAGCTCGCCGACGCCGACCCCGGGGCGCACGTGGTCACCGGGCTCTACGCGTCGCCGTCGGCGGTGTCGAAGATCGGCGGCGCCGGCACGTTCCTCACGGTCGACCCGGATCCTTCGCGTGACCTCGTCGTGGTTCTCTTGACGAACCACGGCCTGCCCTCGTTCGTCGGGCCGGACGGCATCCAGGTCGACGGGAGCGGCAACCTGATCTGGCCTGGGTACGAGAACATGCTGAACGGCATCGCGCCGAACATCGTGAACGACCTCGTGCAGCTCGCGATCACGGGGCCGTGACGAGGCGCGAGGGGGCGAGGGCCACGCGTTTGGCGCTCGCCCCTTCGGGATCGTTTCAGGGGATCAGGGTGGGGTTCGGGTAGCAGCAGCCGGTGATGCAGCTCTCGCCGGCGGGGCAAGGATCCTGGCCGGGCTGGCCGCACTTCTGCACGCCGACCGGGCAGGACTGCTCCACGCATTCGGGCGGCAGGTCCGGCTTGCCGATGCAGACCTCGCAGTCCTCGCAGGTGTTGAGGCAGGCGGTGACCTGCGTGCACGGCTTGCACATCGACGGATCGTTGATCGTGTTGATGTTGCAGCTCCCCGTGCCGGAGGGGTTCTCCGAGCCGAGCCAGACCGTGTAAGGCAGGCCGGGCAGGGCGCAGCAGCCGAAGCAGTCACAGCCGTTCGGCGTCAGCGGGCCGCAATAATCGAGGCAGGCCTGCGATTGCGACTGGAATGCCTGGGCGCACGTGCCGCCGTAGCCCGGGATGCTCGTGCTCGGGTTGTACGCGCACTGGCTGCCCTCCGGCGGGTAGTCGGGGGCGACGGAGAGCGGGTCGCACTTGTGGCTCCAGAAGCAATCGTCGTTGCCCGCGCCGGTGTCCTGATCGAAGTAACAATCGGACTTGCAGGGCGAGTTGTTCTGGCCGGAGATGCCGCCGTAGAAGCTGTCCTCGGTGTTGTCGCAGGGGCCGAGGCATTGCTCGTCGGCCGCGTCGGTCTTGCAGTCGCCGTCGTTGTCGATGCAGTCGCCGCAGGCGTAGGTCTTCCCCTGGCAGGTCGCGGGCTGGCAGAAGTTGCCGCAGCCGCCCTGCGCGGGGTCGCACGTCTCGCCGCAGCCGCAGAGGCCGTTGTTCGGGATGCCCTTGCAGGCGTCGAGGATCGGGTCGCAGACGTCGCTCGTGCAGGCGATGCCGTCGTTGCAGACGGGCGGCGAGCCCGCGTTGCAGCCGGTCGCCGAGCAGGTCTCGGTGCCGTTGCAGAAGAGGCCGTCGTCGCAGATGAAGTCCTGCGGGAAGTGCGCGCAGGTGCCCGTGGGGTCGCTGCACTGGTCGTAGGTGCACGCGACGCCGTCGTCACAGTCGACGGGCGTGCCGCCCATGCAGCCGACGAGCGGGTTGCAGGTCTCGACGCCGTTGCAGGTGAAGCCGTCGTTGCAGACGTCGTCGTTCGGCGTGTTCGTGCACGCGCCCGTCTGCGGGTCGCAGGCGTCGGCGGTGCAGGGCACGCCGTCGTTGCAGTTGACGGGCGCGCTCGCCTTGCAGACGACGTCGCAGTACTCGACGCCGTTGCACGCGTCGCCGTCGCTGCACTCGGCGTCCGTCGTGCAGGGCTGGGCCGTCGTGCAGCCGCCGATCTGGGGCACGCAGAGCTCTCCCGCGGGGCACTTGCTGCTGTCCGCGGTCGAGGTGCAGGCGCCGTTTGGCTCCTGGCAGGCCTCGTTCGTGCAGGCGATGCCGTCGGACGCGCAGATCACGGCCGTGCCGGCCTTGCAGCCCGTGCCGGCGGCGCCGCCGATCGGGTCACACGACTCGACGCCGTTGCAGATCTGGCCGTCCTGGCAGGCCGCGTGGTTCGGCAAGAAGACGCACTTCTGTTGCCCGTTGTCGCAGCTATCGGCCGTGCAGGAGAGGTTGTCGTTGCAGACGACCGGCGTCCCGGGCTGGCAGCCGACGCCCGCCGCGCAGGTCTCGACGCCGTTGCAGAAGGCGCCGTCGTCGCAGGCCACGTTGCTCGGCGCGTTCGTGCAGCCATCGGTGGCCTCGTCGCAGCCGTCGGTCGTGCAGGTGATGCCGTCGTTGCAGTCGACGGGCGCGCCGGGCTTGCAGCCGGCGAGTTTGTCGCAGGTCTCGGCGCCGTTGCAGAACAGGCCGTCCGTGCACTTGCCGTCGTTCTCGACGTGCTTGCAGCCGCCGGAGGCCTGGTCGCAGAAGTCGTCGGTGCAGGCGACGCCGTCGTCGCAGTCGAGCGGCGTCCCTGCCTTGCACCCGAGCACGCCGCACGTCTCGACGCCGTTGCAGGCGACGTTGTCGTCGCAGAGGCTGTCGCTCGGCATGTTCATGCAGCCGTCGAACTGCTCGTTGCAGGTGTCGACGGTGCACGAGATGCCGTCGTCGCAGGGCGATCCGGAGCTCGGCGTGCAGCCGGTGACGGGATCGCCGTTCGAGGGGTCGCAGGTCTCGACGCCGTCGCAGAACTGGCCGTTGTCGCAGGCCGCGCGGCTCGGCGTGTTGACGCATGCGCCGGAGACGCACGTGTCGACGGTACACCCGATGGCGTCGTCGCAATCGGCGTTGCTCACGCATTCGGGCGTCTGACCGCCCATGCCGCCGGTGCCGGCCATGCCGCCGGTGCCGGCCATGCCGCCCATGCCGCCGGTGCCGGCCATCACGCCGCCGCCCATGCCGCCGACGCCGCCGAAGCCACCGCTGCCGGCCATGACGCCGCCGATGCCGCCTGCGCCGCCGGAGCCGCCGATGCCGCCTGCGCCGCCTGCGCCGCCCGCACCTCCGAGCCCGCCTGCGCCGCCGATGCCGCCCGCGCCGCCTGCGCCGCCCGCGCCGCCGATGCCGCCCGCACCTCCGAGCCCGCCCGCGCCGCCGAAGCCGCCCGCACCGCCTGCGCCGCCTGCGCCGCCGTTGCCGCCGGAGCCGGCCATGATGCCGCCGTTGCCGCCGCTCCCGGCCTGGGTCGACGCGCCGGCCCCGCTCGAGATGTCACCGCCGCCACCACACCCGATCGCGGCCAATGCCACCCACGCGAACCAATGAGGTCTCGATCTCCGCCGCTCGAGCATGGCCAACTCCCTTTCGCAAGAAGCCGTTCGACCGCTCAGTGTAAGCGAAAAACTACGCTGACGCGGTATGGTAAATGTTGTTACCACCTCTTCTTCCTTTGATTGTTGCGCAAACCACATGTTTGTGAACCGGGCCACGGAGGTGGCGTGGTCCTGGGCCCGAGGGCGTGGTGCGCGACGCTCTCGACGCCGCGGCGGCGCTGGGCCAGAAGGGCTCGGATGCAGGAGACTCGTCCGGGGATCCCCTCCCGGCTCCTCGATCCGGCTTTTGTTCGCGAGCTCGAGGTGCTCAGGCGGCGGCTCGAGATCCGCGCGCGCTCGGGCGCCTCGGGCGAACACGCGGCGCGGCGGCGCGGCGGCTCGGCCGAGTTCCAGGAGCACAGGCCCTACAGCCCCGGCGACGACCTGCGCCGCATCGACTGGGCCGCCTACGCGCGCACCGACGAGCCGGTGCTGAAGCTCTTTCGCGCCGAGGAAGACGTCATCGTGCGGCTGCTCGTGGACACGTCGGCGAGCTTGGATTTCGGCGAGCCGCCGAAGTTCGAGGCCGCGTGCCGCATCGCCGCGGCGTTCGGGTACATGGCCCTCGCGGCCTCGGAGCGGGCGCAGGTGATCTCGGCAGGGGAGGGGATCCAGCGCGAAGAGACGCCGGTGCGAGGCCGGAGCGGGCTGCCGTCGCTGCTGCGCGCGCTCGGGGCGATCACGCCGGGCGGCGGGACGGATCTCGCCCGCGCCATCGATCGGCTGATACAAAAGAACAAGCGTGCAGGCATGCTCCTCGTCGTCTCCGATTTCCTCGACGGCGGTCCGCTCGGCCCGGCGCTCGCGCGCGCGGCGGCCGCGGGCCACGATCTCGTGCTCGTGCAGGTCGTCGCGCCCGAGGAGATCGAGCCCCCATACGAGGGCGACTGGGCGCTCGAGGACGCCGAGACCGGCGCGGTCGTCGAGGTGACCATGGATGCCGCGGCGATCGAGGCGTACGTGCTCCGGTTCGCGGGCCTCTGCGAGGAGCTCAGGCAAATGGCGAAGCGGCTGCGCGCGACGTACGTGCGGGTTCGTACGGACGAACCCCTGGAGAGCGCGGTCCGAAGGATCGTGTCGAGGAGCATCGATTAGGATGTCCTCGCCGCTCGATCTGCTCGCGCCGAAGGGGCTCGCGCTCCTCGGGCTGCTCGGCCCGCTGGTCGTGCTCTACATCCTGAAGGTGCGGCGCAAGAAGAAGCGCGTCGCCTCGACGTGGCTCTGGGCCTCGGCCAAGCGCGACCTCATCGCGCGCTCGCCCTTCCAGAAGCTCATCGCGCAGGTGCCGCTGATCCTGCAGGCGCTCGCGCTGCTGCTCCTCGCGTTCGCCCTCGCGCGCCCGGCGACGCGGGGCCGGGCGATCACGGGGGATCACCTCGCGATCATCGTGGACGCGAGCGCGTCGATGTCGGCCGAGAGCGCGGCCGGGGCGGAGACGAAGTCGCGGATGGAGCTCGCGCGCAAGGTGGCGGAGGACATCCTGTCGTCGCTCGGCCCGGGCAGCGACGCGCTCCTGCTCGAAGCGGGGCGCGACGCGCGCGTGGTGGCGCCTCTCGATCGCGACGTGGTGCGGCTCAAGGCCGCGCTGAAGGCGCTGCGCGTGCACGACGTGGAGGGCGACCTCGGCGCGGCCGTGGCGCTCGCGGTGGATCGGCTCAGGCAGCTCGGGGGATCGCGGAGGATCGTGGTGATCACGGACGGCAACCTCGCGGCCCCGACGGCGCTCTCGGGCGCGTCCTTGCCGATCGAGGTGATCACCGTGGGCACGCCGGTGGAGAACGCGGCCATCGTGCGCGTCGACGTGCGGTCGGGGATCGAGCCGACGCTGAAGCGCGAGCAGGTGCAGGCCTTCCTCGTGGTGGCGAACTTCGGCAAGGCGCCGCGCGAGCTCTACGTGACGATGCGCGAGGACAACGCGTCGGACATCCTCGCCTCGCGGAAGATCCTGGTCGCGCCGGGTGAACGTCAGGCCGTGGTGCTCGATTTCCTCCCGGCGCCGGGTGACTACCGGCGCGGGCTCCTCTTCGACATCGCGCCGCACGACGCGATGGAGGTCGACGACATGGCCTTCGCGCGCGTGCCGGCCGGGGACAAACTGCCCGTCGCGTACGTGGCGCCCGATCCGCAGAACATCTCGCCGTGGATCGAGCGGGCGATCGTGAGTGATCCGGCGACGACGCTGAAGACGATGTCGGTGGCGGAGCTCGGCAAGCCGGGCGCGGTCGAGATGGATTCGTTCGTCGTGGTGGAGGGGGCGTGCCCGGACTTCGTGCCGGGCGGGGACCTCCTGATCGTCGCGCCGCCGCCGGGTCGTTGCTTCGGCACGGTGGTCGGCAGGACGCTCGAGAGCCCGGCGATCACGTCGTGGGAGAGCGGCGACGCGCGCATGCGGTTCCTCTCGCTCGACGGCGTGTCGATCTCACGCGCGGCCGCGCTCAAGCCCGAGGGTCCGACGCAGGAGCTCATCCGCACGCAGGACGGCACGATCGCGACCGACATCTCCACGCCGACGCGCACGGGCACGCTGCTCGGCTTCGACGTCGGCGACAGCGACTGGCCGCTCAAGGCGAGCTTCGTGCTCTTCATGCGCAACCTGCTCGAGCAGGCGCGTATCCACCGCGCGCACGGCATCACGGGTCCCGCGCGCGCGGGCGAGCCCTTGCGCGTGCGTTTGCCCGCGTCGGCGAAGGACGTGGAGGTGAAAGGCCCGACCGGCGACAGGCTCGACGTGTCGCTGCGCGGCGGGCTCGCGGTCGTGCCGGAGATCTCGAAGGTCGGCCTCTACCAGCTCGCGTGGCAGGGCCCCGAGGCCGGCTCGTTCGTGGCCCCGGCGAACCTGACGAGCGCGGCCGAGAGTGACCTCGGCAGCGTGATGGCCCCGGCCGGATCGGGCGCGGACGCGGTCAAGGTGACGGCCGCGGGCGCGGAGCCCGACGCGCACAACGAGTGGGGCTGGGTGCTCGCGCTCGTGGCTCTCGGCTTCGTGGTCTTCGACGTCTGGTACCTGACGCGCAAGCCCCGCCTCGCGCCCACCGCGCCCGCCGAGCCGAAGCGACCGCCGGCGCCGGAGAGGAGGGCCGCGGCGTGATTCCGAGCCATCTGCGCCCGTACCTGCCCTTCGTCGTCGTGGCCTTGGGCCTCTTCGTGTTCGTCCTCGTCGCGCGCTGGGTGATCCGCGCGGCGGCGCTCACGAAGCGCAAGGTCCTGCTCGCGGGGATGATCCTGGGCGCGCTGCCGGCGCTCTACGTGGGCCTCGTCTGGACGGGCCTCGTCCCCGGCGGTTATCTGCGCCTCGCGCGGCCGCAGATCACGCTGCTCGTGCTCGCGTCGACCACGTTCGTCGCCTACCGCATGGCGACCGGCTGGACAAACCAGGGCCCCTTCCGCACGCGGCTCGGGGATCTGCTCGCCCAGCTCGCCACGTTCATCGCGGCCATGGCCGCCGCGGGCCCCGAGCTCGGCCGGCCGCTCGACAGGCTCACGGTGCTCGTGGCGATCGATCGCAGCCGCTCGATCGACCTCGTCCCGAGCGCGGAGCAACGCATCAAGCAGGAGCTCGCGGTCGCCGAGCTCGGGATGCGCGAGGAGGATCGGATCGGGACGATCATCTTCGGCGCGGACGCGGCCACGGAGGACCCGCCGCGGCCGAAGTCGGACCTGCCCGCGCCGCAACGCGTCTCGGTGGGGCGCGACGGGACCGACCTCGGCGCGGCGATCCGGCGCGCGCTGGCCGAGGTCCCCGCCGACAGCGCCGCGCGGATCGTGATGCTCTCGGACGGCGTGGTCACGCGCGGCGACACCATGGCCGCGGCCGCGGCGGCCGTCGCGGCGGAGATCCCGGTCGACGTGGTGCCGCTCGAGCAGCGCTCGATCCCCGACATCCGCGTGGTCGCGCTCCGGGCGCCGACACGCGCCGACGAGGGCGAGCCCATCGATCTGCGCCTCGTGACCTCGTCGCCGAGCCCCGCCGCGATCCAGATCCGGCTCCGGCGCGACGGCGAGCTCATCGCCGAGGCGGGCGCGAAGATCGCCGCGGGTGAGGACGTCCTGCGCATCCGCGAGAAGGCGCCCGGCCCGGGCTTCCACCGCTACGACGTGGAGATCACGGCGGCCGATCCGGCGCTCGATCAATCCCCGGAGGACAACGCCGGCAGCGCGTTCATGCGCGTGCGGGGTCAGGCCTCGGCGCTCGTGCTCGACGGCGACGCGGGCAAGACCGGCTTCCTCGCGCGGGCGCTCGAGGCCGCGGCCTTCAGGGTGGACGAGGGCTCGACGAGCAGCGTGCCCGCGGATCTCGCGGGCCTCGTCGGCTACGACCTCGTCGTGATGGGCGACGTGCGCGCCTCGGATCTATCGCCCGGCCAGATCGACGCGCTCGCGAGTTACGTGCGTGACCTCGGCGGCGGCCTGCTCCTCATGGGCGGGGATCGCAGCCTCGGGCCGGGCGGGTATGCGCGTACGCCGATCGAAGAGGTCTCGCCCGTATCGTTCGACCTCAAACAAGAGCGGCGCCGCGCCAGCCTCGCCGAGGTGATCGGGATCGACATCTCCGGCTCGATGGCGGCCTCGGCCGGCGCGCACACGAAGCTCGAGCTCGCCAACGAGGCGGCCGCGCGCAGCGCCGCGTTGCTCGGCGCCGGCGATCGGCTCGGCGTCCTGCACGTCGACACCGCGGTCAACTGGAGCGTCCCGCTCGGCCCGGTGAGCGACAAGGCCGGGATCGACCGAGCGATCCGCGGCGTGGGCCCCGGCGGAGGCGGCATCCTCGTCGACATCACGCTCGAGGCCGCGTACGCCGCGCTCGCGAAGGAGAAGGTCAACCTCAAGCACGTGCTCCTCTTCGCCGACGGCTCCGACGCCGAGCAGATGGGCCCGTGCCGCACGATGGTCTCGAACGCGCTTCGCGCCGGCATCACCACGAGCGTCGTCGCCCTCGGCAACGGCGGCGACGTGCCCGAGCTCGAGACGCTCTCGCGCCTCGGCAGCGGCCGCTTCTACCTCATCGAGGACGCCAACCGCCTGCCCGCCGTCTTCACGCAGGAGACGATCCTCGCCGCGCGCTCGTCGATCGTGGAGAAGGAGTTCCGCGCCTCGCGCAGCGCGCCGTCCCCGATCCTCTCGGGCGTGCCGCTCGACGAGGCGCCCTCGCTCGACGGGTACGTCGTGACGATCCCCAAGGGCCGCGCGAGCGTGCTTTTGACCGGCCCCGAGGGCGATCCGATCCTCGCGGTGTGGTCGGCGGGCGTCGGTCGCGCGGGCGCCTTCACGAGTGACCTCAAGGATCGCTGGGGCAGCCGTTGGACGACGTGGCCGGGCGCGGCGCGCCTCGTCGGGCAGCTCGCGCGTGACCTCACCCGCAAGGGCGAAGACGGCCGCGTGCGTGTCGAGGCCGACGCCTCGGGCGGCGAGCTGCACGTGCGGGCCACGGTCGTCGGCGACGACGGCCGCGCGCAGTCGTTCCGCCGCTTGATGGTGCGTGTCGCCGGGCCCGACGGCTTCGTCCGCGAGACGGCGCTCGAGGCCACCGGCGCCGGCGCGTACGCCGCGTCGATCCCGCTCTCGCGCCCTGGCACGTACATCGCGATCGCCAAGGACGAGCAGTCGGGCGACGTCGTCGGCACGGCGGGCGCGGCGCTCACGGCGGGCGAGGAGCTCCGGCCCACGGGCTCGGACGCCGCGCTCCTCGGCCGCATCGCGGACCTCACCGGCGGCAAGCGCCGCGACACGCTCGCCGGCATCTTCGGCGACCGCGCCGCGCGGCGCTTCTCCTACCAGGACATCACGCCCATCCTGATCGCGATGGCCGGCTTCGCGCTCCTCCTCGCAGTGGCGGCGCGTCGCTTCGCCTTGCCGGAGCCCGTCCTCGCCTGGGCCGCCCGCACGCGTGAGGCCCTGCGCGCGAAGCCCTCCGCCGAGGCCCCTGCGCGCCCCGATCCGCGCTCGCCCGACGCCGTCGTGGGCGCGCTCCTCCAGGCGAAAGAGCGCGCCGCCCGCGACCGCGCCGCCCGCGAGGCCCCGCTGCCCGCGGCCTCGGCCGCCGCGCTCGCGCAGCCTCCGCCGGCCGCGACGCGGCCCCAGGCGCACGCCCCGACCGCGGCCCCGCACCCGCCCCAGGGCGCGCCTCCTGCCGGTCCGCCGCAGCCCCGCGCGCTCACGGCGGCCGAGATCCTCCTCGCGCGCCGCAAGGGCCAGCCGCGCTCCTGATCGTCACGACGAACGGTGCGTTCGTCCCAAAAAACGTTTTACCGAACGACTCGATACGCCTGCGTCCAGGCCATCTTCCCGTCCGGCATCGCCACGCGCGCGCGCACCCAGCGCTCGTCTCCGCGGAGCTCGTACGTCGCGTCGCCCTCGGGCCCTCGCTCGATCTTCGCGAGCTCCTTGCCGCCGCCGCCGATGAACGTGACGACCGCGCCTTCTTCTTCCGGCCACACGCTGAGCTTGTTCCCCGTCACGCGGATGCGCGTGAGCGTCACGCCCGACGACGCGTAGAGCCGTCCTTTCGCGAGCCCCTCGCAGATGAGCGCTCGATCCAGCCGCTCCGCGAAGACCTGGACCCAGCCTTTCCCGGGCCGCGCCGGCTTCACGCCTGGCTTCGTCGTCGCGCCGTAGTGATGGGCGTCGTCGACCGCAACGCCCGCGATCGACCATCCCTCGTCGAGCAGCGTGTTCCACACGGCCTCGTGGGACGGCCGCTCCGCGTTGCCCTCCGTGTTCACGAAGGGGTGACCGCTCCAGATCTCGAGCAGCTCCGCGCCGCGCGTGACGCGCACGTCGTCCAGCGTGAGCGCCCAGTCGAAGTTCGGGTGGTTCACGAGGGCGACGCCGCCCTGCGCGTGCACGCGGCTCACGCCGTGCAGCAGCGCCTTCTGCTTCGTCTTGAACTTGCCGCCGCCGATCGTCTTTTTCGTGCAGAGGCCGTTGACGTGGACGGGTTTGCCCTCCGCCAGCATCGTGACCTCTTCGCCCGCGAGGATGAGGAAGTCCTTCCGTTCGAGCGCGGCGAACGTCTTCGGGCTGACGCGGTTCTCGTGATCGGTGAGGGCGAGGAACGTGTAGCCGTGGCCGCGATACCAGCGATACACGTCCTCCGGGGGACGATCGCCGTCGCTCCACTTGCTGTGCGTGTGCAGGTTGCCGCGCTGGAACGTGGAGACGTCGAGCGTCTCGGCGAAGCGCGGAGGACCGAGCTTCGGCGGCTCGAGGTTGATGTTCAGGGTGAGCGGCGCCGCGACGGCCGTGCGCTCGGGCGGGACACGCGTGAACGCGACGATGCCCGCCGCGCCTGCCACGGCGACCCCGACGCCGAGGGCGACATACCGAACCATGCCCGTCTTCGACCGCATCCGCCTTTCCCTGCCCGGCAGGATACCTCTATCGTCCGGAACGCCGAAAGCCGCCGGCTCAGTCGAGGACGAGCCGCACTTTCACGTCGACCTCGATGCCGCCCGGGGGCCACGCCAGAAAGTCCGGGTTCGTACGACCCGTCCACTCGACGCGGACCTTCTTGCCGTCCTCGAAGAAGGGACGCACGTCGCCTTCGTGGAGCACGTCGAGGATGAGGTCGGGCTCCTTCGCGGGGATGTCCGTCTTCGAGACGAGCGGCGTGCGCCCGGTCGATGTCACGGCCTCGCCGAGGATCTGGTCGAGGAACGTCAGGTCCTCGGCGGGCGGCGCGACGGAGACACGCACGAACCCGAGCCGCGCGGCGCCGTACGAGTTGACGTCACCGTCGAGCGTGACCTCGTTCCACCAGAAGAACGTCCCGTCGACGTGCGGGGTGACGGTGAAGTTCGCGTCCACGTCGTGCTCGCTCACGACGGAAGAACACCCGAACGTGCCCATGGCCATCACCGCCCCGACGAGGAGAGCCCACCGCGCCCCGCGCCGATCGTCGCCGCCCACCCTGTGCCCTGCGCTCGATCTCATGAAGCCATTCATCCGGAAAACGTAGCACATCCGCGCCCTCGATCCCGCCGCGCAGGCGCGCACCCGACGCAAGCCCGGATCGAGGCCGAGCGAGCGCTCGGCGTCCGCGTCGCGCCTGCTCCTAGATCGAATAGTCCTGCACGAAGAGCTTGGCTTCGCGCAGGTTCACGAACACGTCCTCGCCCTCCACGAGCCCGAGCTCGGCCACGCGATCCTTCGCGAGCTCCACCGTCAGCGGTTGCCCGTCTTCCAGCCGGAGCTCGATCCGCACCATGAAGCCCACCCGCACGAGGCGCTCCACCCGCGCGGTCGCCACCTCCACGCTGCTGCGCCGCTCCACGCGGCTCGTCACGCCCACGAGCTCGACGTCGTGCGGCCGGACGAACGCGCGTACGCTCGTCCCGTCCCCCGCGCCCGGCGGCGCCGCCGCCGCGAGGCTCCCGAGCGCCGCGCGTCCGCCGCGCACCTCGCCTTCGAGCTCGTTGATCGAGCCCACGAAGCCCGCGACGAACGCCGTCGCCGGCCGATCGTAGATGTCCTCGGGCGTGCCGATCTGCTCCACCTTGCCGCGGTTCATCACGATCACCCGATCCGCCACGCTGAGCGCCTCTTCCTGGTCGTGCGTGACGAACACCGTGGTGATCGATCGCTCCTCGTGCAGGCGCCGCAGCCACTCGCGCAGCTCGAGCCGCACCTTCGCGTCGAGCGCGCCGAACGGCTCGTCGAGCAGGAGCACGCTCGGGCCCGGCGCGAGCGCGCGGGCGAGCGCGACGCGCTGCCGTTGCCCGCCCGAGAGCTCGTGCGGGTACCTCTCGCCGAGCTCCGAGAGCCGCACCAGCGCGAGCAGCTCGTTCACCACGTGATCGATCTCCGCCCGCGGCCGCCGCCGGATCGTCAGGCCAAACGCCACGTTGTCCCGCACCGTCATGTGCCGGAACAAGGCGTAGCCCTGGAACACGAAGCCGATGTTGCGCTCCTGCACCCGCTGGTACGTCACGTCCACGCCGCGCAGGAGCACGCGACCTCCGTCCGGCGCCTCGAGCCCCGCCAGGATCCGCAGCACCGTCGTCTTGCCGCCGCCGCTCGGGCCGAGCAGCGCGACGAGCTCGCCCGTCCCGATCTCGAACGACACGTCGTCGACCGCGCGCGCGCCGCCGCCGCCGGAGAACCGCTTCACGAGCGCACGCGCCACGATACCCACGAGCGCCTAACCTCCCTTTCCTTCGACTTCCACGCGCGAGCCGCGCTTCCGCCGCGCCACGTCGAGCAGCAAGAGCAGCCCGATCGACGCGAGCGCGAGCACCGTCGCCACCACGTACGCGCCGCGCTCGTCCCGATCTTCGAGCGCCCGGTACACGAAGACCGTCGCCGTCTCCGTCTGCCCGGCGACCCCGCCCGACACGAGCAGCACCGCGCCGAACTCGCCGATCGCGCGCGCCATCGTCAGCGTCGCGCCGTACGCGAGCCCCCAGCGGATGCCGGGCAGGGTCACGCGAAAGAAGGTCGTCAGCGGCGACGCGCCGAGCGTGTACGCGGCGAGCTCCTGATCCGTGCCCATCTCCTCGAGCACCGGCCCGACCTCACGCGCCACGAACGGCAACGTCACGAACGACGTCGCCATCGCCATCGCCGGCCAGGCGAACACGACCTCCACGCCGAGCGCGTCCGCGATCGGCCGGAGCAGCCCGCCCTTGCCGAAGAGCGCGAGCAAGACGACGCCCACCGCGACCGGCGAGAGCGCAAACGGCACGTCGACGAGCGCGGAGAGCACGCGTTTTCCCACGAACCGATCCCGCACGAGGACGAAGGCGAGCGCCGTCCCGAGCGCGCCGTTCACCACGACCGCGAGCGCCGTGAGCCTGGCCGTCATGCCGAGCGCGGAGAGCACGTCGGGCCGCGCGAGCACCTCGAAGACGGGCCCGAGCCCGCCCCCGAGCGCGCCGCGCAGGAGCGATCCGACCGGCAAGAGCACGAGCGCGCCCACGTAGAGCACGGCCGCCGCGATCAACGAGGCGCGTACGCCCGCCCTCGGTCTGCCTGCTCGTTCAGCCATGCGCCCCCCGCTGCCGCGCCGAGACGACGAGCACCACGCAGAACGAGATCGTCACGAGCACGAGCGACATCGCGCTCGCCGCGTGCACGTCGCCCGACTCCACCTCCCCGAACACGTGCACCGCCGCGGTCAGCGTCCGCCGTGGGATGTTGCCGGCCACCACGACCACCGAGCCGAACTCGCCGAGGGCCCGCGCGAAGCTCTGCAGCGCGCCCGAGACGACGGCGGGCGCGATCGCGGGCAGCGTCACCCGCCGGAACGTCGTCCACTCGCTCGCGCCGAGCGTGTAGGCGGCCTCCTCGTCGGCCCCGTCGAGCTCGTGCAGCACTGGCTGCACCGTGCGCACCACGAGCGGCAGCGTCACGAAGAGCAGGGCGAGGAGGATCGCCGGCGGGGCGTAGACCACGCGAAAACCCGCCGCCTCGAAGAGCTGCCCGAGCGCGGCGTGGGGCCCGAGGAGCGTGACGATCATCATGCCCGTCACGAGCGTCGGGATGGCGAAGGGCAGGTCGATGAGGACGTCGAGCAGCTTGCGTCCGGGGAACCGGTAGCGGACGAGCACGTACGCGATGAGCGTGCCCATCACCGCGTTGACGGCGGCCATCACGAGCGCCGTCTGCAGGGTCAGGAGGATGGCCGCGCGCGCGACCGGGTGGACGAGGGCCCGACCGAGCTCGCCGAGCCCGCGGGAGAGTCCTTCCCGCGCGAGCGTCGCGACCGGCAGCGCCACCATGAGCAGGAGGTAGGACCCTGCCGCGACGCGCAACCCGAGCTTGCCGAGCTGCTGTCCTCGCGCCCTCGAGCGGCTCGTCGGCCGGGCTTCGGCCAGCTCCACGGTCGTGCTCAATCGAGCGTGAGAATGGCGCGCCGCGTAGCTCGTCCGCAACCCCGATTTGAAAGTTGCATCGGAAAGATGCGACAATGTGCTCGGAGGGGCGCGAAGGGGGGGTTCGTCCCTCGCTCGGGTCGCGTCGCCACGTGCGGACCGCCTTGCAATTTCCCCCGTGATCTGCAGTCGATACGTGGTGTAGGTCTCCAGGGTTGCGGCGTCCCCGCGATTCTGGTAACCACCTCGAACGTGATCAGTGCGATGCGTGGGAACCCACACGCCCTTTCATCGCGTCTCCTGATCGCGCTTGCCCAGGCCGAGGGACACGTGGACCCCGGCGTCGGGCGTCGTAACGCGACGTTCCACGGCTTGACGGAACGAGCGTAATCACCCCGAACATGAGCCCGCCGGAAACACTCTTCGACAAGGTGATTGCCGCCAGTGGTCTTTCGGAGGTGTTTGCCCGAGGTACCATCAAGCGCGCGTGTTCGCGCGTGGGGGTGACGGCGGAGACGATGAGCCCCTCGGAGCTCGCGCGCGCGCTCGGCTCGATCGAGCAGGCGCTGTCGGTCTTCCTGCCGCCGGATCAGAAAGACTCGCGCATGCAGGCCATCCGCGCCCTCTCGCGCGGCTGAGACACGGGTCACGTGTCGGTCGCGCGGACCGTCATCACGGGGACCTCGGCGTGGCGGAGCACGCCCACGGCCACGCTGCCGAGGAGCACGCGGCCGATCGCGCCGCGGCCGTGCGTGCCCATCACGAT
Source organism: Polyangium spumosum (assembly GCF_009649845.1). Taxonomy (NCBI): domain Bacteria; kingdom Pseudomonadati; phylum Myxococcota; order Polyangiales; family Polyangiaceae; genus Polyangium; species Polyangium spumosum. The sequence goes on from NZ_WJIE01000009.1 coordinate 209,672, forward strand.
GAGATCGGCCGAGATCTCCTTCGCGGTCCGGCAAATTTCGTCGGCCGAGCGCCCCTCGCGCAGCACGGCGTCGAGCGTGACGCCGCGGGCTCGCTGCGCCTCGACGAAGGCGTCGAGCTGCTTTTGCGCGCCCTGCTGCACGCTCTCGGCGAGCTCGCTCGTGGGGATGTAGGACCCGTCGGGGAAGTTGTAGACGGGCAGGCTGTAGACGTGAACGACGGTCACCTTGGCGCCGAGCTTCGTGGCGAGCTCGAGCGCGCTCTCCAGCGCGCGCTGCGAGGTCTCTTCGAAGTCGATCGGCACGAGGATCTTCTGGAACGCCATGGTCTCTCCCTGATGCGTTGGTCCGGGATCGGAAGGTCGCGGGGCGCCGCTTCGTTATCACGTCCGCCCGCTCGTGGCGTGATCGTGCGCGTTTCGCCCGCGCGAAACCAGCCTGCGCGACGCGCCGGAGCGGACGCGTCCTACCCTGGACGGACGGCTCTCGCGCGGCGATCAGCTACGGAAACCGGCGTTTCCCGCGTCGCGATAGTTGCTTGCGTGTTGGGGACCGCGGCGTTAGCCTCATGATTGCCCTAGGCCCGTTCGTCGTCGAACTCTGACAGCCCGCTTTGCTCGCGCGCTCGATCTGTATCGGCTGACGGTCGCTCGTCTGTGTGGTCTCGAAGCGATCCGATGCATGGCCCGGGTCGCCTCCGGGGAAGGTCAGGAGAGGTCGTGCATCGGGTGGTCTGAGGATGAGCAAGCGACTGTACGTGGGCAATTTGGCCTTCCATTCCACCGAGGAGAGCGTCCGCAGCGCTTTCCAGGCCGCCGGGGTGGAGGTGGTGGGTGTCCAGGTCATGACCGATCGGGTGACGGGGCAATCGCGCGGGTTCGGTTTCGTGGACGTGGCGGGCGACAAGGAAGCGCAGGCGGCGATCGATGCGCTTCACGGCAAGAGCCTGGACGGTCGCACCCTGACCGTGAACGAGGCGCGTGAGCGCACGCCGGGCGGCGGCGGCGGTGGTGGTGGCTTCCGCGGCGGCGGCGGCGGCATGGGCGGCGGCGGCGGCGGTGGTTACGGCGGCGGCGGCGGTGGTGGCGGCGGCGGTCGTGGCGGCGGCGGCGGTGGTCGTGGCGGCGGCGATCGGCGCGGCGGTCGTGGCGGCGGCGGCGGCCGGGATCGTGGCGGTCGGGATCGCGGCGATCGCTGGTAGGACGTGAGGGTCCGGCGAGAGCCGGCCCGATACGGAGGCGCCCCGGAGCATGGCTTCGGGGCGCTTCGTTTTTGTGCGCGCTTCAGCGCTTGAAGGGCTTCTTGGCGGCGAACATCTGTCCCTCGCCGAGCTCGAAGCCGATGCGCAGGAGCTGGTTGTACTTGGCCACGCGATCCGAGCGGGAGGACGAGCCCGTCTTGATCTGGCCCGCGTTCGTGGCGACCGCGAGGTCGGCGATGAACGTGTCCTCGGTCTCGCCGGAGCGGTGCGAGATGATCGAGCGGTAGCCGCCTTCGCCCGCGGTGCGGATGCAGTCGAGCGTCTCGGTGACCGTGCCGATCTGGTTCAGCTTGATCAGGATGGCGTTGGCGATTCCCTCGGACATGCCACGCGCGAGGCGCTCGGGGTTCGTGACGAAGAGGTCGTCGCCGACGAGCTGCACCTTCTTGCCGAGCTTCTCCGAGATGAGCCTCCAGCCCTTGTCGTCGTTCTCCGCGCAGCCGTCCTCGATCGAGACGATCGGGTAACGCGCGCAGAGGTCCTCGTAGATCGCGACGAGCTCCTCGGGCGTCTTCGGCCCCTTGTCGAAGGTGTAGAGGCCCTTGTCCGCGTCGAAGAACTCGCTCATCGCGGCGTCGAGCGCGAGGCCGATGTCCTCGCCGGGCTTGTAGCCGGCCGCCTCGATCGCGCGCATGACCTCCCCGAGCGCCGACTCGTTCGTGGCGAGGCGCGGCGCGAAGCCACCCTCGTCGCCCACGGCCGTGACGTGCCCGCCCTTCTTCAGGATCCCCTTCAGCGTGTGGAAGATCTCGACGCCCATGCGCAGCGCCTCCTCGAACGAGGGCGCGCCGTAAGGCACGATCATGAACTCCTGCACTTCCAGGCCGTTGTCGGCGTGCACGCCGCCGTTCAGGATGTTCATGAGCGGCGTCGGCAGCACACGCGCGGCGGCGCCGCCGAGGTACCGCCAGAGGGGCAGACCCACGGTGTCGGCCGCGGCGCGCGCCACGGCCATCGAGACGCCGAGGATCGCGTTTGCGCCGAGCTTGCCCTTGTTCGAGGTGCCGTCGGCGTCGATGAGGACCTTGTCGACCGCGCTCTGGTCGAGGGCGTCCATCCCCACGACGGCCGGGCCGAGGACGGTGTCCACGTTGCGGACCGCCTTCGAGACGCCCTTGCCCAGGTACCGCTTCTTGTCGCCGTCGCGCAGCTCGACGGCCTCGTACGCCCCCGTGGAGGCCCCGCTCGGGACCGCGGCGCGCCCCAGGCCGCTCGTCGTCCTGACCTCGACCTCCACGGTGGGGTTGCCACGGGAATCGAGGATCTCACGGGCCATCACGCTCTGAATCTCGGACATGAGGAACGCTCCTTCGGCAGAGGGCGGGAGCATAGCGTGGCCTTCGTCATCGAACAGCCGATCACGACAGAAGTCTTCCTCCCCGGGGCGTGACTCGCGTTATGCTCCCCGGCCCCGTGGAACGTTCGATCGGCGTGTATGGCGAGGAGCTGCTCCTCTGGATCTGCGCGGTGCGCCAGTCTCCGAGGCGTCCGCCCGCGGAGCACCTGCTCCAGACGGCGAACTCCCTGATGAACGAGCTGAAGAGCTCGAAGGCGTCCGAGGCGCTGCCCGTCGTCTCCGCCGACGATGGGCAGTTCGCCATCGCCGCGATCATCGACGAGATCGCCATGAGCCTGCCGGACCTGCGTCCGCTCTGGTCGCAATACTCGCTCCAGGCGACGCGCTGGTACACGACGAACGCGGGCGTCGAGTTCTACCAGCGCCTCGAGCGCGTGAAGGAGGGCCCGAAGAGCGTGCTCGCCACGTACTACGTGGTGCTCGGGCTCGGCTTCATGGGCAAGTTCGGGCTTCCCGGGCAGGTGCAATACGGCGCGACGCAGACCCGCATCGACGTCGCGCGGGCCCTCGGCGTGGACGCCGATCGCGACTGGCACGCGGGCGCGCTCCGGCCCGTGCGCGAGGAGACGGTGCGCCCGATCGACCACCAGACGCCCTGGTGGAAATCGCTCTGGATGAGCCGCGGGATCGGGATCTTCTTCGTGGTCGTGGGCCTCGTCCTGGTCCTCGTCTCGCTGCTCGGGGGCAAGTGATGGCGAACGAGACCGGCCCGTTCACGCAGGAGATCGACGCGCTGCTCGCGGCGATCGCGCAGAAGCACCCGACCAAGAAGGCGCCGTACCAGGTGCCGATCTACCTCGTCGTTGGTGATCCGGGCACGGGGCGATCGACGGCGATCCGCTCGCAGTTCCTCACGTGGTCCTCGGGCGACGGGCCCCTGCCGCCCGCGTCGACCACGCCGTTCTGCACGTACTGGATGGCCGACGAGTGCGTGTTCATCGAGCCCGAAGGTCACGTGATGGGCCCGCGCCGCGATCCGGCCCTGCTCGAGGCGCTCTGCAAGGAGCTCCTGCGCAAGCGCCCGCGCGAGCCGCTCGACGCGCTCATCCTCGTCCTGAACGTCGCGGCCTTCGCCGACATGGACGAGGAGGGCGTGAAGGCGTACGCGAAGAACTACCGCGACATGCTCGTGGAGATCGGCGTGCACCTCGCCGGCGACGTGCCCACGTACGTCATCCTCACGCGCTTCGACACGGTCTGGGGCTTCGCCGACGTCTTCCAGTGGACGCCCGAGCGCAAGCGCGAAGATCCCTGGGGCTTCACGCTCCACCAGGAGGTCGCGCCGCAGGACGCGCTGCCGAAGATCCGCGAGGAGCTCGACGGGCTCGGCGCGCGTATCGAGATGTTCTGCTTCGCCAAGCTCTCGGGCGAGGAGCCCGTCGAGACGCGCATCCGCGCCTACCAGCACCTCGTGGAGGTGCGCGAGCTGCTCGATCGGCTGCGTGTCCTCTTCGGCGTGCTCGCGATGCCAAACGCCTACGAGCGCGTGCCGTGGTTCCGCGCGCTCGCGATCGGCAGCGCGGTCCCCGGCGTCGGCGACCGGCAACGCGCGGGCGTCGCGCGTTTCCAGAGCATGGGCCTCTACCCGGCGCAGATGCCCCAGGGCATGCGGCCGGGCGGGCTGCCGATCCACGCGCTCGTCAAGACCGTCACCTTGCCCGAGAAGGAGCTCGTCCCGCTGCGGGTGCGCTGGCGGGACGACCTCGCGACCTTGATCCTCGCCGGCTCGGCGGTGCTCGTGTGGATCGCCGCGATCATCGTCGCGGGCGTGAACCGCTAGCGCTTGGCGCCGCGGGCGAGCTCGATCTCCATCGAGACCCAGGCGTCGAGGTCGGGCTCGGGCTTGAAGAGGCCGAGATCGAACTCGCGGCCGTTGATCAGGAGGAACGGCGTGCCCATGAGGCCGGCGTCGTCCGCGGCGGCCTTGTCGCGATCGATCGCCTTCGTCGCCGCCTCCGACTGCATGTCCGCGCGGAGCTTGCCCATGTCGAGCCCGAGCTCCTCGGCGATCTCGCCGATCGTCGCCTCGCCGAGTTTGTCCTGGTTCTCGAAGAGCTCGCGCTCCATCTCCCAGTAGCGCCCCTGCCGATGGGCGGCCCAGGCGGCGCGGGCCGCGAGCTCCGCGTGGGTGTGCCTCGGCAACGGGTAGAACTTGTGCACGAGGCGCACGTCGTCCTCGTGCGCGGCGGCGACGCGCTCGATCATCGGCACGATCCTCCGGCACGCGGGGCACTCGAAGTCCGACCAGACCGTGATCGTGACGGGCGCGTTCTCCGGGCCCTTCGTCGGCGAGCCGGCCACGTCGACCGCGTGGACCTTGCCCCCGAAGCGGATCTCGTAGGCCTTCTCGGCGTCGGCGCGGGCGAGGCCGGCCTTCACGCGTTCGGCGAGGAAACGCGCCGCGGGGGCGCACGCCGAGCAAGGTCGCTTCTCGTCGAGGCATTCGGCGAGCGTCACGGCCTGGTCGGCGCACGGCGTGTACACCGTGTCGAGCAGACGTTCGTACGTCTCGCGCTCGCGTGGCACGAGATCCGACACGTCCACGGGCCTCGACGCGCCGGTGTCGACGACGGCGCTCCCTGCCTGTTGCCCCCCGCCACACGCGCTCGCGAAGAGCGTCGCCGGAAGCAGGAGCGGAAAGATCGTTCGGAGATTCACGCGCCGATACTACACCGCCGCGGGCGGATCGGCGTTGCCCCACTCGACGCCGGGGCGCGCTCGGGGTATTCACCGGCCGAACGTGCACGACGCCGTACCGCCTCCTCCTGCTCCCGCGACGACCAGCGCGCCGGTCTCCGTCCGCGACGCTGGCAAGAAGCGGCTGCGGTGCCCGACGTGCCTCGAGCTCGTGACGCCCGGGGTCGAGCTCTGCCCCGAGTGCGACGAGCCCCTCGCCGGCCCGAGGAGCCTTCGGTCGGGCACGACGACGGCCAAAGCGCCGAGCTGGCTCTCCTTGCACTGGCGCCCGCTCGTCACGGGCCTCGCGATGATGGGCGTGCTCGCGACCGGCATCGCCCTCCGGAGCCTCGCCCCCGGCCGCTTCTTGCCGCCCCGCGCCGCCTCGCGTTCGCCGGCGACCGTCACGCCGACCTGCACCGCGCCCTGCTGGCACGGCGAGGCTTGCCAGGTCGGCCAGTGTGTCTGGCAAAAGCCAAACGACGTCGGGCACCTCGGCGAACAGCCGCTCGTGACGGGGCCCTTCGCCCTGCCGAAGGACGTCTCCGACGCCTTGCCGCTCGACCAGGACCGCTTCGCGCTCGCGCTCCTGGCGGGCATCGAGGTGCACGACGCGCGCACGGGCGCGCTCGTCACGCTCGTCAGCGACGCCCCGCAGATCAAGGGCCTCTACCGCGTCGGCGACCACCTCTACGCGACCTCGCCGCAGCGGCTCTACGTGGTCGACGCGGCCTCGATGGGCCTTTCGAAGACCATCGATCTCGGCGCCATGGTCGGGCAGGTGTCGGTCGGGGCGAACGGCCGGCGCGCGCTCGTGTCGTTGCCCTCGGCGCACGCGGTGGCGATCCTGGCGACCGAGTATCACGCGGAGATCGACCGCATCCACTTCGGCGACGATCCCGTCGGGCCGATGGGCGTCGACGACACGGGCACGCGCGCGCTCGGCACGACGGGCCAGGTCCCGCTCTCGGGCCTCCGGGATCCCGCGGGCGGCGCCGTCTATGCCTTCGATCCGAGCCGGCTCGCGTCGCAGCAGGACCGCGTGCGCACCTCGATGCTGGGCAACCCCGTCAGCGTGCTCATGACGCCGGACGGCAGCACGAGTTACGTCGCGCTACGCGCCGAGGACGCGCTCGTCCCGCTCGAGTGGCTGCCGTCGGGCGCGGTGCGCCGCCGCGAGCGTATCCAGACCTGCGACGAGCCCGAGCAGATCGAGCTCGTGCGGCGTGGCCGTCGCGCGCTCGTGCGTTGCAACGAGGGGCGCGCGCTCGAGGTCTTCGACCTCGCGAAGGGCGAGCTCGCGCGGCACATCCCGTTCAACGGGCGGGCGACCGACCTCGTGGTCACGCCCGACGGCGAGCAGGCCCTCGTGACGCTCACGGGGGACGGCGCGGGCTCGCTCGCGATCGTCGACCTCGAGACCTACGCGGTGAAGCTCCTTCCGCTCTCGGGTGAGCCCAAGCGCGTCAGGCTCACGCCGGACGGCCGCACGGCGCTCGTCTTCTCGGACTGGGCCAAGGTCGCGTGGGTGGTGCGATGAGCCAGCAGCGCGTCCCGTGCCCTGCGTGCAAGGCGCCGATCGTCCACGGGGCGCGCAAGTGCCGCGCCTGCAAGACGTGGCTCGTGCAGGAGGCGCAGCCGCGGGCGCCGCGCGTGATCCTCGGCGGCCTCGCGCTCGTCGGGACGATCTTCGCCGTCGTCGTGGGCGGGCGCGAGTCGCCCGTGGGTGAGGCGCCGCCGCTGACGAACCTCGACCCCTCGGCCTCGTCCGCGGCGGCGGGGGCGCCGCGCCCCGGCTCGATTGGCCCCGAAATCGAGGCCGAGCCCGAGCCTTTGCCGGCCGACCCGCAGAAGCGCTGGAAGGTCCGCGAGATTCGCCTCGGCGACAACGTCCATCCGCTCGACGTCGTCTTCCACCCGAAGGGCACGAGCGTCTACGTCAGCGCGGACGACGCCTCGCTGCGCGAGTACAGGCTGAAGACGGGCGAGCTCGTGCACAAGGCGTCGATGCCGGCGCAGGGCGACGAGCTCCGGATGCTCTTCGACCGGTACGTGGCCGTCCTCCGGCACGAGGACGCGGCGCGCATCCCGGTGATGGACACGTCGGCGTGGGATCGGGATCCCGTGCTGCTCAACGTCGGCAAGAGCCCTGGCGAGATTGTGCCGATGCCGGACGGCCGCAGCGTCGTGGCCTCGACCATCGACGGCAAGCGCGTCGCGCGTTTCGATTTGCCGACGGGCGTGCGCCTCGCGGACATCACCTTCCCGCACGCGACGGGCCAGCTCTTCCTCGTCCGCGCGGAGAACCGCCCGTACATCGCGGCGATGGGCGCGCTCTCGCATGGCGGCCGCGCGGCGGGCGCGTGGATCGACCTCTTCGACCCGAGCGAGGAGCCCTTCGGCGCCACGCGCCGCAGCATCTTCGTCGGCCGCGAGCCGCGCACCGGCGCGATCAGCCGTGACGGCGGCTCGCTCTTCTTCCCGGACCGTGTCTCGAACAAGGCCGTGCTCCTCGACATCGCCGCGACCACCGAGGTCAAGTCGACGCCCGTCGGCCTCGGCCCGTCGCAGGGGTTTCTCCTCCACGACGATCGCCTCGGCGTCACGCTCGACAGCAAGGCGCGCACGGTGACGGTCGTCGACCTCGCCACCATGAAGGTCACGAGCACGCTCATGCTGGACGGCGTGCCTTGCGCGGGCGCGGCCTCGCCGGACGGGCGCACGCTCTTCGTCGCGCTCGGCGGCACCGAGCGGCCCCCGAAGGGCAGCGGCGTCGCCGTGATCGCCGGTGATCCGCTGCGCGTCGTCGCCACGCTCCCGACGGGCCCGGGCGTCTGCGCCGTCGACGTCACGCGTGACGGCTCTCGCGCCGTCGTCGCGTCCTATTACGACAAATCGGTCCTCGTCATCGAGCAATGAGCCGGCGCGGCGCTCGTCGCGCTCACGCCATCTCCTCGACGTAGGCGTCCACCTCGATTTCCACGAGCATGTCCGGCGCGATGAGCCGCCGCACCTCGACCATCGTCGCGGCGGGCGCGTGTGCGCCGACCTTCTCCTGGTGTGCGCGCCCGATCTCGGGCCAGCGCTCGATGTCGGTCACGTACATCCGTGTCCGCACCACGTCTGCGAGCGACCCGCCGAGCTCTCGCAGCGCTGCCTCGATGATCTCGAAACATCGAACGGCCTGCGCATACGCGTCTCCTTTTGCGTGTGTCCCTCCGCCCACCGCGACGGGCGCCGTCCCGCCCACGTACACGTGCGGCCCGATCGCCACGGCCCGGCAATAGCCCACGCGCGCCTCCCACGCGGCGCCCGAGAAGACGCGTCGTTTTCTCATCACCCGGGTCTACCACGGGACGGCGCGTCCCATGGGCGCCCCCGACCGTGGAGGGGTCGTCATTGCGCCTGCGGCTTCGGCGCGAGGAGGGCGCGCCAGAGCTCGAGGTTGGAGAGGTCGACGATGGCGTCCGCCACGTGATCCGGCCCCTCCGAGCGCAGGTGCTCGGCGAGCCGCTCCTGCTCGTCCGGGCGGAGCGGCCGCCGGAGCCGTCGCTCGATCTGGTGCGTGAACACCACGAGCTGGCCCTGGGCAAACCCCTCGATGCGCCCCTCCTCGATCCCCATCACGCGCCCCTCCTCGCGCCCCTCCTCGATCCCCATTGCCTTTCCTTCCCTGAAGATCCGGTTTTGCATGACGATCTCCCGCGACAAACAGGAGTGTACCACATCCGCGAGCCCTCGCTCTCTCTTGTCCGCCTCTGCCAGCGCCACCATCGCCGCGCGGCCGCCGCGCTCCCCGAACCATCGTGATTTCGAGCGCCCCTCGTGCCACCATGCCCGCGCCGGAACCTCGCTCGAAGGCTCGAAGGATGAAATCCCCCCGCACCCTCCTCGCCCTCCTCGCCACCACCGTCGCTTGCTCGGCCGCCCCTCCGCCGCCCTCGCCTCCGCCGCCCTCCCCGACCGCCGCCGCCAAACCTTCGGCCCGAGCGCCTTCGGACCTCCCCGCGCCTCCCGCGGGCCTGCGCCTCCCGCGCGCCGTGCACCCGCTTCGTTATGCCGCGACGCTCACCCTCGTCCCTGGGGACGACGTCCTCCGCGGCGAGATCACCATCGACCTCAGCCTCGCCGAGCCCACGCGTGTCCTCTGGCTCCACGCCGAGAAGCTCACCGTCGACGAGGCCCGCATCGAAGCGGGGGCCAGACACCTCCCCCTCCGCGTCGTGCCGACCGACGACGGCCTCCTCGGCTTCGCGCTCGATACCGCGGCGCCGCCCGGCCCGGCGCGCCTCGTCGTGAAATACCGCGGCGTGATCTCCGCCGTCGACGACCACGGCGCCTTTCGTGAGGAGGAGGGCGGCGCCTCGTACATCTTCTCCCATTTCGAGGCCACCGCCGCGCGCCGCGTCTTTCCTTGTATCGACGACCCCGGCGTGAAGGTCCCCTGGCAGCTCTCCCTCCGCGTGCGCGAGGCCGACGTCGCCCTCTCGAATACGCGTGTGCTCGGCGAGGACGAGGAGCCGGGTGGCATGAAGCTCGTCCGCTTCGCGCCCACGCCGCCATTGCCGAGTTATCTCCTCGCCTTCGCGGTTGGCCCCTTCGACATCGTCGACGCCGGCGTGGCCGGGAAAAACAAGGTCCCCGTCCGTATCGTCGTCCCCCGCGGCCTCGCCGAGAAGGCCTCGTTCGCGGCGAAGACCACGCCGCCCCTGCTCGGCATGGCCGAGGCGTACCTCGGCTCGGCTTATCCGTACGACAAACTCGACGTCGTCACCATTCCGCGCCTCTCCTCCTTCGGCGCCATGGAAAACCCTGGGCTCGTCACCTACGGCGCCCGCGGCTCGCTCTCCGCGCCGTCCGACGAGACCCCGATGTTCCGCCGCGGCTTCACCGCGACCATGGCCCACGAGCTCGCCCATCAATGGTTCGGCAACCTCGTGACCATGGACTTCTGGGACGATCTCTGGCTCAACGAGGCCTTCGCCACCTGGATGGGCAGCAAGATCGTCGAGCAGTTCGCCCCCGCGTGGCGCGAGGACGCCCGCCGCGTCGCCATGACCTCGTATGCCATGAGCGAGGACGGCCTGCTCAGCGCGCGCAAGATCCGGCAGGAGATCCTCACCCAGGACGACATCTCCAATGCCTTCGACGGCATCACCTACCAGAAAGGCGCGGCCGTCCTCCGCATGTTCGAGGCCTACGTCGGCCCCGACAAGTTCCAGCGCGGCGTCCGCCGCTACCTCGACGAGCACGCCCACGGCAATGCGAAGGCGGCCGACTTTCTGGCCGCGCTCTCGGCCGAGACGAGCCCCGAGATCGGCGCCGCCATCGCGACGTTCCTCGACCAGCCCGGCGTCCCGCTCGTCAAGGCCGAGCTCTCGTGCGAGAAGGGCAAGAGCCCCGCGGTAAAACTCTCGCAATCGCGGTGGCTCCCCGCCGGATCGGCGGGCGCGGCCGAATCGACGTGGCACGTCCCCGTTTGTCTCCGGTATGGCGCCGGCCCCGAGGCGCGCGCTTGCACGCTCCTCACGACGAAGACGGCCGAGCTCCCGCTCGAAAGTGCGAAATCGTGCCCGGCCCTGGTCGCCCTCAAGGACGACGGCGTCGGTTATCATCACGCCGATCCCGGCAAGGAGGCGCTCGCGCGGCTCCTCGGCAAACCGGGCACCTTCCTCGGATTGCCCCAGCGCCTCGCGCTCCTCGACGACGCCTCGGCGCTCGTCGAGAGTGGCGCCCTCGGCTCTGGCGACGTGCTCTCCCTCGTCCCCGGCCTCGTCGCTGGGCGCGAGCCACTGCTCGAGCGCGGCGCGGCCTCCCTCGTCGCTCGCGTGCGCGACGTGCACGTCCCCGCCGACCTCCGCCCGCGATTCGCGCGTTTCGTCTCTCGCACCTTCGGCCCTCGCGCCCGCGCGCTTGGCCTGCTCCCGAAGCCCGGCGAGGACGAATCCATCACCTTCCTCCGCCCGCTGCTCGTCTCGCTCGTCGCGGATCGTGGCGAGGATCCGGCCTTGCTCGCCGAGCTTCGTGCCCTCGCCTCGCGATTCCTCGACGATCCGGCCGCGGCCCCCCTCGACGTCGCGGGCCCTGCGCTCGCCCTCGCGGCGCGGCACGGCGGCGATCGGGCGCTCTTCGACCGATTGCGCGAGGCCGCCAGAAACGAGCGCGACGAGCGCCGCCGCAGCGCCCTGCTCGAGGCGCTCACGAGCTTCCGCGCCCCTGCCCTCGTCGACGAATCCCTCGCGCTCGTGCTCGAGGGCGGCTTCGATCCGCGCAGCGCCGTCCGGCTGTTCCGTCAGGACGAGCGAATGCTCGATCGCTCCCTCGGCTATATCGAAAAAAACTGGAGCGCCCTCGTCACGCGGATGCCGGGCGAGGCCCTCGGTTACCTCCCGCTCGTGTTCCAGGGCGCTTGTGACGAAGCCGGGCGCGCGGCCGTCGCGCGCGTCTTCGAGGGCCGCGTCTCCGAGATCGTCGGCGCTCCGCGCTCCCTCGCGCAGTCCCTCGAGGCGATCTCCCTCTGCGTGGCCCAGCAAAAGAAGCTCGAGCCGAGCCTCCGGGCATTTCTTCAGAAATAGTAGCCGGCGCGGTCCCCCGAGCAACACGCGCGAAAATCGGATCGTCCCCCGAGGACCGCGGAACACCGTTCGTTTTTGGAGGACGGGGGCTGTTCGGCGGCGGAACGACCCGCGCGTCCGCCTGCCGGGGGCGGTTCGGGCGGGGAACCGGGGCGGGGCGCGGGGCAGGGCTGTTCCGCGGCGGAACAGCGGGGGGACGGCTCTGCGGCCCGGGGCTGTTTCGCGAAACCGGGGTGGGCTCGCCGCGCGTGCCGAGCTTGTTCCGGGCGCGGACCGTCGCCGGGCGGATCACGCACGGCCTGCTCCTTCGCGCCGCAGGCGAGCGGCGCGCGCAGCGAGCGCTGTGTTGGCCTGGGACTGCGGAGGGGCGATCGCGTCGAACGTCGGTGGGGCGAGACCGGGGGTCGCTTCTGCCGGAGACGCGATCGGTTCGGGGGCGAAACAGGGATGGGATTTTCGGCGCGGCGGTTGTTCCGGCGATCCGTGGGAGCTTCGTGGATCCTCCCGTCCCTGCCGGGTGTTACTTTTTGGTCTTTGCCTTGAGCGCGGCGGCCTTTTCGAGCAGCGCTTTTGCTTGCGCTTCGAGCTCCTCGGCGGCCTCGGCCTGGGCGAGGCGCTCCTCCTCGGCGCGCGCCTCGGCTTCGGCTTCTTCTTCGAGCTTCGCGAGCAGGGCCTTTCGCTCCTCGAGCTGGGCCGTGAGCTCCTCGATCGACGTCTTCACCTCGTCGATCGTCTCCTCCTCGTCCCGCGGCGGCTCGCTGTAGAAGAAACGCTCGGCGAAATCGCGCGGCAGGCTGTGATTCTCGAAGGGCAGCTTGGCGAGGCCTCCATGCGCCTCCTTGCGGGCGGCGTTCACCTTGTCGATGAACTGCTTGCGATTGCCCACGTCGCGGAAGTCGCGATTCGTCGATTGCGCGCTCTTGCGTTGTTTGTCGGCGTCCTCCGCGGCGGCGACGAGCGTCTCGGCCTCGGGGGCGAGGGCGACGAGCACGGGCACGCCGCATTTCGCGAGCGTCTCGGCCCAATCGCTCATGAGCGCGAGTTGCCCGCCGAGGACGGGCCGCCGGAACTTCGCGAGTGGCTTGTTCTTGAAGAGCGCCTTGCGGAGCTGCTTGCGTGTATTGCCGCTCGTGGACTCGTCGACGATGCGGGAGACACGGCCGGCGAAGCCATCGAGCCCCCCGTCGGCCTTGTCGACGCCTGCCTGCGCTTGCGCGAGCAGGTCGAGGATATCGATCTCCTCGAGGAGGATGAGCTTCCAATGGTCGCGTAGCGCCTGGAAGACCGGCACGTAACCCGCGGCCAGCGGCTCCTGCTTGGCCTGGGAGAGGGTGTATTGCAATTCCCGCAGGAGGGTGAAAAGGCCGAGGCGATAGGCGAGGGTGCGAACTCCCATGGCGGGGACGGTAACCGAGGGAACGGGGAGGATGTCAAGGAGATTCGTAAGGGAGGGACCTGGGGGGCTCGTGGTGCATGCAGGGGCTACCCTCCTTTGTGCCCGTCCTCTGCTTCTTTGGCGCCCGCGCGTTTGGCCATGAGCTTGTCCCGGAGCGCGTGCAGCTCCTCGAGCTGGCGCTTGAGCTCCACGCGGGTGGGCCCCGGGGGTTGCAAGGGTTTCTTGGGCGCCTGGAGCTTGCGCTCGATCTCGGCGATCCACGGCTCGACCACGGCGAGGCCTGCCTCGGGCTCGTTGTTCACGAGGCAGGTCTGCACGTACATCCCCCTATGCACCCAGCCCTCCCCGTCGCTGATGAAGCCCGACCGGACGAGCGCGTCCCAGCCCTCACGCCATGCAGCGAACGGCGCGCCGAGCGTGTCCGCCGCCATGAAGATCGATTCGGCGGTCGCTGCCCTCATCGCAAACAAACACACCTCGAACACTTTGCCTTCGCCCGCGCGCGCCGTGAATTCCGCCTCGACCCGTCGGTAGTCGGCCGCGACGTCGGCAAAGCTCCGATCCTTTGATTTCGCAAACGTGTTGTACACGGCGCGGCGCGCGCGCACGAACTCATCCCAGAGCGCGCCTTCCTGTTCTTCCTCTGGCGTTGGAGGCGTGCCCTGCTGCGCCTCGTCCCCGCGGCGGGTCTCTTGCCACGGGACGACCTCGCCCCGTTTTTGCGCCTCGAGCACGGCCCGAAGGTTCCCCAGTTGCTCGAGCTCGTTCTCGTAAAAGTGCGGGGGGAACTCCGTCCCCGTACCCCTCGTGTCTTCGAGCAAGCGCTCGAGCTTGTCGAGCAGCGGATCGAGCACCACGAGCCCTTCGTCGGGCCTCTCGTCATACGCGCAGCCATCCGCGTAAAACCAGGACATCGAGCACTCGCGGTCGATGCCCGAGAAGCCGAGGCGAACCAGATCGTTCCAGGCCTCGCGAAAGACCTCGAAAGGGGGACGCTTGTGATGGGCTAGCATCAAGATGTGTTCAGCGATGCGACGCCTCATCTCGAGCAACAAAAATTCGTCTTCGCCAGCGCGCTCGACGAACTCGGCTTCGAGCTTGCGGAAGTCACGGGTGGCCTCCGCGAAGGTCCGGCTCGACTTCACCGACTCCACCAGGAGCTTGCCGTTCGCCTTCGCGAATGCGAGCTCATCCCTTTCCATTTCTCCGCCGTGCTTCAGTCGTCCCATTCGCTATGCCCCCGATACAAACACGATTGTCCCGTGCCGATTTGCTTTGGCCAGTGGCCATTCTTGCACATTGTATGACATGTACCGCAAAGGGTTTCGCCCCGATGATTGCCATCCTCGTCCCCTGTTTTGTCATCCATGCACATGTCATAATGCGTCGTACAGCTCCGCCGCTTCCTCCTCTTCGCAAACGCCTCCGCCGCCCCCGCCGCGACCGTCGCCGTGACCGTCACGCCGACGGCGATGGCGAAGGCTTCGATGATCACCTCGGTGAAGACGACCGTGACGACCACGACGACGGTCACCACCTCCCCGATCGCCCCCCGATCCGGCAATGCTCGCCCGTCCGCCGACGCGGACGTTCGCAGCATGCGCCGCTCGAGGACATCCGCGGGCAGCGTCATCCCTCGCAGGGCGATCCGCATGCAAATGCCCACGTCCGGATTGGGCTGGCCCGTCGTCTCCACCTCCACCACGCGCCCTTCCTGGTCGACCTTCACCGAAGCGTCCAGCGTGTAGTGTTCGGGCTTGATCGTGCCGCGGAGCTCATCCACGCATTCGCGGAGGCGCTCCGCGGTGGATTCAGGGATGCGCGGGCGGTCGTCGGGCACGGTAGGCCGGTAAATCGTGGCCGAGGAGCAGCCGAGCGGGAGGAGCGAGAGCGTCAGGCAACCAAGAAGGGCCAGGGAGAGGAGGGGGCGCCAGCGCGGACGTCTCATTGCTGGATGGAAGCAGAAACACCGAGCGCCTGTCAACGCAGCGTGTGTCGGCCGCCTTCGACGAGGCCCCGCCGCGCCATCGATGACCCCTCATCCGCGAGGAGCGGCGACGCCGCAGACCCGAGTCTTGCTGGACGAGCGCTCGCCATGGTAGACAACGCCTCGACGTGACGCGTTTCTCGGGGGCCGGAGGAAATCGACACGCGGCGGTCGATTTCCGCGAACCAAATCCTGCGCTCGGCCATGAGGCGCGCATGGAGCGTGCTGCCAATCTTCCCAAGCTGCTGGACGAACTACTTGCCGTTTGCCCTGAACTCGCTCGTTTCGTAGGCCGGCGGCGACGAGGCCCGAAAGCAGAAGACCGATTCCAGGAGGTCATGGCGCGGGCGTTTGCCCGCCTCCCCTCCTACGTGCCCCATGAGGACGGCATTCGTCCTTGGACGTTCGGCATCGCGAAAAACGTCGAGCGCGAGGCGCTTCGCGCAGAGCGGCACGAGCGGCGCCTGTTCTCCGCGGACACGAACGACGCCGAGCCGGCGGCGGGCCGCGGGCGGACGCCCGAGGAAGACGCCTTTCTCGCCGAAGCCCGAACCAAGCTCACGGAGGCGATGTCCAGCATGCCGGAGCGATACCTCGTGGTGTTCGTGCTCGTCGACCTCATGGACGTGCCGTACGAGGAGGCCGCGAAGCGGCTGCGGATCCCGATCGGCACCGTGAAGTCGAGGCGTTCGGCCGCCATCGACCACCTTCGTTACCACCTCGGGGAACGCGAGGACTGGATTGGCGCGCTGTTCCTGCGGCTCCGCCGTGCACGAGCAATACGCGGCGCGTACGAGTGGGCGTATCAGGCCGTGCACGTGTGCGGCCCGATCATCTTTGCGATTGCCAGCATGCATGGCCCGGAGCCGGAGCAGGCTGCCGCGCGGGCCCACTTCGCGGGCGCTGTGCGCGCGCTGGCAGGGCTCGTGACGGACGTGGCGCCCGTCGTGCCCGACGAGGTCACACCCGCGTCCGCGCCGTCGCACGAAGAGCCGCGGAGCGCATCACCTCCCCCCGCTCGCCCGCGCACGCGGCACGCACCGGACGCCGCGGACGAAGGCGAGAGCAAGCCCTCGGAGCGATCGACGACGCGGGGGGGAGGTTGGTCCCTGTAGAACCGCTCGCAGGGATGCGCTAGGATCCAGGCGTATGCGTCGCTTTGTCGCTGTGTTTTTGATGGTCGTCGGCCTCGCTGCACCCGCAATGGCACAGGCCGACGAAGAGGCCGACGAGACGGAGGAGAATGACGAGGAGCAGCGGTTCCAGGCGTTCGCAGCGCTGGGAGACCGCGAGGCCGCCGCGGGCCGGCGTCGCGCGGCGGTCGCGGCCTACCGGCGAGCCTTGAGCGTCCGCCCGGATCCGCTCATCGCCGGGCGGCTCGGGGTGCTCCTCGTGAAGCTCGGCAAGCCCGAGCAAGCGGCCGATCATCTGCTCGACGCGATCCAGCTCGCGGTGAAAGCATCACCCGCCGAGCGCCAGCGGTTCTTCGACGCGCACGAGGTCGCGCGGAACGCGGGCGCCTGGATCGAGGTACTCCTCTCGCACACGGGCGTACGCGTGACCCTCGACGGGAAGCCGTCGAACCTCGCCGGCCGCTCCTCTTACTTCACCTTCATGCGCGCCGGGGAGCATGAGCTGCGCGCGAAGCTCGACGGGTACGAGGAGGCGATCGTCACGTTCACGGTCGAGAAGAGGCAGGACAAGCAGCTCCCGATCACGTTGAAGCCGCTGCCCGTGCCGGACGTGCCCGCGCCCGCGGTGTACGAACCGGAGAAGGACCCGCCGAAGGTGGAGCGGGCCGTGGCCGTAGGCGACACGAAGCTCCCGAAGCAGGAGGACCCGTGGGGGTACGAGGAGCCGCGGCCCGCGGAGAAGTCCGAGGAAAAACGCTGGTCGATTGGAGGTGGGCCGGTCGTCGTGTTTGGCGTGGCGTCGTGGATGCCGGCCGTGGGGTTGGGCGTGGGCGCGAGTCTGCGGCCGAGCGAGTACGTCTCGCTCGGTCTCGAAGGACGGGCGGCGTGGCTGACCTCGGGCGTGGGCGGCGAGCCGATCAGCGCGATGACGGCGGGCGGGATCGTGAGCGCGTGTGGACACTATCGCTGGGCTTTCGGGTGCGCGATCGGGCATTTCGGGGTGATCTCCGTCTCGTTTTCCGGAGATACGTTCACACCTCGAACCGAGCACTTTGTCAAACCCGGCGTAGGCGGGCGCCTCGGAGCGAGGTTTGTCCTCACGCGTTCCTTCGCTGTACAGGGGGCCGTGGACTTGTTAGGTTTGTCTAGCGGCGTGCTGGTCGGCGTCGGGAAGCGTGTTGTCTCGGAGACGCCTCCCCTGATGGTTGCCAGCTCGATCGTCGGATCATGGGAGTTCTGATCATGCGAAGTTCGTTTCATCTGTTGTCCATGTTCGTCGTTGGGTTGGCATCCGCATGCAGCGTGCCGCCCGAATCAACGTGGAGCGATTGTGCTCCGGATGCTCGTCGGCCGTCGAAAGAGTGCCTCGCCGAGCTGGACGCGGGCACCGACGCGAGCGAGACGAGCAGCGACGCGAGCGACGACGCGGCGGATGGAGAGACGCAAGCCGCCACCTGCCCGGGCCGTTGCGTGCCCGAGCCGAGCAGCGAGTCGGCCGGGGATTGGCCGCGCACGCCGATGCTCCTCTGGTATGGGCCGCGGGAGCTCGCTCCCGCGAACTGCGACGAGGCGCGCAAGCTGGGCGGTTATGGCGAGGACGTGGAGTTCTTCGAGAAGTACCGCCGCTTCGCCTTCCTCGACGCGCCACCTGCGGCGTGTGAGTGCACCTGCCCAGACTCCGAAGGCACGTGCACCGGGCTGCCCGAGACGATCGAGGTCCGCGCCGGCACGTGCGCGGAGAACGGAGCCCCCGCGCTCCCTTTTGGCGGACCCGTCGGCTGGGACGGCTCGTGCACGAGCACGAACGCCCTGCCGGCGGGGGCTGATTGTGGCGGTGAGCCTTGCGCGCAGTCCGTCTTCACCTCGCCGCTCCCTGGGCCGACGAGCGAGGCGTGCCCGACGATAACGAAGCCGGCCGCGCTCACCAAGTCAACGGATTGGCTCTGGATGGGCCTCGCCTGCGAGGCGAAGGAGCGCGAAGGGAGATGCGAGACGGCCACGCGCCGATGTATGTACGACCTGCCGTACCCGTTTCTCCAGTGCGTCGCGCTCAGGGGGATACACGCCACGTGCCCCGGCAACTACGACCGGTATGACCCCATTTACCTCTACGGCGAGGTGCCGAACGACACGCGCGGCTGCGCGGCGTGCGAGTGCGGCGGTAACCCGGTCGGGAGCGCCTGCGCCGCAAAGATGCGGCTCTACAGCGATGGGGCGTGTGCGTTGGAGGCCGACAAGAACGGGTTGTCGTCGCTCGTTGATCAGTGCATCAACGTGGCCCCACCCGGGCAAGCGCTCGGGAGCAAGGCCATCACGGACCTCGCCTACGTGCCCGGCCTCTGCCTCGCGACGGGCGGGGAGCCCACGGGCGCGGCCTCGGAAGACCCCGCCGACGCCGTGACGTTCTGCTGCCTCTCGCCGCTCGAGTTCGCCGAGTAGGCGAAGCTCCCATCTTTTTCGGAAAATCAGCGAACAAAATGCAAGCTCCCGACAAGGGCGTGGGCGAGGGGTGCGGCTCGCTGTTGCCCCTCCTGCCCGAGCCGAACGCGGTTCTCCTGGCCTCGTGAACGAAACCGCGCCGCGTTCGGCTTCGGGCGGACTCTTCGCTCGACGACCCGTAGAAGAGGGCGATGGGGGCGGCGCACGTCTGGGCAAGCACCTCTCGCCTCCATCGTCCTCTTCTGCGGGCCGGTGACTTTCTGGAGGTACGCATGAGCGCCGCACCGAACATGGACGACGATGACGTGACGACGACCGTGATGGATCGCGCGGCGTTGCCCCCGGCGAGCGGAACGCGCGTCTCCGTGGCGCATTCCGAGCCGCCCCGGGATACGTTCGTGGATCCACCCTCGCCGTGGACCCGTGTCCGAACCGCCGTTGGCGCCGCGTTTCGGCGTGTCCGTGAGGGATTCCGTAGGTCACGCCTCTCCGATCGTCTGCCGCCACTCCCTCCCCCACGCTCCATCACGGCGACCCGTGTATCCCCGGGAGGCGTCGGCCACGACGAGCGCGGCGAGCAGCTCCTCCTCGACATCGTGCGCGCAGCGCGGCCCTATCAGGAGGCCGCGCTCTACGTCGTCAACTACGCCGTCGCTCTCAGGAACCTGGGGGACGACGCGCACGCCGAGGGGCTCGTGCACTTCGCGCTGGCTCGCATGCGCGCGGATGCCGGGGGGTTCGTAGCCATTGCGCGCCTGCGAGACAGGCTTCCGGAGCTGTCGTCCGCGGGGGCGCTCGTGCCCGCGCTAGGCCGTCTAGAGGCGGCCGGCATCGTCACACTCACGGCGACGACGGAGAGCGGATCGCCCCGGATCGAGCGCGTACAGCTCCGGGTCCCCCTTTGATCCACCTGCGGCCCGTCGCCGTCCATTCCAGCCAGACGGAAACGACGAAAAAGCAGCCGAATCGTCTTTTTCTGCCGCGCCACGGCACCCCATTTGCTGGGGAGCGGGCCGAGGAGGTCTCCGTGTCACCCCACCGCACCCTCACCGCTGCCTGTCTTGCAATCGCGCCGCTCTTTGCAGGTTGTCTCGGCTCTGACGCCTCCACCGAGGCCCTGGAGATCACCGCGGAGCACGAGGTCGATCTCTCCTTCTCCACCTATTACACCGCCAGGCGCGACGTACGCCGCTGCGCCTATCCCCAATGTGGCGGCTTCTTCATCTCCGCCGTCAATCAGGAGAAGACGACGTGCGCCGACGGCACCACCGCCGAGGAGTGTTACGTCGCCGATCTCCAGTTCTCCAGCCTCCTCCGCCTCGCGGGCGTCGAGGGGGTCGTCCGCGAATCCATCGGATTGCAGCGAGAAACGACGCGCGCCGTCCTCTACGGCGACCTCTTCCCGGGCACGAGCGGCCTCGGCACGCTCTCGTTGCGGTTTGCCTGGGTCGCCCTCGAGACGGCCGAGCTCAAAGGGTCGTTTTATCGCGTATTGCACAACGGCGTCGTCTGCGTCGCCGCGCCCTGCCCGAGCTTCGACCAGGAATACCTCAATTCGGGCACCGCGCGGACGTTCCACGAGGTGCACCTCCGCGAGATCCCCGGCGCCGGTCGGGACGAATTCGACTCCGGCACCGCCCTCTTCTCGTCCCTCGGCATGATCCTGACCGGACAAAACGTCGTGATCGAGGACTACGGACCGGCCGGGGACGCCGTCGTCTTCCGGGCGAACCAGGGATTCCTCCCGGTCATCATGCCCTCCATCCGCGGCCTCCGCGCCCCCGCCGAGCCGCCGGTCTTCGACCGCGGCTTCCGCAGCGGAATCGAGGGCGGCGAGGGCGGCGAGGGCGGGAGCGGGGGCATCCGGAACACGAGCACGCAGTGACGTCCACGATGGCCATTGCCCCGCGGCCCACGACGGGGCACCATCCCCGCGGGACGAGGAGGTGGCCATGGACATCGAATGGCGGACGGACGTGGACCCCGCCACGCGGCGCGAGATCGAGGCGCTCGTCGCCTCCCAGCACACGCTCGAAGACGTGGTCCGCTGGGGCCTCTCGCTCGCGCCCCCGCGCCTGATCGCGGACGTGGTCGTTCAGGACGAATACAACCACGACGTCGTCCTCGAACATCCGGCCGGCGTCTTTCTCGTCTACGACACCACCTGACTGGGCGGATTGACGGCGGTCGCCGTCTGGGACCACAAACCCTCCGCAGCAGAGATGCTCGAAGCGCGCCTCGCGCGTGGCTGGACCCCCACGCCCACCGCCACGCGGGACGGCCCCGTCATCCTCGGGTATGCCGCGTGCGCCGCGCCTCGTCGCTCTACGCCGCCCCGAGCAACGTGAGCACGGCCGTCTCGCCGAACTGCTCCCGCGCCAGCCGGGCGGCCTCCGCGTTCGACGGCACCTCGCGCAAGAGGCGCGTTTGTCCCTCCGGATCACGCACGTCCGCGCACTGCTCGCCGAGCAGCCCGAGCGCCGCGCGGAGCTCGTCCTCGAACGCGCCGACCTCGCCCGCGGCCCGCAGCGCCTCCGCCGCCGCGAGGCGCAGGTCCACCTCGATCGCGCCCACGCCGCCCGCCGCGCGCACCTCCACGAGCGCCGCGCGCGCGAGCGAGAGCGACTCCGCCCCCCGCCCGAGCCGCGTGAGGGCGCGGATCCGCGTCGCCGTCAGCGACAGGCGCCGGAGCCGCATCGGATCGACGAGCGCGAGCCCCCTGTCGACCTCCACGAGCGCCCGCGCCGCGTCGCCCTCCACGAGCGCCACCCGCGCCGCGATCCCCCACGCGAGCGCCACGTCGAACGGGTTGAGCCCCGCCTCCGCCACGAGCGCCTCCGCGAGCGCGCGCGCCTCCTTTTGCGCCTCCGGCGTCGACTGCTCGGCCAGGAACAAAGCACGCGAGAGCCGCACCGCGGCCTTCGTGCGCCTGTCATCGAGCTCGATCGCGAGCGCCTCCGCCTCCACGAGCCGCGCGAGGGCCGCCTCGTGCTCCCCGAGCGCCACGAGCGCCTCGCCCGCGCGCGCCGCGCAGACCACCTGCATCCGCGCGTCCCCCGCGGCCTCGAACGCGCGCATCGCGTCCTCGATCCGCTCGAGCTGCGCGAGCGGATCGTGCTTCGCGCTCCGACCGTACTCGTACGCCGCGAGCCGCGCCCAGCCGTGCGCGCTCGGATCCACCGCGCCCGTCTGCTCCAGCGTCTCACGCATCCGCGCGAGCACCCGGCTCGACGCGCCCCGATCGAGCCGCACCGCGAGCAGGCAAAGCAGCCGCCCGAGGCACTCGGCGTAGGCCCCCAGCGCCTCGAGATCCGGCGAGAGCGCGAGCAGCTCGTCGAGGTGACCCGCGAAGGCCTCCACGCCCGCCCCGAGCCCCGCGAGGGTACAGACGAGCCCGAGCACCCGGCAAAACCACGTCGAGCCCTCCGGCAGGAGCGGCAGCGCCTCCGTCCCCCTCCGGCGCGCCTCGTCCCAGGCCCCGTTCCAGTACAGGACGGAGCACGCCATGCCACGCACGAGCCCGAGCTCGGCCCCCTCCGCGCCGAGCTCCTCGGCCTTCGCCGCGTGCAGGCGTGTCCCTTCGAGGTCGTTCCTTTCGAACGCCTCGCGCGCCGCTCGCACGTGCAGCACCCGCGCGCGCGCCGCGTCGCCGCCGCGTCGCCAGTGGTCGGCGAGGCTCTGCGCGTCGCTCTCGCCCGCGGCCTCCAGGAACAGCGCCGCGCGCGCGTGCCCCAGCGCGAGCTCCTCCTCGCCGAGCAGCCCGTACGCCGCCTCCCGCACGAGCACGTGCCGGAAGACGTACTCCACGTCCCCCGCGAGCCTGCTCGTCCGTTGCTTCTCCAGAAGCTCCGCCCGCGTCAGCGCCGCGAGCGCCTGATCCACCGACGCCTCGTGCCCCTGCCGATCCATCAGCGCCACGACGCCGCCGCGCCAGAAGCGCGCGCCGAAGAGGCTCGCCGCCACGAGCGCCCGGCGCGCCTCCGGCCCGAGCCTGCCGAGCCGCGCTTGCAGCATCACCAGGAGCGTCGCCGGCGGCGCGCCCTCCTCGCCGCCCGTCGCCCGCGCCGCCCGCGCGAGCTCCTCCAGGAACAGCGGGTTTCCCGCGGCGCGCTCCACGATCCGCTCCACCACCACGTCGCTCGCGCCCTGCCCGAGCGCCGCCCGCGCGAGCTCCTCGGCGTCGCGGCGCACGAGCGGCGACAGCACCATCCGCTCCGCCCGATCGCCCCAGAGCCGCGGGTAGACGTCCTCGAGGTCCGGCCGCGCCAGCGCGAGCACGAAGAGCGGCTGGTCCGACAGCTCCACGAGCGCGCGCTCCACGAGCCGCACGCTCGGCGCGTCGCCGTGGTGCACGTCCTCCAGCGCCAGCACCACCGGCCGCTCCGCGCATACGCCGCGCAGGTCGTCGAGCAACACGCGCTCGAGCTGCGCGCGTGTCGCCGCGCGCCCCTCGCTCGTCGTGAGCTCGGCGAGCCCGCGCCCCCGGAGCGCGTCCGCCAGCATCGTGTAGGCCGGCGCTCCCAGCGGATCGCTGTGACCCACGAGGAAAAGCACGCCGTCCTCGCGCGCCTCGAGCCTCGCGCGGAGCTCCTGCAAGAGCCGCGACTTGCCCATGCCCGGCGGCGCCACCACCACGACCGCCCGCGCGAGGGGCTCCTCCCGCGTCGCCTCGAACGCGCGCAGCAAGAGGTCGAGCTCGCGCTTTCGCCCGACGAACGGCAGGGTTTCTCCGGGCCGGACTGCCCGCGTGAGCTCCTCGCCGGCGAGCAGGATCCGCCCGCCCTCGCGCGCCGTCGGGAACCGCCCTCCGACGAGCCCCGCCGTCACGGCGTCGACGATCACCACCCCACGCGGCGTGTCCTCCGCCGCGAGGGCCTCCGCCGCTTGATCCACGGCGCGCCCGATCGGCTGCTCCCCCGAGACGAACGCGGGCCCCGTCGCGAGCGCGATCGTCGCCCCTGGGGCGGCGGCCCGGATCACGAGCGCCGCGCGCGTGGCCGCCGTCGCTTGGTCCGTCGCGTCCCCGCCGAAACGCGCGAACGCCGCGACGAGGGTCCCGTCGGGCCTCTGGCCGCGCGAAAACGCCCCGTTTCGCGCGAGGATCGCCCCGATCTCCTCGGCGCCCGCGCCCTCCGGGAGCGAGAGCACGAGCACGCTCGAGAGCTCCTGCACGTCCCGCGCGAGGGTCGGGTAAAACGCCCCCTTGTGCGCCTCCAGATCGAGGTGCTCGGCGAGCCCTTCGAGGAGCGAGGCCGCGCTCGCCGGCCGCTCGGCCGGGTCTTTCCGCAGCAAGCTCTGCACGAGCGCCGCGACGGGCGGCGGCACCCCCGGGCGCGACGACAGGAGGCTCGGCGCCTCCGCGCTCAGGATCTTCGACATCACCAGCACCGGGTCCGTCGCGACGAACGGCGTCCGACCCGCGAGGCACTCGAACAGGATGCAGCCGAGCGAGAACATGTCCGAGGCCGGACCGACGGGCTCTTCGCTGCCCACCTGCTCGGGCGACATGTACTCGGGCGTCCCGATCGGCCGACCCGCCGCGGTGATACCCGTCGACGAGCCCATCGGCCGCGCGATGCCGAGGTCCACGATCGTCGCCTGGTCGATGTCTCCGCCGCGGAGGAGCACGTTCGAGGGTTTGAGGTCCCTGTGGACGATGCTCCTCGCGTGCAACGCGGCGAGCCCTTCGGTGATGCGCCGGAGCAGCAGCAAGGCCTCGCCCGTCGAGAGTGGCCCGCGCGCGAGCCGCTTTGCGAGGTCCTCGCCCTCCAGCCATTGCATCGCCAAAAAGTGCCGACCGTCCTCGTTCTGTCCGTGCGCCACGTACGAGACGACACGCGGATGCCGGATCAGGGACAGAATTCGTGCTTCCCGCGCGAAGCGCTCGGCGTCGACGGACGTCGCGTCCGTATGCAGGAGCTTCAGCGCGACCTCTTCGCCGGTCTCCTGATCACGCGCCCGGTAGACCTCGCCCATGCCGCCGCGGCCGGCGAGCGAGCGGACCACGAACCGCCGCGCGATCAGCGTTCCGGCGGGCAGGGGCTTGCTCCTCGGGGCCATGCGCGACCATTGGTTTCATACCCGGGCGCGCCTGCTGTCAAGCGCTTCGCCGCAGCGCGTCGGCCTTTGGCGCTTGCGAGAGCGTCGAAGCTTTGAGAAATTCATCGGCGTGTCGTGCCCCAAGCTCATCACCGAGCGCCTCGAGCTGGTCCCCATGTCGGTGGAGGTCGTCGAGGCCGTGCTCGATGGGCGCCGCAGCGATACCGAGGCGCTCCTCGGCGCGAAGATGCCAAACGCGTGGCCGGGCCGCGCGCTCGTCGAGCGGGCGTTCCTGGCGCGGCTCGACGCGGTCCGCGCCGATCCCGAGCATCGGCTCTGGGGTGATCGTGTGGCCCTGTCGCGCGAGGCTGCCCGGCGGGTCATCGGCAGCGTGGTATTTCACGGGGGGCCGGACGAGACCGGCCTCGTCGAGGTGGCCTACGGCATCGAGGAGGAATCGCAGCAGCAGGGCTTCGGCTTCGAGGCCGTGAGCGCGTCGGTGGCCTGGGCGCTCGCCGAGCCGCGCGTGCGCGCCGTGCGGGCCTCCACGTTCACCTGGCACCTCGCGTCTCGCCGCATCCTCGAGAAGCTCGGCTTCCGCGTGGTCGCCACGGAGGACGATCTGCTCGGCGAAATGCTCAAGTACGAGGTCGCCCCGAGCGCGTTCCGTCTTCGCTGACGCCTCCACGCTGGTTTTCCTGGGGAACCTTCCTGTAAGCTCCCCCGGAGCGGAGCGTTCATGCCGGACGACATGCTGATCTCGTATCCGAGGCGCGGGTGGCTCGTGGCTCTCCTCGTCGCGCTGGGCTCTTTTGCGGCGGGCGCGGGCCCCGCGTCGGCCCAGGAAGCCGCGGCCGCGCCGCCGATCGAGCCTGCCCCGATCCCGCCGCCGCCCGTCGAGGTCGCGACGGAGGAGCCACCGCCGCCGCCTCCTCCGCCTCCGCCGTACGTGCCGCCGCCTCCGCCGTACAGGCCGCCGCCTCTGCCGCCCAAGCCGAACCGCTGGTATTTCCTCCAGCCGGGCGTCTTTCCCGAGGCGGACCTCTTCGCGGGCATCGGGCAGCTCGGGCTCGTCACGCCCTCGGCGAAGCAATTTTACGGCGGCGTACAGGTGGGCCTCTTCGGCGCGACGGCCGAGCACTTCACGGGCCTCGCGCAGGTCGGCCTCGTGCACACCAACGCCGAGCGTGTCTTCCGGGGCGGCGTCGAGCTCACGCTCGGCAGGAACCTCGCGAAGGAGTTCTACGGCGGCGCGCAGGTCGCGCTCTACCGCAACGTCGTCAGCGATCTCTTCGTGGGCCTCGCGCAGGTCGCGGTCCTGCGCAACGACACGCGCCGCTTCGCCGGCCTCTTGCAGATGGGCGGGCGCAACGGGGCCGAGGCGTTCATCGGCGGCTTGCAGCTCGGCGCCTACAACGTCATCGGCGCCGGCCTCGACTGGGACGACGAATACGGATACGGCGGCCGCCGCGGCGGCGGCGGGTTCGTCGGGGCATTGCAGATCGGCGCATACAACAAGATCGACCACGGGAATTTCTCGGGCCTCCTCCAGATCGGCGGCGCCAATGCGGTGGAGGACGGCGCCTTCCGCGGCGTGGCCCAGGTCGGCCTCCTGAGCTACGTCGACGGCTCGTTTTACGGCGTCGGCCAGGTCGGCCTCCTGAACGGCGTCGACGAGTCGTTTCATGGGATCGGCCAGCTCGGCGCGGTGAACATCGCCGTCGACGATTTTTACGGCGTCTTCCAGGCCGGCGGCGCCAACGTGATCATCGAGGACGACTTCCACGGCGTCGGGCAATTCGGCCTCGCTTCGTACGTCGCCGAAGACTTTCGTGGCGTCCTGCAGACGAGCGCGATCTTCAACTACGTCGGCGAGGGCTTCGGCGGCGTCCTGCAGCTCGGCGGCATCTTCAACTACGTCGCCGACGATTTCCAGGGCGTCTTCCAGATCGGCGCCTTCAACGGCGTGCGCGAGGAGTTTTACGGCGTCTCGCAGATCGGCGTCGTGAACATGACCCGCGACGACCACGTCGGCGCGCAGCTCGGCGTGGTCAACATCGTCAAGGACCAGATCCACGGCCTCCAGGCCGGGTTCTTCTCGGGCGCCGACGAGGTCACGGGCGTGCAGCTCGGCGTGGCCAACGTGAGCAGTCGCCTCACGGGCACCTCGATGGGCCTCTACAACCGTACGAAACACGTCCGCGGGCTCCAGATAGGCCTCATCAACCAGACCGATCGCCTGCGTGGCGCGCAGATTGGCCTCATCAACCTCTCCAAGCAGGGCGGCCTCCGCTTCTTCCCCGTGCTGAACATCGGCCTCTGAGCCCGAGGGTGAGGACCAAAGGCCTCACCCGGCGCGGCGTCGAGGCATCGATGTAGGGGGGGCGCGCGACGCTCGCGGGCCCGCTCCTCGGCCATCTCGGGCCATTTGCGCATGGCATCTTCCTTGCTGTCGTGCCATGAACCGGGCGCTCCGCGACGAACGTCCGACTCGAATACCTCCGAGGAACCATGGCTCGACGTACACTTCTTTCGGCCTCGATGCTGGCCGCGATCCTCTCCGTGCCCGCCGCGTCTCACGCGCAGAACGTTGCCACCAAGCAATACGTGGACGTCGCCATTGCCGAGCCGCCAAAGCAGGACGGGCTCGAGATCACCATGAAAAACGGCGCCACCTTCTCGCTCGTGGATACCCGCGACGTGGTCGGCGTCACCCCCAATGGCTCGACCTTCACCGTGGGCCTCAAGTTCGACGGCGTGGCGACGTACCGGAGAGGCGGCCACGAGTGGCGCACGATGCTCGGCATCAACGAGGCGCTCACGAAGACGCCGGCCCTCGAAGACATCGTCAAGAGCGCCGACAATTTCAACGTGGAGAGCACCTATCTCTATTTCGTGCGCCCCTGGTTCGGCCCGTTCGCGCGCGTCACGCTGGGCACGCCGCTCTTCCGTGGCTTCGACGTCCGGCCCAACGACACGACGTACACGATCGCCCGCCTCTCCGGCGCGACCGAGACCGTCACCGCGCGGCGCCTCACGCTCACCGACCCCTTCCGTCCCCTCACGCTGAAGCAGACCATCGGCCCGTTCGCGCGCCCCGTCTCCGGCGATCGATTCAACCTGGAGACGCGCGTCGGCCTCGGCGGGTTGCAGACCTTCGCCGACGGGCAGCTCATCCTGAAGGACGACGCGGCCACGGCCGATCGCGTCGAGGTGCAGGAGCTCCGGGACGTGCTTCAGCTCGGCGTCGAGGGCTCGCTCGAGGTGTGGGGCGCGCTGAACGACAAGA
Organism: Polyangium spumosum; assembly: GCF_009649845.1. Taxonomy (NCBI): domain Bacteria; kingdom Pseudomonadati; phylum Myxococcota; order Polyangiales; family Polyangiaceae; genus Polyangium; species Polyangium spumosum. The sequence goes on from NZ_WJIE01000009.1 coordinate 237,822, forward strand.
AGATCGCCTACAAGCTCGGCGTCGGCGCGCTCATCCCGGCCTGGAACAACGACATGCCCGCGGCCGGAGAGGCCAAGAAGAGCGCGCTCTCGCTCACCAACCTGGACATCGGCGCGGCCATTTCGTTCAAGGTGGTCGAGTGGGCGACGCTCGATTACGAGCTCAAGCTCGTCCGCCAGCCCCAGCTCACCGAGCAATGGCAGATACGTAACGGAATGATGCTCACCCTCGGCCTCGGTTATTCCAGGAAGCCGCCTGCGCCGCCCGAGCCCGCGAAGCCCGCGGCCCCCGCCGCCGCGCCCGCCGCGCCCACGCCCGCTCCAGCGCCGGCCGCGAAATAGGCGTCATCGTTCGTGGCGGACGCCGGCCGGACCGCCGGGCACGTCGCGTGCAAACCCCCACCCGTCCGGGCACATCTGCGAAGCAGTGGGCCATGATCGACGGGGGGGAAACATTGAACTCCAACAAATACATCGTCCTCATCGCGGCGCTGCTCGCGCCAGCGTGCGCGCCTGACGAGCCTTCCACGCAGCCGGCGGAAAAGTCTCTCCTCGACGCGCCTGTCGGGGGTTCGGGCATTCAATACCGCATGACCTCCACGATCGCCCCGGGGGTCGAATCCTATGGTTGTCGCCTCTTCCAGGTGCCTCCCGAGGGGCTCGTGATCCGGGGCCAAGACGTCGCGTTCGGCCCGGGCGGACACCACGTCCTCCTGTACCGGACCCCATATCGACAGGTTCCGTCCCACGATGAAGAGGGCGTCGCTGTCGACGCGCTCACGGAGCACGATTGCTCCGAGGGCGCGACCGCGCGCTGGAAGGTCGACGCCGTGCTGGGCGGCTCCGAGAGCTTCGGCAGCGTGGGGCTGCTCCATCGATTGCCCGATGGCGTGGGCCTCGTCGTGGAGCCGAACGTGGTGCTCGTGATGAGCACCCATTACCTCAACACCACGAGCGCCCCGCTCGAGGTCGACGCCCGCATCAACGTCTACACCATGCCTCCCGAGGATCTCCGGATCGAGGCCGGCCTCCTTTACATGGACAACCAGGCCCTGCGCGTCGCCCCCAACAGCGAGGCCACGGCGCGCATGCGTTGCCCCGTGCCCGACGACGTGCACGTGGTGAGCCTGCAATCGCACATGCACGCGCGGGGCGCCTCGTTCGAGGCCACGCTGCTGCCGCCCGCCGGCGCGGCCACGTCCATTTATTCGACGACGTCCTGGCAGGAGCCGCCCGTACGCGAGCTCGACCCGCCGCTGCTCCTGCCCCGGGGGAGCACCCTCGAGATCCGCTGCGATTTCCGGAGCGGCGAGAGCCGGCCCATCACGTGGGGCCTCTCCTCGAACGACGAGATGTGCCAGCTCATCGGGCCGTACTTCCCGAAGAACCCCCATTTCGAGCGATGCGAGGACGAGAGCGGCGCGCCCGCCGCGACGTGGGTGGGCCACGGGAAGGCCGACGGCACGGAGACGGCCGCTTGCCTGAAGCAGGCGGTGTCGACCGAGGAGGGGGAGGGGTACGCGTACAACGATTGCGTGCTCGGCGCCTGCCCGGCCATCGCGGCCGAGGTCTCGGCGCTCGTGCGTTGCCAGAAGGCGAGTCGGGCCGGGGCTTGCGCGAATACGTGCCAGGGCGAGAGCCCCGGCGATTGCGCGTCTTGCCTCGCGGGGGCCTGCGCCGCGGAGGAGCAGGCCATGTGCGGCGCGAATTGCCCGTGACGTCTCGAGCTAGCGTTTCTTGACGCGCCCGACCGAGCCGTCGTAGTGGCCTTCCCTCCGGACGTAATACACGAAATAGAGCCACTGCTCGCCTTCCGCCGTACGGGCCAGGCTCGGCTCTCCGATGCCCACGATGTCGCCCGGCCCGTCGGGGGGCGCGTCGAGCCCGAGCGCGACCACGGGATCCCCGAACGAGGCCGGGAGCGCCGGATCGCCACCCGAATACGCGCTCGCCGCGATGTCGCGGAAGCCGCGCGAGAAATAGAGGAGCGAACTGGCCTCGTCCACGAAGGGCTGGAACTCCTCGACGTCGGGCTCGCTGATCGCCGCGACGACCGTCTCGGAGAACGAAGCCCCCGGGAAGGCGCCCGAGGGCCTGGCCACGAAGATGTCCTTTTCCACCGGCCCCTCGGTGTCGAACCAGACGTGGCCGTGACCAAACGCGGGATTCGATTGAAAGGGCTCCATCGGCGTGAGCGGGAGCTGCGTCGCGGGGAAGGGATCGGCGATCAGGAAGTTGTTCACGAACGAATACTTCCCGAGGCTCACGGGCGCGCCGAGCGTGATGTCCGCGTGATAAAGATCGGGCGCCGTGTCCGGGCCGTGCAGCGGGTCGAACGCGAAGAGCACGGGCGCCGCGCCGCCCTCCGGCGCGCCGAGGAAGGTGAACCCGAACGGCGAATACGTGAAGCCATTCATGTCGATGGCGATCACGAAAGGCTCGGCGAACGACCCGTCCGGCTGCTTGCGGAATCCATACGCGGCCACGGGCGGCAAGGCGAAGAGCGCCTGCGCGACGCCGAGCTCGGGGATGGTGTGGTCGATCTCGGTCGGCGAGAGGATCCGTCCGGCGCCGGGCATGTCGGGCCGCTCGGGAGCGGCGTACGGGCCGCGCGTCGTATTACATTCGGTCGCGGCCGGACTCGCGGCCTCGCCCGTGCAGCCGGGCAGATCTTTCCCGCCGATGCAGCAGAGCAGGTCGGCTGGCGAATACGTGCTCACGATCAGCCATTGCCCGTCCGGGCTCACCTCCGCCGAGTCCTCCGTGCCCGCGGTATTGACGAGCCCGGGGACCCGCTCCGGCTGGCCCCACGCCGCGCCCACGAAGGGCAAGACGACCGCCGTCCTCTCGGCCGAGAGATCCGCGACCTTCGCGCGCACCACCACTTCCCCCGCGTCCCCCGCGGCGATCGAGGGTTTCACGGTGGCCCGGTACGTGCCATCCCCGACGTCTTCGGCCGCGTCCGCCGTACCCCCCTCGGCCGTGATTTCCACCGCGAGCCCGGGCACGGGTTTGCCGTCGCTCGACGTCACGCGCACGGTGACCTCGATGGGATGCGGCGCGGGCCCGTCCTGCCGCGCGAGCTCGAGGGCGAGCGACGCGGGCGAAAGGGCCGCGGGGTTCGAGGGATCCGCCTCCGAACCGCAGGCGGCGAGGGCGAAAGGGACGAGGAGCGCGAGAGTCCGTCGGTATCGCATCGAGCCATTCTAGACGAGCTCGCCCCGTTTTGTCTTCGCCCGCGCCGCGGTGTAGAGTGCGCGCCATGAGGTTCGTCCGAATCGATGGTCTTCTCCGCTCTGCCCGCGTGTTTTTCGCGGGCCTCACCGTGTTCGCCGCGGGTTGCGGCGGCGCGCCTGCGCCCGAGCCCGGCGCGCCCACGCCGGCGAACACCACGCCCGCGACGGTCCAGACGTCCCCGTCCGAGGGCATGCAGGGCACGCTCTCCGAGGAGGCCTTCAAGGCGCTGCACCAGCTCAGCGCCGAGAAGGCCCCGCCGCCGCGCGGCGAGCGCGTCGCGATCGACGGCACGAGCGGCTACCTCAGCCTGCCCAGGGGGAAAACCGCGCCGCTGCCGGGCATCCTCGTGATCCACGAATGGTGGGGCCTGAACGAGCACATCCAGCACTGGACCGACCGCCTCGCGGAGGACGGGTATGCCGCGCTCGCCGTGGATCTTTATGGCGGGAAGGTCGCGAAGACGCCCGACGAGGCGATGGCCACGATGAAGAGCGTCGACAACAAAAAGGCGCTCGCCACGCTCGTCGCCGCGCACGATTTCCTGGAGAAGGATCCGCGCGTCCAGGCGACGCGCACCGGCGTGATCGGCTGGTGCTTCGGCGGCGCCTGGTCGCTCCAGTTCGCCATGCACGAGCCCGACCTCGACGCGGCCGTGATTTATTATGGCCACCTCGTCACGGATCCGAACGAGCTGAAGCCGATCAAGGCCGAGATCCTCGGCATTTTCGGGAACAAGGACAAGGCGATCCCACCCGAGGACGTGAACGCCTTCGACGCGGCGCTCGGGCAGGCCGGCGTCACGCGCACCGTCCACCGCTACGACGCCGACCACGCCTTCGCGAACCCCTCGCAACAATCACGGTACGACGAGAAGAGCGCGGCCGACGCCTGGGAGAAGGTGCGCGTGTTCTTGCGGCGGAAGCTCGCCGAGCAGAAATGACGCGGGACGCTCAGGGCGTGCTGCTGCGATAAAGGCCGTGCGCCCCGAGCGCGAATGTCGTCTCGCCGTCCGGGAGCCGCGCAATCTTGCGGAGCTCGTCGCCGCCGGGAAACTCGCGCGGCGACCACGATTGCCCACCGTCGTTTGTCATGACGAGGGAACGTGAGCCGCCTGGGGCCTCGACGACGGCGCTCGCGCGGGACGGCGTCGCGGCCGCGACCTCGACGATGGCGCCGCTCGACCCTCCCTCGAGCGATGACGCGGCCCAGGTCTCTCCCCCGTCCTCGGTGCGAAGCAAGAGCGGCTGCCCCGCGCTCGTGACGCCGCCGGCCCAGCCCACGCGGCTTTGGGGCGCGAAATCGACCGTGAGGAGCTTCTCCTCGTCCGGCCTCCCCCCGCGGCGGCTCGTGAACGATTGCCCCGCGTCGTCGCTCGTCAGAATGAGGCCGTTCTCGCCGACGGCGACGACGCGTTGCAAATCGAGGACACGCAGGTCGCGCACGAACGTCCCGGCCGGCAATGTCACCGCGTCGAACGTCGCGCCGCCGTCCGTCGACCGGTAGAGCGCGCGTGTATTCACCGCCCCGCGCGTGGTCGCGACGAACCCGAGGCCGCCCGGCCCGAGCGCGACCGCCGCGACCGGCTGCCCTTGTCCGGGAAAACCATCGGGCAGGAAGGTCCGGCCGCCGTCCTCGCTGCGCAGGAACGTCCGCTTCACGAATTCGCTCGGCAGCGCGAGCCACAGCCGATCTCCGTGCGCCGCCATGACGGGCGTCGGGATCCCTTCGTCCGTGAACGCGTCGAGATCACGCCCCTCGTCGAAATGAAGCCCGTCGTCCGTGCGGTGGAGCCGATATCGGAAGACCGCGGTCGTGTTCTGCATGGCGATCACGTACCCGCGCGCCTTCGTGGGGAAGAGCAAGGCCTTGTTTTCGTTCAGGCCGCCGGGCCAATCGGCCGCGAGGGCGTTTTCTTCGATCGGCTCCGAGCTCCGCGCGCCGTCGGTCGAGCGGAGCAGCCTGTGCGTGAGCAAGAGGCCGTGGTTCGGGGTCCCGAAGCTCATGCGGTTCGCGCCGCGCCATGAGCTCTCGAACTCGGCGCCCCAGGTGCCGCGCGTGAACGTCTCGCCGCCGTCGCGCGACGTCCAGACCTCGAAGGTGGTCGGCATGTCGACGGTGTTGCAATGCGTCATCACGTGAAAGGAGCCGGATCCACCCTCGATCTGCGGCCCCCGCGCGCATTCCGGCGCGATCGAGCCTCGCGCCTCGAACGCGCTCCCCCGCGACGTCGAGCAATGAATAACCATCCCGCCGACGTCCGTGTCCTCGGCCATCACGCAGGCGAGGAGCTCGCGGCGCGACACCCACAAGGAATCCACGTAGCCGGGGTAGCCGCCCGGCAAGACCGTATCTCCGTGAAAGGCGTCGAGGTCGGGGGCTTCCGTCGCGCGGATTCGCGTCGTCGATCCAGTCTCGGTCGCGACGACGAGATACCCGGGGCCGGCTTGCACGATCGTGCGCCCCGGATCGAGCGGCGCGTGTTCGAACGCCGCGGCGCCGAGCTCGAAATGGTACAGGCCGCCTTGCGCCGAGCCGCAGACCACGCGGCCGGAGAAGCGGAGGCAACGCGTGAGCTCGGCCGGCGCCTCGGGCGAAGGCTCGAACGTCCTCCCTTTGTCGAGAGAAACCCACGCGCGCCGCGCGGACGTCACGACGATCGCCGCCTCGTCCGCCCACACGAACGCGAGGTCCTCGCGGGTGCCGAGATCGACGCGCTCGAAGCGCTCGCCGCCGTCATCGCTGTGCAATACGAGCCCGCCTCGGCCCACGATCCACGCCTCGCGCCCGTCCACGTCCGCGACGTCGCTCATGCGCCGCGCGCTCGCGGGCAGCGGCGCGATCTCCGCCCAGAGAGGCGCTTCGCAGGCGTCGCCGCGCCGCACGAGCCCCGGGCCGCAGAGGGCCTTCGTGGGCTCGAGCGACAGGACGTCCTCGGATTCCCGGGGCTCGGGCCGGCAGGACGAGAGCGCGATCGTCGAAAGGACGATCCCGATAAACGCGCATTTTCCGGCGAGCATCGACGCCTCTCCTCGCCGGCGGGCGAGCAAGGCGCATGCCCTTGCCTTGCGCTTCGAGCCCGGCGATGATGCCGAGCATGAAGATCATGCTCAAGCTCGAAAACCTGAAGACAGGCGAGACGTCTTTCCAGGAGTTCCCGGACGAGGAGGCGACGACGGCGTGGCTCCGCGAGCGGCCGCGCTTCACGGACGTGCTCGGCGTGGTCTTCGAGGGCCTCTCGCGCGAGCAGAACGATCGCCTCAAGGGCGCGATGCGCCCGCTCGACGAGGAGGAGCGCGCGGCGGAGAAGGCCCTCGCCGAGGTGCGCGAGAAGGCCGCCGAGGCCGCGGCGCTCGCGCGCGAGAAGGAGAACGTGGCCGCGCGCGCGGCGCACCGCGAGGCGCAGAAGAACCTCGACCCGAACCGCCCGATGGAGGTCCGGTTCCGCTACGATACGGGCCTGCAGCTCGCCGATCCGGACGACCCGCGGGGCATCTCGGACGAGGTCCGCGCCGCATGCACCGCGTGGATCGAGGAGCGCAACGAGTGGGTCGCCTCGCGCGGGCAAATCGTGGGCGAAGCGAAGATCACCGTGCTCCCCGGCGCGCTGCCGAAGCCCGGCGCCGACCGCGTGCAACACGGCTCGTTCGTCCCGGTGACCGGCCCGAAGAAGGCCTGAGCGAGCGCCGTCCGCGGGAGGCGCGGGCCGTCCTCCCTGCAAGCGCGAATCCTCAGGCGACGCCGGATTCGACATTCAGGCTTTCGTCAGCTCGCGGTCGATTGCGTCGTCTGACAACATCCGTCGTTGCCTTCACCCAGGAAATCGCGCCGTCACGGCAAACGATGGAATCCGGGGGAGGACGCGGTCCTCGGGGCCTTCGTGTACGCGCTGCACGCCTGCAGGCGGCCGCGGGAGGTGGCGGCGGCGGTGGCCCGCGAGGGCGCGCGGGCCCTCGGGGCGACGTCGGGCGTGCTCGCGGTCCTCGTCGCCGACGAGCTCTCCGTCCCTGGTACGAATGATCCGGCCCCGCGCGGGCTCTCCGAGGCCCTCCGGGCGCCGGGGCCGACGCGGGTGCGTATGGCGGGGCGCGACGGGTGGGCCGCGCGGCTCGCCGTCGGGGACAGAGTCCTCGGCGTGATCGCATTCGAGGGGCTCTGCCCGCACGGGGCCACGAAGGCGCGTTTGTCCCGGCTGGCCAAGCATTGCGCTCCGGCCCTCTCGCGGGTGCTCGCGGAGGAGGCGGAGCTCTCGGCGTTGCGGCTCTCGCGGCAGCTCTTGCGCGCCGTCACCGAGGGGACGCACGACTGCGTCTTCGTCAAGGACCTGAACCTCCGGTACGTGATGATCAACTCGGCCGGCGCGCGTGTCTTCGGGCTCGAGCCGGAGGACGTCGTGGGCAAGGACGACAAGACGCTCTTCGCCCGGGAGGACGCCGACGAGATCGCGCAGCGGGACCGGGAGGTCATCACCCGCCGGCAGACGACGATCTACGAATGCTCGTCGACCACGAGCGGGGGGACCACGCGGTTCTGGCAATCGATGAAGGGGCCCTGGTACGACGAGGAGGGGCGGGTGATCGGCCTCGTGGGCATTTCGCGCGACGTCACGGCGCGCCGGCGCGCCGAGGAGGGGCAGCGGCTGCTCGCCGAGGTGAGCGGCGTCCTCGGCGCGTCGCTGGAATACGAGAGCACGCTCGCGGCCATGGCGCGGCTGCTCGTGCCGACGTTCGCCGAAGGGTGCACGATTCACGTGCAGGAGGCGGGCGAACGTTATTGCCTCGCGGCGCTCGGGCGAGGGGCCGCCTATGCCGAGCCATTGCTCGGCGTCGCGCCGCCAGGGCGTGCCTTCGGCTTGTCGGACCTCGACCTCGCCACGCGCGTGGAGCTCGAGGAGCGCGGCATTCATTCGCTGCTCATCGTGCCCATCGTGATGCAGGGGCACGCGTTTGGCCACATGACGCTGCTCGCCGGGACGCCGGGACGATACGTGACGGAGCCCGAGCGCGCGCTCGTGGACGAGCTCTCGCGGCGCGCGGCCATGGCGATCGATCGCGCTCGGCTCTATCGCGCGGTCCAGGAGGCGAGCCGGCTGAAAGACGAGTTCCTGGGGGTCATCTCGCACGAGCTCCGCACGCCGCTCACGGCGATCCTCGGATGGACCAGCATTCTGCGGCGCGACTCGGTGCCGGAGGCGAGCCGCGGCAAGGCCCTCGAGACGATCGAGCGGAACGCGCAGGCGCAGGCGCGGCTGATCGAGGATCTGATGGACACGACGAGCATGATCGCGGGCACGTTGCAGCTCGATTATGAGGACGTCGACCTCGTCGAGCCCCTCGGGCACGCCGTCCGGGTGATGCGCCCGCTCGCGGAGGTGAAGGGGATCGTGCTGAAGACCGCGTTCGAGGGGGGCGGCCCGCTGCCGGTCCTCGGCGACGACCTCCGGCTGCGGCAGATCTTCGAGAACCTCCTCGGCAATGCGCTCAAATTCACGCCGGCCGGCGGCACGGTGGAGATCGGCGGCCGTCGCGGCGACAAGGTGATCGTCTGGGTGAAGGACGACGGCGTGGGGATCCCGCCCCAGACCTTGCCGCACGTGTTCGAGCGTTTCCGGCAGGGCGACAGCTCGTCGACCCGCAGCCACGGGGGCCTCGGCCTGGGGCTCTCGATCGTGCGCTATCTCGTGGAGGCGCACGGCGGCGCGGTCGTCGCCGAGAGCCCGGGCAAGGGGCTCGGGGCGACGTTCACCGTCGAATTGCCATTACGCGTGGACACGAGCTTGGAGGTCTCCGCCGCGGAGGAGGCGCGCGCGCCGCGCCGCGAGGGCGTGCACGTGCGCGTCGTCGACGAGGCGCCGCAGCACCGCGAGCTCGTCACGGGGATCTTTCCGAGCGCGCGCCGCGGGGCGCCCGGGCCCGCCAACGACGAGCCCCGCGCGAGCAAGACCCGAGGAACCGTGGGGACATGAATCTCGATTCGTATCAAACCTCTTCGTCCGTGGGCGCCGCCTTCAGATAGGCCTGCCAGGCTTCGACGTCGTAGAGGCCGAGGTGCGCGATGGCCTCGCCGTATTTTCGGATGTCGTCCTCGAGCGAGGGGGCCGCGTCGTCGTCCTCCTCCTCCTCGTCCATTACGATCTGCATCCCGACCCAATCGACCCATTCGGTCTGGATGGGCGCGAATTCGCGGAAGTATGCCGTCTTCTCCTCGGCCGAGCGTCCTTCGGCCCAGTGCCACCAGATCGTCATGTAATCCTCGCCGTAGCCCATGCGCCAGCCGATGGAGTAGCGCGGGATCTCCGGATGGCGGATCCACGGGGGGAGGGGCGAGGTGCGCCCCTGTTCGCGGAGCACCCTCTCGAGGGATTCTTGACGGAACGCTTGCGGATCGAAGGAGTCATTGCGCGTCACGAGGACCTCCACCACGGCCGTTCGGGAGGGCGGCATTGTCGTCGCAGGGTCGTACGGCTGTCAAGCGGCGAGGCCCCGGCTCTCCAGGCTCCAGCGAACCCCGAAGACGCGGGTGAGGCAACCTTTCAAGGCAGGCGGACGCGCACGGGTTTCTCAGCGGATCGGGGTGGTCCTTGCTTTGCAGTGCCTGGAGGCGGTTGCCGTCATGGGCAGCCGGGAAAATCATAAGGACGGAGGGATTGGCCCATGCGTTCATTCACGATCGCGCGCGCCGCGGTTCTGCCTTTCCTCGGCCTCGCGCTCGCCGCTTGTGTGAGCGGTCCGGCGGAGGAATACGTGCTCGGAAAGGAGAGCGTGCCGAGCGTCGAGGAGGGCAAGGGGGCCCCGGAGGGCTCGCAGAGCGGCGCAGAAGAAGGCCTGCCGAGCGACGAGGCCGACGGGACGCAAAACGAGGCCGACGCGGGTCCGTCGACGGGCGAGCCGCTGGACGAGGGCAAGGAGATCGAAGCGCCTCTGCCGGGCGAGATCACGAAGGGGGAGATCTCGAAAGGAGAGATCTCGAAGGGCGAGGAGACGCCCGAGATCCCGGCAAAGGAGGGGCCGGAGGAGGGCGCGCCGGCCGAGCCCGCCGACGTCACGAAGGCGCCCGAGCCGACGGCCGAGCTCCCGTCGAAGGGCGAATTCGCGCCGGTCTCCCCGACCGCGCCGAAGGGCGAATTCGCGCCGATCCTGCCGAAGGGTGATTCCGGGGCCCTCACGCCGAAGGGGCTCGTGAGGCCCCGGATCGATCTCGGGGCGCGTCTCCCGCCGAGGCTCGATTACAGGCCGAGCGGCGATTCGCCGCCGAAGGGGGATCTCGCGCGCGGCGGTCGCGGCTGCCCGAATGCGCTGGCCCGGACGCCGGAGGTCGTCGGGGCGTGCGTGCAGGCAATCACGTACGCGAGAAACCCGGCGACGGGCGAATGCTGCGTGTACGCCACGCCTTGCGAGGTGCCGCACCGCTGGAACGCATCGTTCTCCCGGGACGACGTTTGCCGGTGACCTCCGGGCGCCGTCACGGTTGACGGAAGCGCGCATCCGCGCTTTCCTGGGCCGCGATGGAGCTCGTGAGCGTCGACGTGGGTGAGGAGAAGGTCGTGGAAGGCCAGCCGGGCCAGGCGTTCCTGGCGAGCGCTCGGGATGTCGATCGCGTGATCGAGGCCTCGTTTTCGAGCGGCGCGGGCTCTGCCCTCCTTTACGCGGCGAACCTGCCGGCGGCCTTCTTCGACCTGAGCTCGGGCGAGGCCGGAGAGATCCTGCACAAATTGAGGCTGTATCGAATCCGCCTCGCCGTCGTCTGCCCGCCGGGGAGCGTCAGCTATAGCAGCCGCTTCGGGGAGATGATGGCCGAGGAGCGGCGCGGCGCGTGGTTCGGGGCGTTCGAGACACGCGACGCGGCCCTCGAATGGATCGGCTCGCCTCCCTGAAGGCGCTCATTTCGACCCCACCCGAACGAACGACCCCCCCGTCCGCCCGAACGTCTCCGGCGCGTACATCTCCTCGATCCGCGTCGGCGGCGCCACGAATCGACCCACGTGGGCCGCGCGGGCGAGGTACCGATATCTCGAAATGCCCGCCGGCAAGGCGTCGATGAAATAAACGACGCGGTCGTCGCGCATTTCACGCCGCTCGGCCGGCGTCGCTTCGAGCTTCGCGAGCCAGGGGCCGCCCACGTCGCGGGCGAGGCGCAGCGGCTCGAGTCCGCCGGGGACCGGGTCTTCGAGGACGACGAAGCGGCGCGGCGCGGGCGTGACGACCTCGATCTCGCAGAGCACGACCTGCCCGGGATCAAACGCGGGCTCGCCGGAGAGAGGCGCGAGGACGGGGCCGCCGAGATCCGCGACGGGGCGGAAGGATTTTGTCACGTAAAACCCGGCGTCGAGCGGCTCGCGTGGCATGTCCTCGCGAGCGTAGCGGAGGACGGCCTCGTAATGGAGGTGGCCCCGAGACGTGGCCTCGAAGGTGAGCGGCGCGCCGCGGCTGCGGAGGAGATCGGACATCGAGACGAAGGCCGTCCGGCGGAGTTTTCCGGATTCGCCGCCGAGGCGCGCGTCCGCGAGCAGGGTATCTCCGAGGAAGACCCGCGCCTGCACGGGATCGGCGGGGGCGGGGTTTTTCTTGCGGAACGCGTCGAGCGCGAGCAGCGCCCAGCCGGCCTCGTGGGTCGTGCGGTAGGCGCCGCCGGCCCGCGCGTCCACGATGCCACGCGCGAGGCGGGCGGCGAGCGGGTGCGCGGGGTTCGTCGCGACGATCGCGAGCAGCCCCGCGGCATCGGTGCGCACGCCGGAGTCGAAATCACGAAATGGGGAGGGCCTCTCGGACGCGGCCACGAGGTGCGCCGCGGGGCCGTCGATCCGCATATTGGTTTCGAGGTCGCGGAGGAGCTCGCGGGCGGCGTCCTCGCCGCCGTGGCCCGAGACGGCGAACGCGTGGAGCAGGAGGGCGCGGGCGAACGGAGACATCCGGGCGCGCTCGTCGAAGAGGGCGCGCATGCGGGGTTCGTCGGGCCGGCGGGCCATGGCGAGGACGTCGAGCGCGAACGCGGATCGTTCGAGCGAGGAAGGGTTTGCCGCGGCGAACGGGGCCGCGAGGGCATTCGCGAGGGAACGAGCGGCGCGGTCGAGGGTCGCCTCGGGGACGGGTAGGCCGCGGCGGCGCGCCTCGTCGAGGCCCCAGAGCGCATACGCGGTGATGTAGGGGTCTCCCTCGGCCGAGCCGGGCCAGAGGCCGAAGCTGCCGTCCTTTTGTTGATGCGTGAGCAACCTGTCCACCGCGCCCCGGAGCGCGGCGTCGACCTCGCTGCCTTTTTGCGGTCCAGGTTGTCCGGGCACGAGAGGCACGCCGAGGGAATCGGCGAGGTCGCGCAGCGCGAGGAGCGGGACCATGCGGCTCACGGTCTGCTCGGTGCAACCATGAGGGTATTCGACGAGCTGCTCGATGCCGCCGGCGAGGCCCGAGAGCGGGGTCGAGGCGAGCGAGATCGAGAGCCCACCCGTATCCGCGCGGATCCCGGCGAGGTCCCCGAGGCGCTCGGCGACGGCCGCGGACGTCTCGCCGGTGAGGGCCGCGGTTTCGAGCGTCGTGGGCACGGAAATGTCCCTTTTGAGGTCGACGCCGTCGGTCTCCGGGCGGCCGCTCTCCTTCAATCGCGCCTCGAACGAGAGGTGGGCCTCTCCGGCGCGCTCGGCGCGGAAGGGAAAACGCAGGACGGCGGGTTCTTCGGGGTCGACCGTGGCCTCGCGGCGCATCGGGCCCGCAGGCGTGAGGCCGACTGCATTCGCGGTCACCACGGCCGAGCCGCGAGGGAGGTCGAGGGCGGAGAGGACGACGGAGGCCTCGAATCGATCTCCGGCGCGCAAAACCGCGGGGACGCTCGGGCGCGCCATGAGGGGCTTCGAGGTGACGACCGTCTCGTCATCGGAGCCCGTGCGGTCGTCCTCGGTGACCGCGACGGCCATGAATCGATAAGCCGTGAGGCCGTCGGGCAAGGTGACGCGGCGCTTGACGCGGCCCGCGGCGTCCGTGACGAGGTCTGGCAAGAAAAACACCGTTTGTCGAAAATCGCCGCGGTGGGGGGCGACGCTGGTCGCGCCCATGCGGACCTGGGGCGGCTTCGCGCGGTGGCCCCCCGAGAAGGTGCGGAGGAGGTCGTGGCGCGCGTCTTTCGTCCAGACGCTCGGATAACGTGTCGAATAGAGCGCAGCATGAGGCTCGGGCGTTCGGTACCACGTGAGCAAGAGCGAGCCCTCGTCCGCGGCCCACAACGTGATTTCGGCCCGCACGGGTTTGCCCGCGGCGTCTTTCGCGACGACCTCGACGTCGAGCGTCTCGCCGGGCGCCGCGTGGAGCTTGCTCGGGCGCACCTCGACGTCGAGCATGCGGGACCGAGCGCTGACCTCGATGGACGCGCGCTGTGACTCGGATCGAGGGCCCGAGAGCGTGGTGACCGTCACGTCGGCGTTTGGCATCATGGAGAACGTGATCGGCACCTCGACGGTCGTCTTTTTGCCGTGTGGTTCGAGGGTCACGACACGCTGGTAGAGCAGGCCCTCGCGCTCCATCGTGAAGAGGGCCGGGCTCGGCTTCGAATGCGGAGATTCGACGACGAAGCGGGCGGTTTGTCCGACCCGATAGTCGCTTCGTTCGAGGCGCAGGACGAGCTCCGGCGGAAGGGGCTCGGGGGGCGGCGGCGGGGGCGGCGGAGGCGGTGGCGGAGGAGGCGGCGCCGAGGGGGCGGGCGTGGTCGTGGGCTCGAGACGAATTGAATAGGAGGCCGCGGCGCGGCGGCCTTTGCCGTCCCGGGTGGTGGCGCGGACGATGAGCTCCACCTCGTCGTCGGCCCCGACGCCGAGCGTCGGGACCTGGAACTCACAGGAGACCGGCGTGGGGCCGGTCGTGACGTCGCAGGCGCTGATCGGGTGGTCCTCGACGACGTTGTTCTCGCGGCGGATGCGGCGCGAGAATTCGACGTGGACCGGGAGCGCGCGTCGCTCTCCTTTCGGCGTCACCACGAGGACCCGGGGCGCGAGTTTGTCCCCCGGCTTCAGCCAGTATCGCTCCTCCTCGGCGAGCGCGACGAGCACGTCGGCGGGGTAGACCGTGGCGCTCGCCTCGGCATATCGGCTCTCCCGGTTGAGGTCCATGATCTCGACCTTGCAGGCGACCGACTCGACCGTCGTTTGGCCGGGCAATACGGCGGGGACCCCGAGCGAGAAGGCGCCCTTCCCGTCGAGCTTGCCCGTGCCCTGCGCGATCTGCGCCTCGGACACCCGCAGGTCGTGCTCGCTGAACACGTGATCGTCGAGGCCGGGGACCTGGGCCTCGGCCGAGCGGCGGGTCACGACGAAGGAGGCGCGGCCGCCGGCCATCGGGGCGCCGTAGAGCATCTCGCCCCGCGCGGTGCAGGTCATCCGTTCACCAGGCTCGTAGACCGGTTTGTCGAGGCGCACGTCGGCCTTGCTCTCGACGGGGCGGTAATGGTCCACCGAGAAGCCCCAGTAGATCTTCTCGCCGTCGAGCTCGACCTCGACTCGATAACGCCCGAGCGGGGCCTCCTCGGCGAGGGGCACGAGCGTGGAGAACGTGCCGAAGCGCGAGAGCACGTGCCGCGAGGTGGTGATAGGGCGGCGCTCGGGATCGAGGACCCGGAGCGTGATCTCGCGGCCGCTCGGCGTCATGAGGCCCGCCGTGACGGGGACGCGGAGGATCCCTTTGAGCTCCACGCGTTCGCCGGGCCGATAGATTCCGCGGGCGGAGAAGACGCGGCCGACGGGCTCGGGCGCGGGCGGGGCTTCGAGGGTCTGGTACATCCAATCGTCGCCGCTCCGCGCGACGAGGGCGAGCGTGCCCGAGGGTCGCCCCGCCGCTCGAGGGGGCAGGCGCAAGGGAATGGCCGCCAGGCCTTTTTCGTCCACCTCGGCCGCGCCGAGGAGCGCGGGCGCGCCGCCGCGAGGCACGTGGTGGATCTCGACCCGCGCGCCTCTCGAGGGCGACGCATTCGAGAGGCGCGTGAGCCAGACGAGCGCCTCGTCCGGGGCGATCTTCGTCAGCGGTCCGAGGTCTGTCAATTGCATTTCCCGCGTGATCGTCCGGGGCGCCGCGCCGGGCGCGTCGCGATACGTGGCGCGGGCGAGCACGGGGCCGCTCTTCACGCCCGGGGGCAAGAGGTCCTCGACGACGAGGCGCGACCAATGGTCTTCGTTGCGTTTGCCCGCGGGGACCACGAAGCTCAGGGGAGCCGAGGGCGGCGGGAGCGGGATTTCATTGCCGGCGAGCCGCGCGAGGACCCCGCTCGGGTCGAGGGGGACCATCGAGATCGACGTATCGATCGCGTTCGTCACGCCGATCGGCAAGACGCGTTTTTCGGGGATCCAGTACGTGCCCGTGGCGCCGAAGACGACCTCGGCGGGCAGATCGCCGAAACGGACCTCGCGCCGCTCGTCGCGGAGGGGCTGGCCGTGGATGTCCTGGGAGGCGCGGCCGGAGGCGCGGGCGCGGAGCTCGACACGATAGGTTTGTCCGGGATCGAAGTCGGCGTGCACCTGAAAGCTGCGGCTCGCGTCGCCGTCCTCGTAGGAGCCGTGGACGGAGAGCGAGTCGGGGCGGGGATCGATGACGAGGGCGCGCTCGAGGACCTCGTCGGGCATGGGCGTCGCGAACGTGAGGGTGAGCGCGCGTTCGGTCGGATCGCAGCGGCCTTTTTCGACGGGGTGGGGGGGACAAACCAAAGAGGCGAGGCCGGCGGGGCCCAGGGTGCGGAATCGAATCTCCTCGGCCTTGCCCGCGGAGAGCTCACCCTCGGCGCCGCGGAGCGAGGCGTCGACGCGGACGCGGACGTCGGCGTCGCGCGGGAGCGGGGCGCGCGGGGAGAGGACGGCGCGATGGTCCTTCATCTCGGCGATCGAATACGCGACGGGGCGGCCTTTCGCCTCGATCGTGACGGCGCGCGAGAGCTCCGCGGCGCTGACGGGCTGCGTGAAAAACAGGGTGATCGTGGCGTCCGGGCGGATGCCGGTCGCGCCCTCGGCGGGCTCGCTGCCGGAGAGGGAGGGCCTCGGGGTCGAAAAAGAAAAGGCAAAGGGCTCGTCGAGGAGGCTGCCGTCGAGCGCGCGGGTGCCCGCGGGGACCTCGACACGAAAGGGCGTGGCGTGAGGCAATGGTTTTGCCGGGACGAACCGAAGCGCGGTCGAGCCGATCCAGGAGAAGGCCCCGGGGATCGCGGGGGTGAGGCGGACGGGGGCCTCGGGGGCGCGAGGATCCGATCCGAGCGCGCGTAGGGGTTTGTTGAAGACGATCGTGATCTCGGGGCGCTCGCCGGCCTCGCCGTTCGGGCCGGCGAAGACGACGCGCAGCGGGCCGGCCTCGGGCGCGCGCGGGGCGAGGGCCGGGCGAGGGGCGAGCTCGCCGCGGACGGGCGCCGAGGGCGGCCTGGGGGGGCGCGCGCCGGGCAAACAGGCCGCCGAGGCAGCGGCGAGGGCGACGAGCACGGCGGCGGCAGGCGAGGGGCGACGCAGACGCATGAGGAGGCCGGGATCGACAGGCGGGAATGTCGAAGGTTCCCCGGCTCATTCGTCTCTGGCAGGGCGGTAAAGCGCCACGCCCGACGCAGAGGTCATTCGTCGTCCTCTTCGTCCTCCGGCACGACCTTCCCCTCGTAGAGCGCAAAGGCGACCTCGAATCCATCGTCCTCGAACGACGTGACGACGTCGTCGAACGAGGCGTTCTCGTGATACCCGAAGCCGATCTGATCGGTCGGGCCGAGCACGGCCTGGAGCGCCTCGCTTTCGGCCGCGGCGAACGAGCGGAGGACGCCGAGCAGGGCCTCGGTGCTCGCGCGCGGCGCGGGCTTCTCGGGATGCCGCACGAAGAGCTCCATGAGGTCCGCGTCGTCCTCGATCAGGAACCAGACGGGCTTCTCGGCGTGCTTCTTGACGAGCGTGGCGTCGGCGAAGCCACGCAGATCACCGAATCGACCGAGGACGACCGTCGGGCCGAGCTCGTCGTCGTCCTCCTCTTCGTCCTCCTCGCCTTCGGCGAGCTCCTCTTCCTCGAGCGGCAGGGGCTCTGCTTGCTCGGGCGCTTGGCCTTTCGCCTTTGGGTCCCGTCGTTTGTCCATCGTGCTCTCCGGGGGCCTCTCTCTGCGTCGACGCTCGTGACGCGTGGGTCTCCCCGATGGCAGTGTCCATCGACACCCACGCGTGGCGTCGCTTTTTACCCCACCCCGCTCGCGTCCGCGACTAGAATGGTTCTTTGCCTCGCGCCGTCTCCTCGCTCCGCCGCGGAGGGCGTTCGCCGCGGGAGCCGCCCATGCGTTTCTCGCCTCTCGCCGATCCCCGCCTCGAGATCCTGGATTTGCTCGGTCACGCCGTGTGGATCACGGTCCCGGAGGAGGTCCGCATCGCGTGGGCGAACCACGCGGCCGTGGCCCTGTGGCGCGCCGCGGATCTCGACGAGCTCATCAACCGGGACCTGACGCCGTCGCCGACGATGCGCGCGACCGTGCAGCAGCTACGGGACCGCGTGGCGCAAGGCGAGCGCTTCGGGGCGGAGCGGACGATCTATCCGAAGGGAGAGGTCGTCCGTGTCTACATGAGTTACGCGCCATTCCCGCTGCCGGACGGCCGCGTATGGCTCCTCGTCGAGGCGACCGAGCTCCGGGACGCGCTGGACCCCGAGGTGGTGCGCGCCGCGGAGGCCGTGCGGTATGCGCCGCTCGTGGTGACGACGCACGCGCTCGATGGCTCGCTCTTGCAGGCGAATACGCGGGCGCGTGAGACGTTCGGCAATTCGTTTTCGTTCCAGGGGATCTTCGCCGAGCCCGGAGAGGGGGCGCGCGTGCTCGCAGAGGTCGCGGGAGGCGAGCCGTTCTTCGAGGACGTGGAGGTCGTGACGACCCAGGGGCGGCGGTGGTTCTCGGTGTCGGCGCGTCCCATCCCGGATCCGGTGACGGGCAACCCCGCCATTCTGGTGAGCGCGCACGATATGACGGCGCGTATCGAGGCGGAGCGCGCGAAGGACGAGCTCGTGAGCGTGGTGAGCCACGAGCTGCGCACGCCGCTGACGGCGATCCGGGGCGCGATCGGGCTCGTCGTGGGGGGCGTCGCGGAGGCGGAGCCGGAGCTGCGCGTCGAGCTCTTGCAGATGGCGTCGGAGAACGTGCAGCGCCTCGGGCGGCTCGTGGACGATCTGCTCGACGTACGAAAGCTCGCGGCGGGGGGCATTTCGTTGACGATGGCGGACACGGACCTCGCGGACGTGGTGCGGGGCGCCGTGGAGGCGCACGCGCCGGTGGCCCGCGCGAAGGACATCGCCGTGGAGACGGACGTGGCCGGGCCAATGCCGGTGTTCGTCGATCCGCAACGAATTCAGCAGGTGGTGCTCAATTTCCTGTCGAACGCGATCAAGCACTCGCCGGCCGGGGAGGTCGTGCACGTCCGCGCGCGCGTGATCCCGGAGGGGTTTCGCGTGGAGGTGGCGGATCGGGGGCCCGGGGTGCCGGCGGCATTTCGCGAGAAAATATTCCGGCGGTTCTCCCAGGCGGACGCGTCGAGCACGCGGAGCGTCGGCGGGACGGGGCTCGGGCTCTACATCGCGAAGACGATCGTGGTGATGCACGGCGGCCGCCTGGGATACGAGAACCAGGAGGCGGGGGGCGCGGTGTTCTTCTTCGAATTGCCCGCGAAGGCAGGCGATTAACGCGGGGACACGACGAGCTTCTCGGCCGGCGTTTTGTCGAGGAGCGCCTCGCGCAGGAAGGTGAGGAGGGCGCGTTTGTCGCCTTTGGACAAACCGAGCGGGCGCACGTCGGGGTCCTGGTTCGGGACGGCGATCCCGAGGGCCTTGCCGCCGCCCTTGTCGTAGAAATCGACGACCTCCTCGAGGGTGCGGAAGGCGCCGTGGTGGAAGTAGGGGGCGGTGCGGGCGAGGTTGCGGGTCGTCGGGGTCTTGAACGCGCCCTCGTCCAGGGCGCGCCCGGTGACCGCGCCGCGGCCGCGGTCGGGGTCGAGTTTGGCGCCGCCGGGTTTGTCGGGGACGCCGAGGACGGCGAAGACGGGGACGGCGAAATCGTGAGGACGGGAGCCGCCGAAGAAAGGCGGGATGTGGCAGCGAGCGCAGCGGCCCTTGCCAGCGAAGACGTCGAGGCCGCGGCGGCTCTCGGACGAGAGCGCGGCCTCGTCGCCGCGGGCGAACCGATCGATGGGGGCGTCGCCGGGGACGAGCGCCTCGGATTGAAAAGCGGCGAGGGCGCGGCCGACGTTGTCGGCGCTCACGCCGGGGGTGGGGAGCGCCTGGAAGAGGGCGCGTAGATCGGCGGCCGATTCGATCGCAAGGGCGAGCTCGCCGGGCTCGAGCCCCATTTCGGCGCGGGCATGAATGACCCCGAGGGCCTGGCGCTCGGGCGTGAGCGCGCGGCCGTCCCAGAGCTGCGCGGCGTGCAGGGGGGCATAAAGCAAGGTGGGGGTGTGGCGGAGCGTGACGGCCGGGTCGAGCGAGGGCGGGCGGGGGAGGCCGTCCGCATAACCCCGTTCGGGGACGTGGCAGGTGGCGCAGGAACGGACGTTGTTTTTCGACAAACGTTTGTCGAAGAAGAGCTTCTTGCCCAGCGCGGCATATTCGGCCTGGCTCGCGCCGTCCTTGCGGGGGCGGCTGCGCGGGGCGGGGAGGGTGAGGGCCGAGATGGGCTCGTCCGAGCCCCCGTTCGCGGCGGGGATCCGGGCATGATAAGGCACGCGGACGGGGAGGGCGGCGGCCGAGGCGAGGCGGCGAAGGGCGACGCCGAGGCGGCCGGCGCCGAGGACGAAGCTCGCGCGGTCGTCGAGGTCGTCGGCGGTCCTGGCGGCGTCGAGGCGGGCGCGGAGGGGCCGGGCGGCTTCCTGGACGGACGCGAGGGCGGCCGCGGCCCGGGCATTTCCCGTCGTCAGGAGGGCCTCGGCGGCATTCTCGATGAAATCGAGGGTGCCGCGGAGGTCGGCGAGCACGGCGGCGGAGCTCTCGGGGACGCCCTGGATCGATTCGAGCGCGAGGGCGCCGAGGTCGTACGCGGCGAGCGAGAGGGCATGCGCGACGGCCGGAGGGGCAGGCGGGAGGCGGCGGGCCTCGCCGAGGAAGAGGCGCAAGGCGCGCTCGAGGGCGACCCTTTCGGGGCGCGCGGCGGCGGCGTCGCCGCGGACGAGGGCGGCGTCGAGGCGGAGGAGCGCGCCGCCGCCCTCGTCGATCGAGCGCGGAGGGCCGAAGACGACGTCGCCGCCGAGGCTCTCGGGCCTGCGCCAGAGCGGCGCGCCCGCGGCCAGGGCGCGGCGGAGGTCGAGGTAATGGGGATCGGAGTCGCCGCGGCCCTCGGGCATCGCGGCGGCGAGGGCTTCGAGGGCGGCGATGCCGCGGCGCGCGGGTTCTTCGACGATATGCGTGAGCGGAGAAGAGGGAGGCTCGGGCGGGAGGGCCGCGGACGCGTCGCCTTTGGCGCTCACGTCCGCGGGGCCGGGGGCCAGCGGCTCGTCCGGGCAGCCGGCGAGGAGCAGGGCTGCGAGGAGGACGAGCGCGGAGAGGTTGTCAGGGCTCGAAGATCGCCTGGCAGGCATCGAGTTTGTCTTGGGCGACCGTGGGAATGGTGACCGCCGGCGGATCGACGTGCGGGGGATTCTCGAAATCGAACATCTCCCAGGGCGCCTCGGCGTTCGCGTCGCGGTTCGTCAGGGCCGGCATCTGGAAGCGGGCCTCGATGAAGCGGACGATCGAGGTGTGATCGTAGGTGCGGTGATCGACGAAATGTTTCTTCGCGTAGGGCGAGACGACGATGAGCGGGACGCGGACGCCGAGCGTGTCGAACCCCGCGGCGGTGTCGCCCTCCTTCAGATCCGGGGCGATGTCGTCGGGCGGGCAGGCCTTCGGGGGGACGACGTGGTCGTAGAGGCCGCCGTGCTCGTCGTACGTGATGAAGAGGGCGGAGCGCGGCCAGGCCGAGCTCTTCGCGAGGGCGTCGACGACGGTGGCGGTGAATTGCTCGCCGAGCATGGCGATCGCGGGCGGGTGCTCGTCGTTCTGCGCGTAACCCTCCCGCGCGATGCCCGGATCGACGAACACGACCTGGGGCAGGTTGCCCGTCTCGAGGTCGTGGAAGTAATTGTCGATCGGGACGTAATGCTCGTGCTCGTCCTTGCTGTATTCGAGGTATTTCTCGACGAAGACCGCGGCGCCGGGGGTGGTGGAGACGTAGACGCGCCAGGAGACCTGCCGCTGCTCGAGGTAATCGAAGAGGACCTTGTCGGGCGTCACGAACTGGTTGTGGACGGCGCCGAAGGAGCTCGCGGCGTAGAGGAACATGCGGTTCGGCCAGGTGGGGCCGGCGATCGAGGAGAAGTAGCGGTCCGCGATGGCGAACTCGTTCGCGAGCCAGTAATAAAACGGCAGGTCCTCCTGGGTGTAGTAGCCGAGGGCGCGGCTGCCGCTCAGCATCTCCAGGGTGCCGCCGGCCGGCTGCTCGTGGAAGCCGTGGCTTGTCTTGTAAAACCCGTCCATCTGGCCGCCGTTGATCTGCTCGTGCGTGCCGGTCCACTCGTGGTTCGTGTCCACGAAGCAGAGCTGGGTGTCGCGGAACGGGGCGACGGGGTTCCCATTCTCGTCGGGGTTCGTGTAGTTCTCGGGCGCGACGTCGACGTCGGACTGGCCAGCCTCGGGCAGCTTCTGGAAGTAATGGTCGAAGGAGCGATTCTCCAACATGAGGACCACGATGTGGTCGACGGGGATGTCAGCGCCGTAGGGGCGGGACTTCCCTTGCGTCTCGGCCGGGAGCATGCCGGCCTTGTACTCGCAGGTATCGCGCTTCGCCGCGGCCTCGTCGTCGCTCGGGGGGACGACGTCGCGGTTCCATTCGGCGGGGCCGGGGAGCGGGGGCGGCTCGGGCGGGCCTCCGTCGTCGGTCGTGCAGCCGACGAGGGCGAGGGTCGGGAGCAAAGCGAGGAGCAGAGAGCTTTCGCGGCGCATCAGCTCCATCATCACCCGCAGCGCCCTCGATGGCTACGAGAAAATCAGGGCGCAGGGGGCGGGAGCTCGGCCGGGGGAGGCTCCTTCGGCGCCTTCGGTGGCGCGGACTCCTTCGGCTTGGACGGCGCCGCCGCGGCGGCGGGCTTGCTCTCGTTCCGGAACGTCGCGGGTTTCGTCGGCCCGTTGTCGTCGGGCTTGGGCTCGTCGAGGTCCTCGCTCGGGGCGGGTTTGTCCTCGACGGGCGGCGCGACGGCGACGGCCTCGGCCTTGTCGTCCGGGGTCTCCTTCGGGGGCGGCGGCGCGGCCTTGGGGGCGGCGGGCTGCGCGACGTAGACGACGACTTTGTCACCCGGGGCGAGGGCGCTCGTGCGCGAGCGGTGGTTGATGCGCTCGAGCATGCCGAGGCTGAGATTGTATCGCTTCGACAAACCCCGCCAGGTGTCGCCCTCGGCGGCGGCGATCTCCAGGCGCTTTCGGCCCTTCAAGTTCTCGAAATGCGTGAAGAACTCGGTGGAGCCGACGGGCAGGACGCGGGCCTCGGCCTCCTCCAGGACGAGGACATGGGCGAGGGCACGCTCACGCGGGACGAAGACCTGCAAGGTCATGCCGTCATGAAGGGAGGCCGAGGGGTCGATGGCATTCCAGCGAGCGAGCTCGGCGGGGGAGACGGAGAGCGCGGCGGCGACCTCGCGGACGGTGTCGCCGGCGACGACGCGATAAAAGACGCGCCGACGATCGGGGTAGGAGAAGGCCTCGGCAGGGACGACGATGACGGGCTTCTGGCCAGGGGCGCCGGAGACGACGCTGGCGAGCGTGGGTTTGTCGGAGACGGCCTCGGGGACAAAAAGGACGGTGCCAGGGCGGACGTGCTCGCCCGAGCGGAGGCCATTCAAGGAGAGCAAGGTGCTCTTCGTGGTGCCGCGGAGGGCGGCGATGTCCTCGATCGATTCGCCCCAGCGGACGAGGTGGCGCTCGAGTTTGTCCTCGCGCTCGAGGAGCCTGGCCACGGTCTTGGCGGCGCGGGCGCCGGTGCCGGGCGGGACACGGACGACGAAGGAGGCGGCCTCCTTGGCGTCAGGGCCGAGCGGAGGCGTGCGGCCGACGGGGAGCTGGGGGTTCAAGGCGAGGACGGCGTCGAGGTCGGCGCCGGCAGCAGCCGCGACGGTGCGGAGCGCGACGCCGGAGCCGACGGCGACCTTGTCGAAGGTGACGGCGGGCTCGAGCTCGAGGCCGTCGCAGCCGAAGACGGCGCAGTTCTTGGCGACGATCGCGAGGGAGACGATCTTGGGGACGTAGAGCGCCGTCTCGAGGGGGAGGCCGGCTTCGAGGCGGCTGAGCTCCCAGAAGTCGTTGGTGTTGTACTTGCGAATGGAGGCGAGCAGGCCACCATAACCCATGTTGTAGGCGGCGAAGGCGAGCTCCCAGCCCCCGAAGCGGCGGTGGAGGTCGGCGAGGTAACGGGCGGCGGCGAGGGTGGATCGCTCGGGATCGAGGCGCTCGTCGATCCAGCGATCGACGGTGAGGCCATAGATACGAGCGCCCTCGGGCATGAACTGCCAGAGGCCGGCGGCGCCGACGGGCGAATGAATGGTGGGATTGAAGCCGCTCTCGACGAGCGCGAGCCAGACGATGTCCTCGGGCAAACCCTGCTCGCGGAGGACACGACGAATGGCAGCGGCGTACTTGCCGCTCTTTTTCATCCAGATGGCGACCATGGAGCGGCCGCGGGGGTTGTTCTTGTAAAACTCGAGGTAACGGATGACGCGCGCATCCCAGCGGACGGGGATGTCGGGGAGGTCGAGCTTCTTGAGGAAGGAGAGGTCGCTCGTCGGTGGGGGCGGCGAGAGCGGCGCAGGCAGCGGCGGCGAGGGGGGAACACCCGTGGCGAGGAGGACGGGGCCGCCGCGATCGAGCGAGGGCAAATCGTCCGAGGGCCAGGGGGCGCCCGCATGAGGCGCCGGAGAGAAGAGGGCGAGGTCGAGCTCGCGGAGGGCGCGGAGCTCGGCGGACTCGTCCACGGAGGGATGAGGGTTCGGAGGCACGCCCGCGATGGCGCGGCGGACGTTTTCGTCGGGCTGGCCAGGCTCACCGGGCTTACGCGTGAGGGGCTTCTTGGCGGCCGGCTTCCTGGCCGCGGGCTTCTTGGCCGCGGGCTTCTTGGCCGTGGGCTTCTTGGCCGTGGGCTTGGGCTTGGGCTTGGCAGCGGCGGGCGGGGGCTTGGCCTCGACGAGGCTCGCATGGGAGACGAGCGCGCCGGCGAGGAGCCAGCCGACCGTGACGAACACGCGTGCGGCCTTTCGAAAGCGCATGACCCGAAGGCGGGTGTCTCATGGTGGGGACGCGGGGTCAACTTTCCGCGGGAGGCGCGGATGGTTGCACACGAAAAGTCATGCGCGCCTCACGACGCGCTCCGACCGGAGCCCCGCACCGTTCACGACAATGCAGCGACCCAGTCCACGATCTGCGGCAGCCCCATCACCTCGTTCACCACGCCCGCCTTCACCGCCGCGCGCGGCATGCCGTACACGACCGCGGTCTCCTCGCTCTCGGCGATGATCGTCCCGCCGCCGGCCCGGATCGCGCGGGCGCCGGCGACGCCGTCGTCGCCCATGCCCGTGAGGATGACGCCGTAGGCCCGCGAGCCGACGGGCGCGAGGCTACGCAGGAGGCGGTCGGCGCTCGGGATGTAACGGTCGTGCTGCGAGGGAGGTCCGACACGCAGGCGGATCTCGTTCCAGCCCATGCCACTCGGGTTCTGCGAGACGACCGCCTCCATGCACATCTTGCCCGGGCAGATGAAGGCCCGGCGCGCCGTGACGAGGTCGCCGTCGACGGCCTCGGTCACGCGGATCGCGCTCTTCCTGTCGAGGCGCTCGGCGAAGGTGCGCGTGAACTTCTCCGGCATGTGCTGGGCGATGAGGATCGCCCCGCCGAACTTCTCGGGGACGCGGCTCAGGATCTCGAGCAGCGCCGTGGGGCCGCCCGTCGAGGAGCCGATGCCCACGATGAAGCGCGCCGCGATGTTGGCCACGGAGCGCGCGCTCGGCTGCTCGGGTTGCGGCGTCGAGAGGACCGGCGGGGTGGCCGTGGAGCGCGGGAGCGGCGGGATGGCGCTGTTTCGTTGGCTCATGGCGGCGAGCGGGCGCAGGTACCGGACGAGGAGGACCTTCTGCAAAATCTCGCGGCGCAAGGAGGTGTCGGGCGCGAGCCTTTGCGTGGGTTTGGCGACGAAGTCGACGGCGCCGAGCTCGAGCGCCTTGAAGACGTTCTCCTTGTGGCTGTAGCTCGACACCACGATCACCGGCGTCGGCTGCCGGACCATGAGGATGCGGAGGAAGGTGAAGCCGTCCATCCGCGGCATCTCGAGGTCGAGCGTGATGACGTCCGGCTTGAGGCTCAAGGCGAGGCGCAGCGCCTCCTCCCCGTCGCCCGCCTTGCCGACGACCTCGACCTCGTCGCTGCCGGCGAGGATGTCCGCGATGTTCCTGCGGTTGTAGGCGGAGTCGTCGACGACGAGCACCCGCAGCGGACCGGTCTTCACCACCGTTTCACCTCTGCTGACTCCCTTGCCGAAGTGCTCATGGTTTCCCCGATCCGAGCGTCCCGCCGTCCAGACCCCCCGGGGCGAACCGCGAGGCCGTGATGGGCTTCCGATAGACGAGATCGTCGCGCAAATGGACGAGCTCGAACGCGGTCGACACGTTGAGGAGCGACTCCGAGTGGCCGAGGAGCAAGAAGCCGCCCGGGAGGAGCCGGTCGTAAAACATGTCGATCACGCGGCGCCGCGAGACGTCGTCGAAGTAGATGAGGACGTTGCGGCAGAAGATGATGTCGACGCGGCCGACGACCGAGGCACGGACGGGATCGAGCAGGTTCAGGTGGCCGAAATGGCACCAGGCCCGGAGGTCGTCCTGCACGTGCATGCCGTCGGGCTTCTCGACGAAGTACTTGCGCTTCAAGTCGGCAGGGATCGCGCGGAACGACGAGGTGCCGTAGACGCCGCGGCGCGCGTGGGCCACGCAGCGCCGGGAGATGTCGCTGCCGAAGATGCGGAGGTCGCGGCGCCCGGACAAACCGGCCTCCCTCGCCGTGATGGCGATGGAGTAGACCTCCTCGCCCGTCGAGCAGCCAGCGCTCCAGATGGAGAGGCTCTCGCGGGAGAGCGGCGGGCGGCGGAGCATGGGGAAGAGCTCGTTGCGGAGCGCCGTGAGCTGATAGTCCTCGCGATAAAAGTAGGTCTCGTTGATCGTGACGAGATCGAGCGCCTCGTCGAGCTCGGCCCGGCCCCGGTCCGGCGAGCGGAGGAGCTGGTAATACTCGCCGAACGAGTGCAAGCCATGCACGCTGAGGCGCTCGCGCAAGCGCCGCTCGATGACGGGGCGCTGCTCGGGGCTCAGCGCGATGCCGCAATGCTGGTTGATGAGATCCCGCAAGAGGCGGAACTCGTCCGGCGCGAGGCGGATCTCATCCGGGAAGCGCATCACGACCCGAAGAAGCCCCTTTCCCCGCGCCAGCGGATCGACGAGAGCGCACCCTCGAGGGTGTCGCGCACGTCCCGATCGAGCTCGTGCGAAGCGCGCTGCGCGAGGCGCTCGCGCAAGGTCGTGTTGTCGCTCGCCGCGATCGTCTCGGCCGCGAGGAGCCGGACGTCGGGCGAAGGATGGTCGAGGCAACGAAGCA
Source organism: Polyangium spumosum (assembly GCF_009649845.1). NCBI lineage: Bacteria > Pseudomonadati > Myxococcota > Polyangiales > Polyangiaceae > Polyangium > Polyangium spumosum. The sequence goes on from NZ_WJIE01000009.1 coordinate 264,661, forward strand.
GCGCCTCCCCCTCGGGGCCACTCGTCTCGAGCTTGAGCATCGCCGCCTTGACGACCGCGGCGTCGGGGTGATCGAGCGCCGCGACGAGCGCCGCTTGCCTGCCTGCCGCGCCCCAGGGCAGGCGCCCGATGGACTCGGCAGCCGCGATCGCCACGACGGCCTCGGCCTCGCGGGCGAGGGGCGCGAGGGCCTCGATGAGCGCGTCCGCGGCGCGCTCCGCGGCCTCGGGCGGGATCGTGGAGAGGGCCTCGCCGAGCGCGCGGATCGCGGTGGCCACGAGCTCGGCGTCCATCGAGCGGCCCGCGATGTCGAGGATGGTGCGCAGGCTCGGCGTCGCGTTCGTCTCGGCCGAGGCCTCGCGCCGCCGCGCCGCCGCGCCGAGGTAGCCGAGCGCGCGCGCCGCGGCGAGCTGGACCTCGCGCTCCTCGTCGGCGAGCGCGAGCGAAAGGACGTCGAGCGCCGAGTCGCCGCCGATCTCGGCGACGGCGCCGATCGCCGCACGACGCGTGCGCACGTCCTCGGCCGCAGCCGCGCGCGCGAGGAAGCCGAGGTCGAAGGGAGACGGCGGCGGGCTCGAGGGGCTACGCGTGGCCGCGAGGGCGCCGAGGATGATCGCGGCGGCGAAGGCCTCGTCGCCGGGCTCGCTGCCGGCGCGGGTGACGAGGGCGTCGCCGAGCGCGCGCGCGGCCTTCTCGTGGCGGGTCGCGAGCGAGGCGAGCGCGCCCTCGGCGGCGTGGGCGACGGGGCGGAGCGGCGAGGCGACGAGGCGCGCGGCGAGCGCGAGGTCCTCCTCGGTGCCGAGCTTCGAGAGGGCGAAGAGGGCGCTCGTGGCGACGCGGCGCTCTTCGTCGAGCACGGCCGCGCGCAGGGCCTCGAGCAGCGCCGTGGGCCGCTCGGGCGCGCCGGGCGCGAGGGCGATCGCCGCGGCGACCTCGATGAGCGCGGCGCGCACGTCGGCCGCGAGCGGCGTCACGCCTTTCTCGGGGGCGATACGCGCGACGAGGCCGGGCAGCGCGGCAGGCCCGAGGAGGAAGAGCGCACGTTCGGCCTGTTCGGTGAAGGTCTCCTCGGCGAGCGCGAGGGCGGCCGCGTCGACGACGCCGGGCGCGCGCGCGACCGCGGCGAGCAGGAGCGCCATGGCGCGGTGGTGCGGGGGGTCGGTGCCCTCGGCCATGGCGACGCGCACGAGGCGCTCGCCGAGCTCGGGGCCTTCGGCCGCGAGGGCGCCCGTGACGGCGGGCAGGAGCGGTCCGTCGGCGAGGCGCGCGAGCGCGCTGATGGCCTGCATGAAGGTGCCGCCGCGCGCCTTGTGGAGCATGCGGGCGAGCGCCGGGGCGGCCGCGGGGCTCTCGGAGGTGGCGGCGGCCGAGAGGGCCGCGCCGCGCAGGGAGGGGTGCTCGAGCAGCGGCGCGAGGCGCTCCCAGGGGATCACGGCGCCGAGGGCGTTGAGGCCTTCGAGGGCGGCGAGCTTGGCGAAGGGATCGGCGCTGTCGAGGCAGCGGAAGAGGAGGCGCTGGACCTCGACGGGGGCGATCGGCCCGAGCTGCGCGATGGCCTCGACGGCGCCCTGGCGGACGTTCTCGTCGGCGTCGCGCAGGGCGCGCTCGAGGACGGCGAGGGCGTGGGGATCTCGCGTGAAGCCGAGGGCCTGGACGGCGAGCTTGCGGCCGTCGGCGTCGAGGCGCGCGAGCGACGCTTCGAGGGGCGCGGTGGCGGCGCTGCCGCAGCTCGCGAGGACCTCGATCGCGGCGTTGCGCAGGCCGACGTTGTCGCAGGGCTCGAAGGTCTTGACCATCGCCGCGATGAGGCTCGGCGCGGGGATGAACGCGCGCGCCGCGTAGGTGGCCTCCTTGCGCACGCGCCAGTCGGTGTCGCCGAGCGCGCGGACGAGGAGCGGCAGCGCGTCGTAGAGCGGTAGCTCGGCGGCGAGGGCGGTGGCCTGGCGGCGCTCCTCGGCGTCCGCGGCGTCGAGGGCGGCTTCGATCAGCGCAGGCGAGACGGTGCGGGTCGAAGGGGGGTTCACGGCGCGCTCCTCACAGGTCGTCGATCGGCGGAAGGACGTCGGCGATGTCGTCGACGAGCTCGGTGAACCGCTTCGTGTCGAGCACGAAGACGAGCAGGCCGTTGTGGTTCGTGACGCCCGAGATGCCGCGCAGATCGCGGCCGCCGCCGACGGGGGGCGTCGGCCGGATCTCGTCGGCGCCCGTGCCGAAGACCTCGGAGACGGCGTCGACGACGAGGCCCACCATGCGCGCGCCGGCGTCGACGAGGATCCACTTCGTCGAGCGCGTCGGCGACGTCGGCGGCAGGCCGAAGCGGATGCGCAGATCGATGACGGGCACCACGTCGCCGCGGTGATCGGCCACGCCCGAGACATCGGGGGGCGTGTGCGGGAGCGGCGTGACTGGCAAGGGGTTCACGATCTCGCGCACCTGGCCGATCCCGATCGCGTAGTGGACGTCGCCGACGACGAAGCCGACGAGGCTCTTCTGGGGATCGGCGCGGTGTCTCTGGCCATAGTCGGGCATCGCTTTCGTCATCTCCGAACGGCGACCTCGGGGTCAGGACGCGAGCACCACCTTCAAGTCGAGGAGGATGATCACGGACGCGTCGTGGCGCAGGCCGCTGGCGTTCCTCGCCTGGGCCTTCGCGTCCGCCTGGTTCTGCGCCTGCGCGGGGCGCGCGATGCCGGCGATGTAACCGGCGACCTCGCCTCCGAGCGCGGACGCGGTCTGCTCGATGTCGCTGTCGGCGAGGCGGTAGACCTGGAGGACCTCGTCGACGAAGAGCCCGAGCGTCTCGACGCCCATCGGATCGACGAGCAGGATGCGCGCCTTGCTCGTGACGGGCCCCTCGGAGAGGCGGAGGCGGCGCCTGAGATCGAGCACCGTGACGAGCTGGCCGCGGACGCTGATGATGCCCATGATCGACGAGGGCGCGCGCGGCACCGGGGTGATCGGGCGGAGCGTCAGGATCTCGCGGATGAGCGCGACGGGCGCGGCGTAGACGTTCTCGGCGAGGCGGAAGGCGAGGTACTTGGTGCCCTGTCCGCGGTCGCGGAGCTGCTTCTTGTGCTTCTGGCCCGCGACGACGACGGCGGAGTCGCTGCGGCGAGCGAGGTTAGAAGCCATGGGTGCCTCCGTGGGTCATCCGAGCGCGCTCGGAGTGGGCGAACATCTCCTCGACGAGCGCGGGCGCGTCGAGCACGAGCGCGATGCGTTGATCCGCGAGCTGCGTCGCGCCCGCGAAGCCGGCGATGTTCTTCAGCGAGGGGCCGAAGCCCTTGATCACGACGTCCTGCTGCCCGACGAGGGAGTCGACGACGAGGCCGAGCCTCCGGGTGCCGACGGCCGTGACGACCACGAACTTGCGCTTGGACCGCGGCGCGAGCGCGTTCTTCATGGCGTTGCTCACCGTCGACGTCTGCGCGGGCCGGTAGGGGAAGGCCGGCGAGTAGCCCTGCTGCCGCAGAGGCTCGCCGCGGAGCGACGAGCGCGCCCCCGGCGCGATCTGGCTGAGCTGCGGGGCGTCGAGGCCGAAGCCGTCGGTGCCGCTCACCTCGCTCGTGTCGGCGAGCCCGAAGAGCCGCGCGAGGTAGCAGAGCTGGAGCGTGTTGCCGCGCAGCGTGACGGCGTCGCGCCCGTCGATCACGCGCACCGCGGAGAGGTCGAGCCACACGGCCTCCTGCACGTTGGCGAGCGGGATCGCGAACTGCTGATCGCTGACCTTCACGATGAGCGCCTTCAGGATCGCGAGCGTGATCGGCAGCGTCACCGTGAACTTGGTGCCGATGCTGATCTCGCTCTGCACGTCGATGACGCCGCCGAGCTTCGAGATGTTCGTCTTCACGACGTCCATGCCGACGCCGCGCCCGCTGATCTCGCTCACCGACGTCTTCGTGGACAGGCCGGGCACGAAGATGAGGTTCAACACCTCGCGGCGGCTCATCGTCCGCGCGTCCTCCGGCCCCACGAGGCCCATCCGGATCGCCTTCTCGAGCAGGCGCTCCATCTCGATGCCCTTGCCGTCGTCCTCGATCTCGATGACGACGTGGTTGCCCTTCTGGAAGGCGTTCAGCGCGATCGTCCCGATCGCGGGCTTGCCCATGGCCTCGCGCGCGTCGCGATCCTCGATGCCGTGATCGATCGCGTTGCGCATCATGTGCATGAGCGGATCGCTGAGCTCCTCGACGATGAGCTTGTCGACGTTGGTCTCCGCGCCCGTGATGACGAGGTTCACCTGCTTGCCCGCCTGGCGGCTGATCTGGCGCGCGACGCGGGCGAGCTTGTCGAAGACCTGCCCGAGCGGCACCATGCGCACCTCGAGGATGCCGTCGCGCAGGCGCTTGACGTTGTGCCCGAAGTCGCGCTGGAGCCTCCGGAGGTTGTTCTTCACCTCGTGGTTCGCCTGCGCGTCGCGCATCTTCTCGAGCAGCCGATCGAGCTCCGTCCGCACGATCGACAGCTCGCCGACGTAGTTCATCAGGACGTCGAGCTTCTGGATGTCGACGCGCACCGTCTGCGCGACGCTCTTGATCGTGCCGAGCTCCTGCGCCTTCGGCGGGATGCTCGCGCTCGTGTCGAGGTGCGGCGCGGGGAAGGGGTGCGGCGCCGTCATGTCGAGCGGCGCGCTGCCCATCGGCGGCATCGGGCTCGGGGGCTCGCTCGGCGCGACCGGCGGCGGCGAGGGCGTGGGCGTGGGGATGTTCGTGTGCGAGAACGTCGACGCCGACGAGGCCGAGGCCGTCGACGAGGTGGGCGGGGGCGGGGGCATGGCCGCATGCGAGGGCCCTCCGCCCTGCCGCGGCAGCTCCTCGACCTCCACGCCGAGGTGGTTGAGCGCGTTTCGCAGCGTCGTCGAAGGCGCGCGCGAGCCCATCAGGATCTCGAGCGTGATCGAGTCGATGTCGTCGGTGTCGCTCGCGGGCAGGTACGTGATGATGTCGCCGTGCGGCTTCGCGGTCGCCTTGAGCTCGTCGAGCCCTTGATCGATCGTCGCGAGCTGGAACCGCACGCGCAGCCGGTAGAGCGTGTTGCCCTGCGCGATGTTCGTCTTGAGCTTGTGCTCCTCGAACTCCGTGAGCACCGCGAGCAGGTTCGGGTCGATGATGGGCCCGCCGCCGCCGCCGCCCGCGCCTGCGCCCGCGCCTCGATCGAGCTGCGCGAGCAGCTTGTCGAGCTCGGGGATCGGCTGATCGCGGCTCTCCTTCTCGGCCTGGAGCAGCTTGCCGTAGAGCTGCACCGAGGCGAAGAGCAGGTCGAGCACGGGGGCCGTGACGTCGACCTTGCCGAGGCGCAGATCGTCGAGCAGCTCCTCGAGCTTGTGCGAGAGGCTCGACATCCGCGTCGCGCCGAAGAGGCCCGCCAGGCCCTTCAGCGTGTGCACCGCGCGGAAGACGTCGTTGATGAGGTCCGGGTCGACGTGGCCGGATTTCTGGGCCTCGTCGAGCGCGAGCAGATCTCGCCCGAGCCCCTCGACGATCTCCTGCGCCTCGGAGAAGAACTCCTCGCGCGCGCGTTCGCTCTCGCTCGTCAACGCGACCCCTCGCTGGTCTCGGCCGGGGGAAGGGAGCTGCGCGCTTGCAGGATCGTCGTGATGGCGCGCTGCAGCGCCTCCACCGTGAAGGGCTTCGCGAGGAACGCGTCGGCGCCGAGCGCGAGGCCGCGCGCCCGATCCTTCTCGGAGGACTGCGTCGAGATGATGATCGTGGCGACCTTGCGGTGACGCTCGCTGTCGCGCATGAACCGCAGGAGCTCGAGCCCGTTGATGTCCGGCATGTTGATGTCGGTGATCACGAGGTCGTAGTGCCCGCGCGGCAGGAGGCGCAACGCGTCGAACCCGCTGGCAGCCTCGACGACCTCCACCTCGCCTTGCGCGTCGTCCGGGCTCGTCGCGAAGAGCCCCGGCGTTTCCTCGAGCGCCGCGCGGATGAACGCCCGGAACGCAGAGGAGTCCTCGACGACCAGGATACGAGCCATGTCGGGAGGTTAGCGGAAACGCCTCTCGATCAGGAGGTTTTTGGGCGACCTCCCCGGCCCCGGGGGGCCGCTGCCGTGTCGTGAAGGGGCAGGCGCCGATTTCTTGCCCGTATTTGCGCCTTCGCCGGGGGGCCGCGCGGGGGAAACAGGCCTTTCACGCGCCCCGTGGGCCGGTGTGGCGCTCGTGGTCACGGCGACGCCCATGCGGCCGCGAATTGACAGGCCCGCCGTGGTCCTGCCCTAATGCGTTCCGTGAACGACAGAAACAAGGCCGCGCTCGGCGCGGGTATCTCTTCCCATGCCCGGCCCAAGTGTGGGCTCCGCCTGATGCTCTTCTCGCTGCTCGCGCTCATGCTCGTCGCGTGCGGGGGCGGCTTGAACGTCCGGCTGATCAACTCCGCGCAGAAGAAGCCCAACAACGTCTGGGTCTTCTTCACGGTCGACGCGGGCAAGGACAAGCCCGTCGGCGGCCTCGTCGCCGAGGACTTCAAGATCTACGAGGACGGCGAGCTCGTCTCGGCCTTCGAGAGCAAGCAGACCATCCAGAACCCGGAGGTCGCGGCCGTCATGTACACGATGTTGCTCGTGGACATGAGCGGCTCGGTCACCGAGTCCGGGCAGGCGGACGCGCTCGTCGACGCGGCCAAGGCCTTCGCGGATCGTGTCGGCAAGACGCAGAAGGTCGGCGTGTACGGCTTCGACGGCTCCGAGAAGATCTTCTCGGTCGTGCCCTTCACCGAGGCGGCAGGATCGGTCGAGGGGGGCCTCGAGGGGCTGCGCAGCTACAAGCCGAAGGACCCGTCGACGAACCTGCACGGCGCCGTCGTCGAGGGCCTCGCGACGCTCAAGAAGGAGCTCGACAAGGACAAGCGCCCGCTCAAGTTCGGCTCCCTCGTCGTCTTCTCGGACGGCACGGATCGCGCCGCGCGCGTGACCCGCGACGAGATGAAGGACGCGATGGACAAGGAGGAGTACGAGAACTACGAGATCTACGCGATCGGCGTCGGCGCCGAGATCGGCAAGGCGAAGCTCGACGAGATCGGGCGCGACGGGACCGAGCTCGCGACGGATCAGGCGAAGGTCAAGGAGGCCTTCGACAGGATGGCCGCGCGCATCGAGTCGCACATGAAGCGCTTTTATCTGCTCTCGTACTGCACGCCGGCCCGCAAGGGTGAGCACGAGGTCACCATCGAGGCCATCAGCAAGAAGGACCCCGAGGGCTCGGGCTCCGTCGAGTACAAGTTCAACGCCGACGGCTTCGGGCCTCCGCCGGACTGCAACCCCAACGCGCCGCCGGCCTTCGAGCTGAAGGAGCCGGCGCCGAAGCCCGCCGAGGCCGCCAAGTAACACGCAAACGGTTCGTCGACACGAAAGGCCCGCGCGCATCCTGTATGCTCGCGGGCCTCGGCTTTTTCGAGGGGAACCACGCATGGCGGTTTCGAAGGTGCTGCTGGTGGACGACGAGCCGCATATCCGGCGGATCGGAGAGCTCAGCCTGAAGGGCGTCGGCAAGTGGAAGGTCGTGCTCGCGTCCTCGGGGCACGAAGCGCTCGAGGCCGCGGCGCGCGAAGCGCCGGACGTGATCCTGCTCGACGTGATGATGCCGGGCATGGACGGGCAGGAGACACTCGTCGAGCTCCGCACGCGCGAGGAAACAGCCGCGATCCCGGTCATCTTCATGACCGCGAAGGTGCAGAAGCACGAGGTCGACAGGTACCGCGAGCTCGGCGCCGCGGGCGTCATCCCGAAGCCCTTCGACCCGATGTCGCTGCCCGGACAGGTCCTCGACATCCTCGCCTCGTACGTGGGCGCACGCTCTTGATCGTGGCTCGCCACGTGCAAGGGAGAGGGGCGGAGATTTGATGAAAGCAGCCCCTCCCCCGAGCGACGAGATCGAGCGCCTCGTGGCGCTCAGCGAAGCGGCGATCCTCGACACGCCCCCCGAGCCTGCCTTCGATGATCTCACGCGCCTCGCGGCCGCGATCTGCCGCACGCCGATCGCGCTGGTCTCGCTCGTCGATCGCGAGCGCCAGTGGTTCAAGTCGAAGGTCGGGCTCGACGCGAGCGAGACGCCGCGCGAGGTGGCCTTCTGCGCGCACGCGATCCTCGGCGAGCAGCTCTTCCTCGTCCCCGACGCGCACGAGGACGCGAGATTTGCAGACAACCCGCTCGTGACCGGCGGGCCTCACGTGCGCTTCTACGCGGGCGCGCCGCTCGCGACCGCGGACGGTCACAACGTCGGCACCCTCTGCGTCATCGACCACGGGCCGCGGCAGCTCGACGACGCGCAGCGGGCCGCGCTCACGGCCCTCGCGCGCCAGGTGGCCGCGCAGATCGACCTCCGCCGCGCGAACGGGCGGCTCGCGAAGCTCAACGGCGAGCTCGTGGCGCGGGCGCGCGAGGCGCAGGCGCTGGCCGAGGAGCGCAAGGCCGTCGAGCGGGTCAAGGACGAGTTCGTCTCGACCGTCTCGCACGAGCTCCGGACGCCGCTCACCTCGATCCGCGGCGCGCTCGGCCTGCTCGAAGGCGGCGTGCTCGGCCCCCTGCCCGACGGGGCGATGGAGCTCGTCCAGATCGCCCGCACGAACACCGACCGGCTCGTGCGGCTCGTGAACGACATCCTCGATCTCGAGAAGATCGTGGCGGGCAAGCTCGAGCTTCACCCGAAGCGCGTCGACGTGCGGCGGCTCGTCTCGGGCCTCGTCGACAGCCTCGGCCCCGTGGCCTCGGAGGCCAGGGTCGAGCTCTTCGTGGACGTGCGGGGCGAGATCGAGGTCGTGGTGGATGAGGACCGCATCGCTCAGGTGCTCACGAACCTGATGTCGAATGCCCTCAAGTTCTCGCCCCCCGAGGCGCGGGTCGAGCTCGGCGTGGAGGCGAAGGCCGACGGGCGCGTGTGCTTCGCGGTCCGGGACCGCGGCCCCGGGATCGCGGAGGCGGACCTCGGGCGGCTCTTCAAAAGGTTCGAACAGCTCGAGGGCGAGGGCCGGCGCGAGCAGCGCGGCACGGGCCTCGGGCTCGCGATCTCGAAGGCGATCGTGGAGCAACACGGCGGGGCGATCGGCGTCGCCTCGAAGCTCGGGCAAGGCAGCACGTTCTGGTTCGAGTTGCCCTCGCCAAATGGAGAGGCGCGTCGAAATCCCGGGGCCCCTGCCGTCGGTTTCGCTTAAAATCGAGAGGTTTCATGGCGCAGACGAAGGACGACGAGATCCGAGCGGCGCTCCTGGAGTTACGCAAGGAGTACCTCGCGGAGCTGCCGGAGCTCTTGCGAGAGCTCGCCGAGATCGTGGCCGCAGCAAAAGAGGGGTCCAGGCAGGACGCGATGCGCGCCGCCGTGTCGAGGGCGCACGCGCTGCGCGGGACCGCGGGTTCGTACCGCTTCCAGGAGATCAGCGACGCCGCGGGCCTCGTCGAGGACGGGCTGCTCGGCATCCAGGGCGGCTGGCTCTCGGCGGAGCAAGCGTGGCCCGAGATCGAGCGCGCGCTCGCGGCGGCGCGGGCGGCGTGTGATCGAGCGGTCGTCGATCTTCTCTCGTGACGCTCAAGCCCAGCCGGCGCGCTCGACGATGCCCTCGATCGTGTCGACGAGGCGCCGCAGATCGATCGGCTTGGCCACGAACTCGCGCACGCCGAGGACGGCGAACTTCCAGCGCTCCTGCGGGCCGACGCGGCCGCTGAGGACGACGACGCGGGCGTGATCGCCGCGCGGCAGGGCGCGCAGGTGCGAGAGCGTGTCCACGCCGTCGAGGTCGGGCATGTCGAGGTCGAGCAGGACGAGATCGGGGGGCTCTTCGCGCGCGGCCTCGAGCGCGGCCTGGCCCGAGCGCGCGACGCGGATCCGCATCGATCGGCCCTTCATGGCGAGCTCGGCGGCCTTGGCGGCGAACTTGCCGAACGCGGGGTCGTCGTCGACCGTGAGCACGCGGATCGATCGCGTGGCGCTCTCGGCGGGTTGCCTGACGCTCGCGGGCGGCGGCGCGCTCGGCGACGCCTGGGCCTTGGGTGAGCCGGCGAGGACGAGGTCCCGCGCGAAGGCGCCGCAGCTCGTGTATCGATCGGCGGGGTTTTTCGCGAGGGCGCGCGAGAGCACGGCGTCGAAGGGCGCGAGCTCGGGGCGCACCGACGAGGCGAGGGGCACGGGCGCGCTGAAGTGCGCGTGCAGCAGCCGCACGAGGTCACGCTGGAGGTACGGCGTGCGCCCGGTGAGCAGCTCGAACGCGACACATCCGAGCGCGTAGACGTCGCTCCACGGGCCCACGGGTATCCCCTCGCCGGCGAGCCCTGCTTGCTCCGGCGCCATGTAGACCGGCGTGCCCTCGATCGTCTCGGGCCTCGACGCGGAGTGCTGCTGCGCGAGGCCGAAGTCGATGAGCACGGGCCTGCCGGTGTCCTCCTCGATGACGATGTTGCCCGGCTTGACGTCGCGATGGACGATGCCCCGGCCGTGCGCGGCGTCGAGGCCGTCGGCGATGCGCCCGAGGATGGTGATCGCGCGGTGCTGGGGCAAGGCGCTCTGGCGCTGCCGGTACTCGTCGAGGATCGCCTCGAGCGAGCGGCCCTCGACGTACTCCATGGCGAAGAAGTACGAGGAGCCGTGTCGGCCGAACGCGTAGACCTGCACGACGTGTTGATCACGCAGCGTCGCGAGCGCCTTCGCTTCCTGCTGGAGCCGCTGCTCGGCGAGCGCGTCGTCCCACGTCGGGGCGATGAGCTTCAGGGCGACCGTGCGATCGAGCCAGGTGTCGCGCGCGCGGTAGACGACCCCCATGCCGCCGCGCCCGAGCTCCTTTTCGACGCGATAGGTCCCGGCCACGATCATGCCCGGCTCGGGCGTGATCGAGGGGCGCGCGGGGGGATCGATCACGTTGCCGGATTCGTCGATCGACGAGGTGTCGCTCAAGGCTTCGCCGGATCTGTCAGGCGACGAAGGTGTGCTCATGATCGCTTGCCTGCGGAGGCCGAGAAGTGCCGGTCCATTTTCATTTTTAGGTCGGTAGCTTCGGCGTCGCGAGGGAAAACGTTCGTTCGGCGCGTCGCGCGCCTGCGAGCTGACCACAGGCGCCGCCGACGTCGCGGCCGCGGGGCCTGCGGACGAGCGTCGTCACGCCGTGCGACGAGAGCCGCGCGACGAAGGCGTCGAGCCGCTCCTGCGTGGGCGGGCGCAGCGAGGGATCGGGCCCGGGGTTGCACGGGATCACGTTCACGCGGCAGCGGATCGGGCGGACGTAGGCCGCGAGCAGGTCGGCGTCCTCGGGCGCGTCGTTCCAGCGGTCGAAGAGCACGTACTCGAAGAGCACACGGCGGCCGGGCGGGAGCGCGCCTACGATCGCGTCGCGCAGCGCCGCGAGCGGGAAACGCGTGTTGATGGGCATGATCGTTCGGCGCCGCTCGTCGTCCGGCGCGTTGAGGCTCACGGCGAGCTCGGCGCGCGTGCCGGCGAAAAACGCGGGCAGCTTGTCGGCGACGCCCACGGTGCTCACGGTGACGCGTGAGGGCGCGAAGCCGAAGGCGCGATCGTCGGTGAGCAGGCGGAGCGCGCGCAGCACCTCGGGCAGGTTGTCGAAGGGCTCGCCCATGCCCATGAAGACGAGGTTCGAGAGGGGCGGCGCGCCGCCGGCCTCGTGAAAGATCGCGCGGGCGAGGCGGACCTGGTCGATGATCTCGCCCGCGGCGAGCTGGCGCTCGAGCCCGAGCCGGCCCGTCTCGCAGAACGCGCAGGCGCGCGCGCAGCCGACCTGGCTCGAGATGCAGAGCGTGGTGCGGCCGGGGCCGGGGATGAGGACGGACTCGACGAGGGCGCCGTCGGCCCGCGCGCGAAATAGCAGCCGGATCGTGCCGTCCTCCGCGGGCGCGCGCTCGTGCAGCGTGAGGGCCGGCGCGGGATCGAGGGCGTCGAGCGCCTCGTGGGCCCAGGCGCCGATGCCGAGGTCGGCGAAGGTCGAGCGGCCCCAGGGGATCTCTGCGGCGTCGTCGCGGGAGAAGGCGTGCCGCACGATCCGGGCGGCGGCCGAGCGAGCGGCCGAAGGTGATCCGCCGCGCGCGACCAGGCGCTCGGTGAGTGAACCTGCGTCGTGCGAGGCGAGCAGCGTGTCGCCGCGGGCGGCGCGCGAGACGAGCGGGATCCCCCCGCGCTTGTCGAGAACGTCCACGGCCGTTCTGTTACTACGGCGAGGGCCGGCGCGGCAGCCCGCGTGTCCCAGCCGGATCGACCAGGCTGCCCGAGCCTCCCTCCGCAGCTTATCCACAGGCCTGTGGAGAACCTGTGGCGCGGCGGCGGACCGAGTTCTTCCGGCCGCGCGTGTCGTTAAGGTAGAGTTCGCCCGATGCTTCCCTCGGGCTTCGGTTTTCGCGCGGTGTTTTCGCTCGTCGCGTTCGGCTCACCGCTCCTCTGGGCTCTGCCTGCACGCGCGGCGGCGCCGAAGGACGCGCAGACCGAGAAGGCCATCACGCAAGCGATGGATGTGGACTACCTGGAGACGAAGTTCGACCAGGCTGAAAAGCGCTTGCGTACGGCGATCGACGCGTGTGGCGCGGACAAATGCACGCCGAGCGTGAAGGCGCGGGCGCTCGTGGCGCTGGGCGTGGTGCTCGCGGGCGGCAAGAAGCAGCTCGAGGACGCGCGCGAGGCCTTCGTCGAGGCGCTGACCCTCGACAGGGACACGAAGCCCGACGAGGACATGAGCTCGGCCGAGGTGAAGTACGCCTACGAGAACGCGCGCAAGCAGCTCAAGCTCGACGGCGCGGCCGCAGCGGGGGGGGCACCTGCGCCTTCGGGGCAAGGCATGACGCACGCGCCGCCGGCCGAGCAGCGCATCAACACGCCGGTGCCGCTCTACGTGCGGCTCGCGCCGGAGCTCCTGGAGGACGCGAAGAAGGTCACGGTCACGTACCTGGCCCCGGGCGCGGGCGACTGGAAGACGCTCGTGATGAAGAAGGTCGGCGAGTTCGGCTTCGGCATCAACGTGCCGTGCACCGACGTCACGAAGGAAGGCAAGCTCGACTATTTCATCACGATCACCGACGCGGACGGCGCGATCGTGACGGGCGCGGGCTCGCGCGCGCAGCCCTTGAGCACGGCGATCAAGCCGCGCATCGAGGGTGATCCGCCGAGCTGGCCAGGCTTCGCGCCGCCCGAGCTCTGCGTGAAGGTCGAGGCGGGGCCGAAGCAGTGCCTCGACGACAACCAGTGCAACGCGGGTTATTCGTGCGTGGGCGGCGAGTGCACGCAGAAGCCCTCGATCGTCGACGAGCCGAAGGACACGGGGCCGAAGAAGAACTGGGTGTCGATCTCCATCGCGCCGGACATCTCGATCTTCTCGGGCAAGGACGTCTGCGCGGTCGACGTGCAGGACCGTGATCACTTCGTTTGCGTGCGTAACGACGGCAGCCGCTACCTCGGCGCGCCCACGCCCGGCATCGGGAACAACGTCTCCGCGGGCCTCGCGCTCTCCACGATCCGCATCATCGCCGGCTACGACCGGCTCTTCATGGACAACATCCTCGCGGGCGTCCGCCTCGGCTTCGCGTTCCGGACCTCGAGCGACGACGACGCGAGCTTCCTGCCGGTGCACGCCGAGCTGCGTGGCACCTACGTGATCGGCAAGAACCCGTTCGGCAGCCTCGGCGCGCGCCCGTTCGTCTTCGCGGCGGCCGGGCTCGCGCAGATCGACACGCCCGTCGACGTGGAGGTGCTCGAGGACGGCGTGCGGTGCGGCGCGGCGAACCCGGCCGATCAGAGCAGCCCTTGCACGCAGCCGGGCAACCCCGAGTTCGAGGGCAGCCGCGTCGAGCCTCGGATCCAGTCCTTGAAGGCGTACAAGCAAGCCGGGCAGGGCTTCCTCTCGCTCGGCGGCGGCCTGCAGTATGCGCCGCTCGAGCGGGTCGCGATCAGCGTGGGCCTGCGGGCGAACATCACGCTGCCCGTCGTTACGTTCGTGCTCACGCCCGAACTCGGCGCCACGATCGGGTTCTAGGTTCCAGGCCGATGACAGAACAACCCAGCAAGCTCGACGCGGCCCTCGATGGGGTCCTCGCGGGTGGCCCCCTGCGCGGGCTGCTCGACGTGCTCGATCGCCACTCGAACCTGCCCGGCACGCGTCCGAACCTCGACTTCGCGCGTACCGTCGGCATCCTGATCGCCGCGCGCCGAGGCAAGGCCGACGCGCTCGTCCGCGCCCTGCTCGCCTCGCCCGGCGAGTATCCCGTGATCGTCGCGGCGCACGCGCTCGCGCAGCGGGCCCTCGCCGGTTTCGACGCGCGGGCGGCCATGACCACGCTGCACGACCTCGCGGACGAGCCGCGCCACCTCGTCCGCATGGGCATCGTCTCTGCGCTGCGCGAGGTGCTCCTCGTGCGGGGCGAGGAGGCGCTGCGTGAGCTCGTGACGTGGACCGACGGGTATTTCCACGCGCACGTCGTGCTCGCGGCGCTCGCGGATCGGGAGGTCCTCGATCGGCTGCGGGGCCCCGAGGAGGTGCTCGCGCGGCTCGAGGAGGCGTTCGTGCTGGCCGACGTGTCGCCTCGCGCGGCGGAGCGCTCCCAGGGCCTGCGCACCTTGCGTGAGGGGATGCCGGCCGAGGTCGCGGTGCTCGCGGCGCGTTTCCCCGAGGTCGTCGCGTGGCTCGAGGGCAAGACGTCGGCGAAGCGCCCGGAGACACGCGAGGTCGTCTCGCAGGCCATCGCGGCGCTGCGCCGGGGAGGCCTGAAGAACGCGGAGGCCGCGCGGATCGCGGGCCTCTTGGAGGCGAGCAAAAAGCCCCCGCGTGACGCGGCTCGGATCGTGCAGGGAACACGAAAGCGGAGCAAAGGGCGGCGTTGACGGCGCGCGCCCCTCGGGCGACGAAATCCGTCGCGGAGGGTGCCTGCGTGCAGTATGGAACCCGCCATGCGGCTCGAGAACAGGGTTGTCTTCATCACGGGCGCCTCCCGGGGCATTGGTCGCGCGGTCGCGCTCGCTTGTGCGCGGGAGGGCGCCGACGTCGTCGTCGCGGCCAAGTCGGAGGTCGAGCAGAACCCCCGGCTCCCGGGGACGATCCACAGCGTGGCGAAGGAGGTCGAGGCGCTCGGCCGTCGCGCCTTGCCGATCAAGCTCGACGTGCGTGACGCCGACGCGTGCGAGGCGGCGGTCGCGCAGGCGGCGGCGCACTTCGGCCGGCTCGACGTGCTCGTGAACAACGCGGGCGCGCTCTGGTGGGCGGACGTGCTCGGGACGCCGATGAAGAAGTTCGACCTCGTGATGGGCATCAACGTGCGTGCGTCGTTCGCGCTCGCGCGCGCGGCCTTGCCGCACATGATCGAGCGCAAGTGGGGGCACATCGTGATGATGTCGCCGCCGGTCGACGCGAATGCGGTCGCGCACCATGGGGCGTACGCGGTCTCCAAGTTCGGCATGACGATGATCGCGCTGGCGATCGCGGAGGAGGCGAAGGCGCACAACGTGACGGCGAACGCGCTCTGGCCGGCGACGGCGATCGAGAGCTACGCGACCATCAACTTCGGCCTCGGGGGCCCGGAGTTCTGGCGCAAGGCGGACATCCTCGCGGACGCGACGCTCGCTTTGATCACCAAGGAGCCTTCGGCGCGGCCGGGCAAGGCCTGGATCGACGAGGCGCTCTTGCGCAGCGAGGGCGTGACCGATTTCTCGAAGTACCAGTGCGCGCCTGGCCATGAGCCGCCGCATTTCCCGTTCTCGGCGCTCCCGACGACGACCGAGACCGTCGACAAGAAGAAGTGAACCATGGCCTCGAGCGACGATGACGACCGGACGATCGGATCGGGATCTACGTTCTCCGTGGATCCCACCCGGGAGATCTCGAGCGTGTTCGACGACCTCGAGGATCTTTTGAAGAACGGCGACGTGATCGAGGCGCTCTCGCAGAGGGGCGTGAACGCGAGCATCGCGCTCACGGCGATCGAGGGGCTAAGGGCCTACCTCGATGGGAAGAAGGCCGAGGCGGCCGAGGACTTCGCCATGGTGGCGGAGGAGATCCGGGGTCGCCTCGAGCTCGCCCGCGCTGCGGAGGGACCCAAGAACGGGCAAGGGGGACACTCGTGACCACGGTGGCGCCACCGCCCTGGTATCCATCCCCGGCGCTCTCGGGCGCGGGATACTCGGCGGCCGAGCTCGCGGAGAGCTGCGACCGCGTGTTTCTCCTGGATCAACGGGATCTCCCGGCGCGCGAGGTCTACGCGACGTTGCGCTCGGTCGAGGAGGTCGCGGAGGCGATCCGCGCGATGGTGGTGCGGGGCGCGCCTGCGATCGGGATCGCGGCGGCGTACGGCATGGTGCTGGCTGCGCGGGCGCTACGTCCGGCGGAGGCCTCGCGGTACGTGGCGGGCCTTCGCGCGGCGGCGAGCATGCTGGTGGCGGCGCGGCCGACGGCGGTGAACCTCTCGTGGGCGGTCTCGCGGATGCTCGCGTCGGCGGAGGCGCACGCGCACGAGCCGGCCGAGGAGCGCGTGGCGGATCTCGCGGCGCTCGCGCGACGTATCCACGTGGAGGACCTCGAGGCCTGCCGGCGGATGGGCCGGGTGGGCGCGGCGCGGATCCCGCATGGCGCGACGATCCTGACGCATTGCAACGCCGGCGCGCTGGCGACGGGCGGATATGGCACGGCGCTCGGGGTGGTCCGTGCGGCGGCGGAGGCGGGCAAGCAGGTGCGGGTCCTGGCGGACGAGACGAGGCCGTACCTGCAGGGCGCGCGGCTGACGGCGTGGGAGCTGTCGCAGGACGGGATCCCGGTCGAGGTGATCACGGACTCGATGGCGGGGCATTTCCTGCGTCGACGCGAGGTGACGGCGATCGTGGTGGGCGCGGATCGGATCGCGCGGAACGGGGACATCGCGAACAAGATCGGCACGTACGGGCTCGCGTGCCTGGCGAAGCACCACGGGGTGCCGTTTTACGTGGCCGCGCCGTGGAGCACGGTGGATCTGGCGACGCTCGACGGCGACCACATCCCGCTGGAGGAGCGGAGCCGGGACGAGGTTGTGCGGGTGGGAGGGTCGGTGCTGGTGCCGGAAGGTGTACCGGCGCGGCACCCGGCGTTCGACGTGACGCCGGCGGAGCTGATCACGGCGATCTTCACGGAGCGGGGCGAGTATGCCGCGGGGGAGATTGCGCGGGCGGGGGAGGCGGGGGCGTAGGTCTCAGGCGGGCGCTGCGGGCTGCGTCGCGGCGACGTCTTCGGCGAGCTCGCTCGACGACGTGCGCCGCGTGGTCTCCTTCTCGGCTGCGCGCAGCGGTCCGAGGATGGCGCTGACGATCACTTCGCTCGCGCCTTCGAGCTCGAGGGTCGTCTCGACGTGTCGCGCGACCTTGATCCAGAAGTTGCGCGCCTTGAGGGCGTCCATCTTCGACGGGCTCGTGGCGCCGGCGGCGGCCGTGCGTTTTTCCTTCTCATCTTCGAGCTGCCCGAGCTCGCGACCTGCTTCGAACCAGTCCTCGACGACGTTCCACGCCTTGCCGCCGGGCACGGGCAGCTTCTTCAGGAGCGCGCGTGTCTTCTCGGAGATCCGCGCCTCGGTGAGCTCCACGGCGCCGGCCTCGTCGTGATAACTCTCCTTCGTCGCGCTGAGCCCGTTCGGGAGGAGCTCGTCCCGCGCCGCGAGGATGGCCTCGGCGTCCTCTGGATCGTCGGCGGCCTCGGCGAAGCCGGTGAGCACGAACCAGGAAGCGCGGATCTTGCGGTCGTGACGTTTGTCGGCGGCGGCTTGTTTCTCGGAGAGGGCGGAGAGCTCTTTCGAGGCGGAGAGGTCTCTCTTCTGGGTGGAGAGCAGGCCTGCGTGGGCCGTTTCGACCTTGCCGAGGAGGGTGGAGCCCGAGGGGAGCGCTTCGATCGTGGGGCGATCACGCGCGGGGTCGAGCCATGCCTCGGTGATACGAACCATCCGGGCGGTGGAGATGTCCTTGAGGTTTCCCATCGACGTGCCTCCTTGAAGTAGGGGTGCGAGAGAAACGCTGCCGGACGGGAAAGATTCACGGTGGGCGTCCGTGGGAGCAGGGTTCGGACGGGAGGTGGATACGGAGGGGGACCGTGGCGGGGGCGTCGCGGGGTGGGGGAGCTACGGAGGAGGAGCGTGGAGGGGGCGTGGCGGGGAAGGGGGGCGACGGAGGGGGAGCGTGGCGTGGTCGTCGTGATGGCCGCCTCGACCTTCAGTGCCATCGAGCGGGAACGGCGCGACGGCGTCCGCGAACCCTACCCGATGCTGCGGTGGAATCCGGTCGAGATATTCATTCGGGTTCTTTCCGAGCCTACGCACGATTTCAATCTCTCACGCCGCCGAAAGCTCCGAATACCTCTTCGCCCCGTACACATGGAACGCGAGCACGATCCTCTCCGCCGCGATCCCACCCTGCACGAGCTCCGGCGCGATCCCATGCTCGATGCCATCCCGCTGGATGACCACGTCCTCCCCCACGACATCCACATGCACGAGGCACCCGTGCACCCGCTTCCTCCCCTCGCGTCCCACGATCATCAAGAGGTAGTGCCCGCGCTCCCGGTCGAACACCGTCTGCGTCTGCACGTCTCCGTGTGCGTACGGGATCGCGGCGTACTCCGACAGCACGCGCTCGATCACCTCTCGGTCGACTGCTCGGGTGTCCATCATCGGATGCTCTCCGGCTCCCTCCATCCGGAAGACCGATCGTAGTAGCCACGCGCTTCCCTCGGACAGCCGTCGCGTAAAACTTGTTTTCCCCGGGCTCCCTGGGCAAACGTCCCCGGTCATGCCCAAGCCACGCCGTCGGGGCCGTCTGCCCCAGCCGCACGACGCGCTCTTCAAGTGGGCGTTTTCCCAGCGCGAGCACGCCATCGGCCTGCTCCGGGCGGCGCTGCCAGCGGCGCTCTCCGCCTGGATCGACTGGAGAAGCTTGCGGCTCGAGCAGGGCAGCTTCGTCGACCGCGCGTTACGCCATCGCCACGGTGACCTCGTGTTCTCCGCGCGCATCCGCGGGAAAAGCGTGTACTTCCACGCCCTCGTCGAGCAGCAGCGCGACGTCGAGCCGCTCATGGTCTTTCGCATGGGCGTCTACATGATGCGGCTCTGGGAGCAGCTCGTCCGCGACGACCCGGCCTTGAAAGAGCTGCCGCCGATCATCCCCATCGTCGTGCATCACAGCGAGGCGGGCTGGACGGCGGCCACGGCGTTCCAGGACCTCGTGCCGATGGACGAGATCGTTCGGCCTGCCGTCCTCCCGTTCGTCCCGCAGTTCGAGGTCCGGCTGATCGACCTCGGCGGCGGGCGGGCGGGGGATCTCGTGGAGCAGGCGCTCACCTCGCTCGGACAGGTCGTGCTCTGGTGTCTGTCCGTGGCGGGCGACGATCTTCGGTTCGAGCGAGAGATCGATCGGATCGGGAAGGCGCTCGACGAGGTGCTCCTGGCCAAGGACGGCCTTGCTGCACTCGGCGTGTTGCTGCGGTATCTTGCAGCCACGCACGAGCGTATCGGCGCGGCGATGGTCGGAGAGATCCTGGAGAGCGCGACGAGCTCGAAGGTGGGAGACGCGATCATGACCTGGATAGACGAGATCGAAGAGCGGGGCGTCGAGCGGGGCCGCGTCGAAGGCCGCGTCGAAGGCCGCGTCGAAGGCCGCGTCGAAGGCCGCATGGAGGGGCAAGCGCGACTCCTGCGCAAGCTCCTCACCGCGCGCTTCGGCGCTCTGCCGGCCTCTGCCCGCGCCCGGATCGCCGACGCCGACGAGGCCACGCTCAGCCGCTGGGGCGTCCGGCTGCTCACGGCGGAGACCCTCGACGACGTGTTCGGCGAGGCGCGCCGCGCCCCGCTCGCCTCGAAGCCTCGTGGTCGCGTTCGGCGCAGCCCCGCATGACTGCACGCTCGTGGATCACGCGAGTCCCTTGCTCCCGCCTCGCCGTGGCCTAAGAACGGAATCCATGACCGCCGCTTCCCGCTTCGCCCCCAAGCCCCCCTGGCTCAAAGTCCGCGCGCCCGGCGGCGACACCTACCATCACCTCAAGCAGACCTTCCGCGAGCTCGATCTCCACACCGTCTGCGAGGAGGCGCGTTGCCCCAACGTGGGCGAGTGCTGGCGCGAGGGCACGGCCACCGTGATGCTGCTCGGTGACGTCTGCACCCGTGGCTGCCGCTTCTGCGCCGTCACCACCGGCAACCCGCGCGGCGCCGTCGACACCCGCGAGCCCGAGCACGTCGCGCGCGCCATCGCGCGGCTCGATCTCCAGTACGTCGTCATGACCATGGTCAACCGCGACGACCTGCTCGACGGCGGCGCCGAGCACGTGGCGCGCACCGTCCAGCGCTTGAAGGACCTCCGCCCCGACATCCTCGTCGAGACCCTCGTCGGCGACTTCTCGGGCCACCTCTCCGCCGTCGACACCGTCGTCGAGGCCAGGCCCGACGTCTTCGCGCACAACGTCGAGACCATCCGCCGCCTCACGCGCACCGTGCGCGACGTGCGATCGAGCTACGACCAGTCCCTCGCCGTGCTCGAGCGCGCGAAGACCCGCGCGAAGGCCGCGGGGATCGAGGGACAGTTGACGAAGAGCTCCATCATGGTCGGCGTCGGCGAGACCGACGACGAGGTCGTCGAGACCATGCGCGATCTTCGCGCCGTCGGCGTCGACGTCGTCACGATCGGCCAGTACCTCCGGCCCACGCCCAAGCACCACGACGTCTTGCGCTTCGTCCCGCCCGAGACTTTCGCGCGGTACGAGGAAGAGGCCCTCGCGTTGGGCTTCCTCTACGCCGCGTCTGGCCCGCTCGTCCGGTCGAGCTACCGCGCGGCCGAGGTCTTCCTGCGCAGCCTCTTGCGGGAAAAAGGCGGCGAGGGCGGCGACGTGCAGGCCGAGCTCGAAGCGCGGCTCGACGTCGCGCGTCGTGAGGCCGCGCGTGTCGCCCTGGAGCTCGGCTCTCCTTCGAGCGTCGAGATCCCGCTCGGCAAGAAGGCCGAGTCGGCGGGCCTCGTCCCGGCGGCGTCGCTCGTGCGGCGGTGAAGGCGACGGGCGCCGGGGCTTGGCGTTTCGTCCGGAGTGTGTGAAAAGGGGCGTCGAGGGAAGGTGTCCCGGCATGAGTGCCCCTGACGAGAAGTTCATCGAGCGCGTCACGCAGTGCATCGCGCAGCCTGGGCCGAACGCCCCGCGTGGCGTGCGGCACTCGATCCTGGCGCAAGCGGCGCGCCTCGCGCAGAGCCGTCCGGTCGGGGACGAGGCCACGGCTCCTTCCGGCTTCGATCCTGCGGCGGCGGCGCTCTTCGAGGGCACGGTCGAGAGCGCGTACCTCGTGGCCACCTCCGACGGCCCGATCACCACGACCGAGGACGCCGTTTTGCGGGCCATCGTGGGCATCGGCTGCGACGGCAAGGTCTCGCCCGAGCAGGTCGAGGCCCTCTTCGGCGAGCTCGCCTCCGCGCAGAAGCGCGAGAGCGAAGACGAGCGCGTCGCGCACATCGCGCAGATGATCACGCAGCGGGATCACCAGCGTGAGGTGCTGCGGATCGCGGCGATCATGGCGCGCGCCTCCGGCGGCGTCCGGCCTGCGGAGCGCGCCTTGCTCGAGCGGCTCGCGCAGCGCTTCACGCTCGGCGAGGCGGCGGTCGACGCGGCGATCGCCGAGGCCAGCGAGGCCCTCGGCACCGTCTGAGCTTTGGCGCTCGCCCCGCCTCTTTTATCTCGTTGCATCTCGTAGCATGCTGCAGGTGCAGCACGAATTCGCGCAATGATTGCCGGCGTGTTCTGTGGGCTTTTCGCAGTCGCAACAATCGCGACGCGGTGTGTTGTAAAATGCCGGGGAGCTCGCTTGTCCCCTGGCCATTCCGTCGCCCTTTGACTAGGGTCCGGGCGCCATCATGAGCACCGCCACCCAACCCGCATCGAGCCTCGCCTCCACTGCCTCGGGAGGCAGCACGGACGGCTCCGTTCACCCGGTCGCGCGGCATCCGCTCGACGCGCATGCGCCCGACGTCGTGCGTGTTCTCCGCGACGACGGCACCCTCGATCCGGCGAACGATCCTGGTCTTCGCAGCGACGAGGTGCTCACGCTCTACCGCGCCATGGTCCGCGCGCGTTTGCTCGACGAGCGCCTCGTCCTCCTGCAGCGGCAGGGGCGCATCGGCTTCCACATCGGTTGCCTCGGCGAGGAGGCCTCGATCCTCGGCAGCGCCTTCGCGATGCGGGAGAACGACTGGATCTTCCCGTGTTACCGCGAGTTCGCCGCGGCGCTCTGGCGCGGCATGCCCCTCCAGCGGTACGTCGACAACATGTTCGGCAACACGAACGACCCGGTGAAGGGTCGGCAGATGCCGGACCACTACACCTGGAAGCGCGGCAAGTTCGGCTCGGTCAGCTCGCCGATCGGGACGCAGATCACGCAGGCCGTCGGGTTCGCCTGGGCCGCGAAGATCCGCAAGGAGGACCTCACGGCGCTCGTGTACTTCGGCGACGGCGCCACGAGCTCGAACGAGTTCCACAACGGCATGAACTTCGCCGGCGTGTTCAAGACCCCGGTGGTGTTCTTCTGCCGCAACAACGGCTGGGCGATCAGCGTGCCGACCGAGCGCCAGACCGCGAGCGAGACCTTCGCGCAGAAGGGCGTCGCGTACGGCGTGCCCGGCGTGCGTTGCGACGGCAACGACCTCTTCGCGGTCATCAAGGTGACGCGTGACGCGGTCGCCCGCGCGGCGCGGGGCGAGGGCCCGACGATCATCGAGGCGCTCACCTACCGCCTCTCGGGCCACTCGACGAGCGACGATCCCAAGGCCTACCGGCCCGAGGCGGGCGTGGATCCCTGGAAGAAGCTCGATCCGATCCCGCGCCTTCGCCGCTACATCGAGCGCACGATCGGCTGGACCGACGCGCAGGACAAGGAGCTCGAGGCCGAGCTCGACGCCGAGCTCAAGGCCGCGATCGCGGTCTCCGAGAAGACGGCGCTGCCCTCGCTCGAGTCGATGTTCGAGGACGTCTTCGGCGAGCTGCCCTGGCACCTGCAAGAGCAGCGCGACGAGCTCTTGCGTGGCCCCCGCGCCAAGGGGCACGGCCACTGATCGGGGGATGCCCCCGCCCTCCTTTCGAGAAGGTCACGGAGAGATAGCACGATGCCTCAGATGAACATGGTCCAGGCCATCAACGACGCCCTCCGCCACGAGATGCGGCGTGATCAGCGCGTCGTCGTCCTCGGCGAGGACGTCGGGAAGGTCGGCGGCGTCTTCCGCGTCACGCAGGGCCTCTTCGACGAGTTCGGCGACGACCGCGTGATCGACACCCCGCTTTCCGAGGGTGGCATCATCGGCACGGCGATCGGCATGGCCCTCTACGGCCTGGTCCCGGTCCCGGAGATCCAGTTCTCCGACTTCATCTTCCCCGCGTACGACCAGATCGTCTCCGAGCTCGCGAAGTATCGGTATCGCTCGGGCGGCGAGTATCCGGCGAAGCTCGTCATTCGCACGCCGACGGGCGGCGGCATCCGCGGCGGCCATTACCACTCGCAGTCCCCGGAGGCGCAGTTCATCCACGTCGCCGGCCTCAAGGTGGTTTGTCCCTCGAACCCGGCGGACGCGAAGGGCCTCCTGCTCGCCTCGATCCGCGACCCGGATCCGGTCCTCTTCTTCGAGCCGAAGCGCATCTACCGCGCGGCGAAGGGCGAGGTCCCCGAGGGTGATTTCACGGTGCCGCTCGGCAAGGCGAGCGTCGTGCGCAAGGGCCAGAACGTCACGATCGTCGTCTGGGGCGCGATGCTCTACGAGGCGCTCGAGGCGGCGAACCAGGCGGCGGCGCAGGGCATCGACTGCGAGGTCATCGACCTGCGCACGCTCTGGCCGCTCGACATCGAGACGATCATCACGTCCGTGAAGAAGACGGGCCGCGTGGTCGTGGTGCACGAGGCGCCGAAGAGCTGCGGGCTCGGCGGCGAGATCGTCGCGCTCATCAACGAGAAGGCCTTCCTCCACCTCGAGGCGCCGCCGAAGCGCGTGACCGGCTTCGACACGCCCTTCCCGTACACGCTCGAGATGGAGTACCTGCCGCTCTCCCACCGCATCCTGCCGGCGATCATCGAGACCGCGAGGTACTGAGATGGCGAGCTTCGAGTTCAAGCTGCCCGACATCGGCGAGGGCGTCACCGAGGGCGAGATCGTCAAGTGGCTCGTCGCGCCGGGCGACGTCGTCAAGGAAGACCAGCCGATGGTCGAGGTGATGACGGACAAGGCCACGGTCACGATCACCGCGCCGAAGGCCGGCAAGATCGTCGAGACGCGCGCCAAGGAGGGCCAGGTCGTCGCCGTGCACTCCGTGCTCGTCGTCTTCGACCTCGACGGGGCCGGGGCCGAGAAGGCCGCGCCCGCGCACATCGCTCCCTCTGCCGCGGCCGAGCCCACGGCGGGGACGGCGGCCAGCGCCGCGAAGGATCAAGGCCCGGCGGCGACCGCGGTCGGCGACATCAAGGAGGACCTGCCCGGCATGAACCTCATGCCGATCGCGGCCTCGCACACGACGAACGGGGTCTCCGCGCCGCCCGTCGCCGCGTACTACAACGAAAAACCCCTCGCCACGCCGGCCACGCGCAAGCTCGCGCGGGACCTCGGCGTGGACCTGCGGCGCGTGACGCCGACGGGTCCGAGCGGGCGGGTCACGAAGGACGACGTCCGCGGCGCGATCGCGGCGCCCGTGGCCGCTGCGCCGCAGGCGATGCACACGGCCGCGGCCTCGCACGTGCCCGAGTCGCTCCCGACGACCGTGCCTGCGCCCGCGCCTGTGTCCGCGACGGCGCCCATCGTGCCTGTCACGAAGGCGCCCACGCCCGTGCGGGTCCCGCCGCCTCCGGCCGGCGAGGAGGCGCTCGAGGAGCGGACCCCGCTGCGCGGCGTGCGCAAGCGGATCTTCGAGCAGATGGCCCGCTCGAAGCACACCGCGGCGCACTTCACGTTCGTCGAGGAGTGTGACGTCACGGCGCTGAAGGAGCTCCGCGCGCGGCTCAAGCCCGCGGCGGACAAGGCCGGCGTGAAGCTCACGTTCCTGCCCTTCTTCGTGAAGGCCGTCGTCGCCGCGCTGAAGAAGCACCCCTCGCTGAACAGCGCCTTCGACGAGAGCACGCAGGAGCTCGTGCAGCGCCGCTACTACGACATCGGCATCGCGTCTGCCACCGAGGCGGGCCTCATGGTGCCCGTCGTGCGTCGCGCCGATCGCAAGAGCATCCTCGACATCGCGAAGGACATCCAGCGCCTCGGCGAGGACACGAAGGCCGGCAAGGTCCGCGCGGAGGACCTCGGCAACTCCACCTTCACGATCACCTCGCTCGGAGCGCAGGGCGGCCTCTTCGCGACGCCGATCCTGAACTTCCCCGAGGTCGCGATCCTCGGCATCCACCAGATGAAGCAGAAGCCGGTGGTGCGGGACGGCCAGATCGTGATCGGGGACGTGATGCTGCTCAGTTTGTCCTTCGATCACCGCATCATCGACGGCCACGTCGGCGCGGCGTTCGCCTACGAGATCATCGGCTACCTCGAGAACCCGGATCGGCTCTTCCTCGAGATGGCCTGATTTCACGTGGGTTCGCCCGCGGGGATCACCACCCCGTGGCTCATCGCCACGGCCTCGCGGATCTTCTTCGTCATCTGCTCCTCGATCTTCGCCCGGTCCGCGAAGAGCTCCCACACCTCGAGCGTGTCGTCGGGCGAGCGCTCGATCACGCGCTTCGGCAGCGCGTTCACCCAGGCGAGACGATCCTTCGGCGAGGGGTGGCTGTCGTAGGGCGAGGGCTCGGCGTGGATGGCCTCGTCGATCGCCCTCTCGATCTCGGCCTCCGCCGGTGTTTGTCCGCGGACGCGGTATCGGTAGAGGTTCGCGAGCGCGCGCCGCTGCTCGATCACCTCCGAGAGCACCACGCGCGTGTACACGTCGAAGCGGATCGACCGATCGATCACGTGCTTCAGGCCCTCGGTGAACGCCTCCGCGCCGTACGCGAAGGCCGCCCATCGATCCGCGAGCACCTCCTGCAAGCGCGACGCGCCCTGCGAGATCCGCAGGAAGACCTTGTGGAGCCCGCGCTCGCACAGCCACGCCGGGTTCGTGAGCACGCTCCGCCGTACGGCCAGCGCGAAGCCGCCGCCGGCCGTGTCCTCGTTGTGAAAATGCCCGTATTCGTGGGCCAGGATGGCCTTGAACGCGCCGATCGGGAAGCCGTCGAGCACCCCCGCGCCGAGCACGAGGCACCGCTCCGTCCGGCCCGTGAGCTGCCGCAAGAGGCCGCCACGTTCGAGGACGCCGACCTCGGTCGCGGGCGTCATGTACACGCTGTCCACCGGCCGCGTGCCGATGCGCCCGGCCACCTCTTCGAGCACCCCGCGGAGCTTCGGGTGCTCTGCGAGGTCGAGTTTGTCCCCGGGCTCGCTCTCCTTCGGCCGGAAGAAGAAGCTCTTCAGCATCACCCACGACGAGAGCAGCGTGAAGGCGCAGCAGGCCCAGAGAACGACGCCGTAGATGCGCCGCAGCCACCTGTCCGCGCCCGTCGTGTTCGTGTCGGCCGACGTCGGCGCCGCGGTCGCCGCGCGCAGCGTGAGCTCGCTCAAGAGCGCCCCGAGCCCGAGCAACGCGGCGAGCCCCGCGAGCCAGCCGAGCAGGCCGTAGAGGATCGTCGCGCCCCACGTGTCCAGCGTCGCTCCCACGGCGCCTCCTCCCCGTTCTCGGGCATACTAACCCACCACGATGCCGCGTCGCGACGGGGTGGCGCGGATGCGTTCGCTGCGGCGGCCGAGCCCGACCTCGTGATTCGTTGCGGCTTCCGTTGCGGCACCTCCGGCTCTCTCCGCCGTTCCGGCAGCCGATCGTTGACGCCGCCCGGTGTTGTCACCTAAGACGAAGCGCCGAGAGCCCGATCCACGCACCTCGGGCTCGATCTTGCGAGGAGACACGTCACCGATGCGCTTCCGCCTGTTCCTGCCACTGCTCTTGATCTCTGCCGCGGCGTTCGCAGGCGCCGGCTGCGGCGAACGTGAGGCCACGCCGCTCCCGTTCCAGCAGAAAAAGAAGGGGGCGAACGCTGCGGCCGAGGCCGCGAAGCTCGCGGAGCTCGACCTCGCGGACATGAAGAACAACTTCGGCACGTTGCCCGCCAAGTACGAGGCGAAGAGCGGCGAGACCGACACGAACCCGATCACGGCCGAGAAGGTCGCTCTCGGGCGCATGCTCTACTACGAGAACCGGCTCTCGAAGAACCAGGACCTCTCGTGCAACTCGTGCCACATGCTCGACAAGTACGGCGTCGACGGCACGAAGGTCTCGAAGGGCCACAAAGGCCAGCTCGGCGGCCGCAACGCGCCCACCGTGTACAACGCCGGCGGCTTCGTCGCGCAGTTCTGGGACGGCCGCGCGGGCACGCTCGAGGACCAGGCCAAGGGCCCGATCCTGAACCCGATCGAGATGGCCATGAAGGACGAGAAGAGCGTCGTCGCGGTGCTCGAGTCGATCCCGGGCTACGAGGACGCCTTCAAGAAGGCCTTCCCGGACGACAAGGAGCCGATCTCGTACGACAACCTGGCGAAGGCGATCGGCGCGTTCGAGCGGCAGCTCGTGACGCCCTCGCGCTTCGACAAGTACATGGGCGGCGACAAGACGGCGCTGACGGATCAGGAGCGCGCGGGCCTGACGAAGTTCGTGCAGAACGGCTGCACCTCGTGCCACAGCGGCAGCGCCCTCGGCGGCTCGACGTTCCAGAAGCTCGGGCTCATCAAGGCGTACCCGAACCAGAAGGACCTCGGCCGTTACGACGTCACGAAGAAGGACGAGGACAAGATGGTCTTCCGCGTCCCGACGCTGCGCAACGTGGCCGAGACGGGCCCGTGGTTCCACGACGGCTCGATCGACAGGCTCGAAGCGACGGTGCAGGCGATGGCCTACCACCAGCTCGGCAAGGAGCTGCCCGAGGCGGACGTCGTGGACATCGTGGCCTTCTTGAAATCGCTGACGGGCGAGATCCCGCAGGAGTACATCAAGAAGCCCGAGCTGCCCCCGAACGGCGAGAAGACGCCCGGCCCCGATCCCACGTGATCGGAAGCAGTCCCTCCTGATCAGGCTAGCGTGGGCGGCGGAAATCGAATAAACCGCCGCCCATGCTGTCCGAGACCCGCGAGAAAATCGAAGACCTCAAAAGGCGCTATGCTGCGCTAAGGGGGCATCTTTGACGTCCCCAAGCTCACGCGCATGCTCGCCGAGCTGACGCAAAAGTCGCTCGAGCCTGGGTTCTGGAACGATCAAACGAAGGCGCAGGCCACCCTGCGCAAGCGCGCGGACGTCGAGCAGAAGCTCGAGGTCGCGCAGACGCTCGGCCGCGCGGTCGACGACGCCGCCGAGTACCTGGAGCTCGCCGCCTCGGAGAACGACGAGGCCGCGATCGCCGACTGCGAGACGCAGGTCGAGGAGCTCGACGCGCGTATGCGCAAGGCCGAGCTCGAGCGCATGCTGAGCGGCCCGGCCGATGGCTCGAACGCGATCATCAGCATCCACCCGGGCGCCGGCGGGACCGACGCCAAGGACTGGGCGGCGATGCTGATGCGCATGTACCTGCGGTACTGCGAGCGTCGCGGCTACAAGACCGAGATCATCGACTACCAGGACGGCGACGAGGCCGGCATCGACGCCGTCTCGATCACCGTCTCGGGCCCGAGCGCGTACGGTTATCTGCGCTCGGAGAGCGGCGTGCACCGCCTCGTGCGCATGAGCCCGTTCAACGCGGATCACACGCGTCAGACGGCGTTCGCCGCGGTCGAGGTCACGCCCGAGGTCGGCGACGACATCAACATCGAGGTCAACGAGAAGGACATCGAGATCACGACGATGCGCGCCGGCGGCAAGGGCGGGCAGAACGTGAACAAGGTCGAGACGGCGGTGCGCCTGCGGTACTTGCCGGATCCGACGATCAACATCGTCTGCCGGGCCGAGCGCAGCCAGCACCAGAACCGGGCGATGGCGCTCAAGGTGTTGAAGGCGAAGCTCTACGAGCGCGAGCTCGCGCGGCGCGACGCCGAGAACGCCGCGTACCAGGCCTCGAAGACCGCGATCAACTTCGGCAGCCAGATCCGTAACTACGTGCTCGCCCCCTACCGCCTCGTGAAGGACGTGCGGACCTCGACGGAGACGGGCAACGTGGACGCGGTGCTCGACGGTGACCTCGATCCGTTCATCGAGGCATACCTCCTGGCCGCGGCGGGCGGCACGTTGAAGAAGGGCGGCCAGGTGGTCGCAGAGGACGACGTGTGAGCGAGGACAAGAAGGCAAAGGGGGGCTTGGGGGCGCAGCTCGGCTCGTCCGAGCGAAGCCCCCAAACGTCAAAAGGCGCAGCGCCGGCCGGGGAACACGCGGAGGAGACCCTCATCGCGGTTCGCAAGGCGAAGGCGGCGAAGCTCCGCGAGCGGGCCGAAAATCCCTTCGCGAACGACGTCACGTCGGGCGAGCCCCTCGTGGATCTCGCCTCGGCCCGCGCGCGCTTCGAGGGCGCGAAGAACGCCGCGGGCCGGTACGACGCCGAGAAGGTCGCGCCCGAGCCGCTCCGGATCGCGGGCCGCGTCCTCTTTCTGCGCCAGATGGGCGGCGTCTCGTTCGTGCGACTCCGTGATCGCACGGGCGAGCTCCAGCTCTACTGCGACGAGGCCGTGCTCGGCGAGGCCTACGCGCGCCTGCACGAGGAGATCGACCTCGGCGACATCATCGAGGCCAGCGGCACGGCCATGGCCACGCAGAAGGGCGAGCTCAGCGTCAAGGCGACGAGCTTCCGCCTGCTCACGAAGGCCTATCGCCCGTTGCCCACGAAGACGAGCTTCAAGGACGTCGAGGCGCGTTACCGCATGCGGTACGTCGACCTCGTGGCGAACCGCGAGGTCGCCACGGTCTTCCGGGCTCGTACGTTCATCGTCTCGGCGCTGCGCCGGTTCTTCGACGGCCAGGGCTTCCTCGAGGTCGAGACGCCCACGATGCACACGATCATCGGCGGCGCCGCGGCCAAGCCCTTCAAGACGCACCACAACACGCTCGACATGGAGCTCTTCATGCGCATCGCGCCGGAGCTCTACCTGAAGCGCCTCGTGGTGGGCGGCTTCGAGCGGGTCTACGAGATCGCGCGTTGTTACCGGAACGAGGGGCTCAGCACGCGGCACAACCCCGAGTTCACGATGCTCGAGTACTACCAGGCCTACGCCACGTACGAGACGCTCATGGACCAGACCGAGGCCATGCTGCGCGCCGTCGACGAGGCCCTCGCCCAGGTGCTGCCCGAGGAGCACGCGACGTGGGCGAAGGCGCGCACGTGGTCCTTCGAGAAATTCGTCCGGGTCCCGATGGCGAAGGCCATCGAGAACGCGCTCTCGCGCTCGGGTTTGCCCCCGGAGGTCGCGACGAACGTCGCCGCCGACGACGCGCCGATCAAGGCCTGGGCGAAGGCCGCCAAGGAGAAGAAGCGCGAGATCGACTGGGCGAACTTCCGCGCGGGCATGAAGAAATGCGACTCCGAGGGAGAGCGCGTCTTCTGCGCGTACGAGTACCTCGCCGAGCCGTTCCTCACGGCGGATTACCGCACCAGTCCTGGTGGGGACGGGTCGAAGAGCCTGCCCGTCTTCATCATCGACTACCCGTTCGAGGTCTCGCCGCTCGCGCGGAAGAAGGACGGGAATGGATCGCTGGTCGACAGGTTCGAGCTCTTCGTCGACGGCCGCGAGCTCTGCAACGCCTTCAGCGAGCTGAACGATCCCGAGGATCAGGACGCGCGCTTCCGGGCGCAGGTCGAGAAGAAGGCCAAGGGCGCCGAGGAGACGATGGACTACGACGCCGATTACGTGCGCGCGCTCGAGTACGGCATGCCGCCGACCGCGGGCTTCGGCATGGGCGTCGACAGGCTCACGATGTTGCTCACGGGCGCCGCGTCGATCCGCGACGTCATCCTCTTCCCCCTCCTCAGGCCCGAGGCGAGCGGCAGTTGAGCGCCGAGCAGGTCCCCTTCCTCGTCCTGCGTGTCCTCTCCGTCTCCGCGGCGGTCTGGCTCGCCGTGCTCGGCTTCCGGCGCCTGCGAGCGGGCTCCGCGCGGGGCATCGGCTGGCTCTTCGGATCGCTCACCGGGTTTGCCTTCACCGTGCTCTCGTACTTCGCGGCGAGGGCCCCGCGCGAGAGGTTCGCGCCGTTCAAGCTGAAGGACGAGATCGTCGGCTTCTCCGCGCTGCTCACGGGCGTGCTCTTCCTGGTCGCGGTGCTGGCCGCGCTCCTGCCGGTGATCCTCGACGTCCTCGAGCGCCGTGGCTTCAGCTCGTACGTGGGCGCGCGGCACGTGCGCGCCACGAAGAGCGGCTTTCTCACGGTGATCAGCGTGCTCAGCATGGCGGGCGTCGCCGTGAGCTCGTGCGCGCTCTGCTCCGTGACGAGCATCATGGGCGGCTTCGGCGCCGACCTGAAGCGCAAGATCCTGGGCAACAACGCGCACATCGTCGTCGACGTGACCAGGCCCGGCGGCTACGGCGACTGGGAGGACAAACTCGACGGCATCCGGCTCGCGGTCGCGCCGAAGGGCGGGGCGGCGACGCCGGTCGTGGCCGGCGACGCGATGGGCTCGTCGGCGTCGAACACCGCGGGCGCGCTCGTGCGTGGCATCGACACGAACACGATCGCGCAGGTGATCGACCTCAAGCAGAACATCGAGGTCGGCAACTTCGACTGGCTCGACGATCCGGACAAACTCGCGGATCTGCCGGCCGACACGATCATCGGGAGGGGCCCCGGGGGCGAGCCGTACTTCAAGGGGCCGGATCTGCGGGCCTCGGCGGACCTCGATCCAGCCGTGAAGGCGGCGCTGCGGAAGGACGTGAAGGTCCTGCCGGGCGTGATCATCGGCAAGGAGCTCGCGAAGAGCCTGCACGTGCTCGTGGGCGACGAGATCACCCTGCTCTCGCCGATGGGCGAGCTCGGGCCGATGGGCGTGATGCCGCGGACGCGCAGGTTCCGGGTCGCGGCGATCTTCTACAGCGGGATGTACGAGTACGACGCGACGCACGCGTACATCAGGCTCGACGTCGCCCAGAGCTTCTTCAGCATGGGCGACCACATCAGCCAGATCGACGTCCGCGTGCCGGATCCCGAGCGGGTCGCGGAGGTGACGCCGCTCGTCGAGGCCGCGGCCGTGAAGCTCAGCGAGGAGGGCAAGGAGCCGCTCCGGGTGCGCGACTGGGTGGAGATGAACAAGAACCTCTTCAGCGCCCTCAAGCTGGAGAAGATCGCGACGTTCATCATCCTCTCCATCGCCATCGCGGTCGCGAGCTTCTGCATCGTCTGCACATTGCTGTTGATGGTGACCGAGAAGGGCAAGGAGATCGCGATCCTGAAGGCGCTCGGGGCCTCGGACGGCGCGATCATGCGCATCTTCATGCTCGAGGGCGTCATCATCGGCGGCATCGGCACCGTGTTCGGCGTGGGCACGGCGTTTGCTGCCTGCTCGGGCCTCGCGCGCTTCGGCGTCCGGCTGGATCCCGAGGTGTATTACATCGATCGATTGCCGGTGAACGTGAACGAGGGCGACTACGCGATGGTCGCGGTCGCCGCGCTCATCATCTGCACGATCGCCACCCTTTATCCGGCCCGCGCGGCGTCGAGGCTCTCGCCCGTCGACGGGCTCCGGTACGAGTGAGCCCATGAGCGAGCCGCTCATCGTCATCGAGAATCTGCAGAAGTCCTTCATCCACATGGGGAGCAGGCTCGACGTGCTCCGCGGCATCGACCTCGTGATCGATCAAGGCGAGGTCTTGGCGATCGTCGGCCCCTCGGGCGCGGGCAAGAGCACGCTGCTGCATTGTATCGGCACCCTGGATCTGCCGACGAGCGGCAGGATCAAGCTCGCCGGTGAGCACCTCGTGGGCCTGCCGAGCGCGCGCCTCGCGGCGATCCGGAACCGCACGATCGGCTTCGTGTTCCAGTTCCACCACCTCCTGCCCGAGTTCAATGCGCTGGAGAACGTGATGATGCCCGGCCTGATCCAGGGCAAATCACGCAAGGAGATGGAGGGGCCCGCGACGGCGCTGCTCACGGAGGTGGGCCTCGCGCACCGCGTGACGCACAGGCCGGGCGAGCTCTCGGGCGGCGAGCAGCAACGCGTGGCCCTCGCCCGCGCGCTCGTGCTCTCGCCGAAGCTTTTGCTCGCCGACGAGCCGACGGGAAACCTCGATTCGAGCACCTCGAAGGCGATGCACGAGCTCTTCTTCGAGATCAACCGCAAGCACGGCACGACGATCGTGGTCGTCACGCACAACCCGAGCTTCGCCGAGTCGATGCCGCGCATGGTGACGGTGACGGACGGCAAGATCGAGAGCGACGTGCGGCGTGGCCATTCGCCATTCGAGGCCGAACGAGCCAAGGCGGCGGAGGCGTCCGCGGAGGCGCCGGCGGCCGAGGCCTAGGGTTTGGCCGGGTAAACCATTCCCTAGCGCTTCAATCCGGCCTTCTCCGCGATCTTCGTGCTCGATTGCGCCGCGCGCACGGGGGCCGAATACGGGTACATGATCGCGACGCCCTCGGTCGTGACCGTACGCGCGCCGTCGTCGCGCACGATCTCGAGGATCGTCGCGTCGTCGATCGTGGCCATCGCGGCCTGGATCGTGGCCAGGTCCTTCGCGGCGGGCACGTGCTTCGGCGTCCGGACCCCGCCGGGCAGGCCCATCACGTGGACCATGGCGGCGGCGGCCTCCTTCGCGTCGCTGCCGCGGAACCAGGCGCCGACGTCGCGGGTATCGAGGTGGCTGCAGCCGGCGTAAAGCGCGGCCCCGTCGGCGCTCGTCTCGCGGGCGATACGCTCGGCGAGCCCGAGGAATCGCTGGCGGCCGTCGAGCTCGAAAAAGAGACGCGCGTATCCCTCGGAGAACGCGATTTCCACCTCGCCTCGTGGCTCGTATCGCACGACCGTGACCGACCCGTCGTTCACCGCCGCGAGCTTCTCGTCCACGTCCGCGCCGAGCTTGTTGTTCTGGCTCGCGGCTTCGATCACCGGGTGCGTGACCATCTTGCCGCCGCTCGGCGCGAGCCACAGCCGCACCGTGAATCCCTCGAGCGGCATCGCGCCCCAGGCGCCGCCGGTCCAGAGCATCGTGCGCGCCGCCTCGCAGGCGCGGGCGAGCCGCTCGCTCCTTTGTTGAGGCGATTCGCTCGCCGGGTCCGCCGACCGGGCGGGCGCGGGCGCGGGCTTTCGGCGCAGCGCCGTCACCGTGATGAGCAGCATCATGCCAATGCCGAGGCCGATGGCGAGCGGGACGAACCGTGATGGCGGGGGGACGTCGGGCTTGGAAGGCCGCTTCGGCGCGCGCTTTCCGCGAGGGGGAGCCTGCATGGGCGGAGCTTACTCCACCCACGCAGGTCGGGGGAACCGCGCTCGTCCGGACCCGGGAGGTTTTTCCGGATCCGGACGGACGCTCATTGCATCAAGGGCAGGCCATGCCGTTGTTGCAGTCGTTCGGGCATTCCTGGCAGACGCCGCAGATGATGATCGCGTTGTAGTCCGCGACGCCGAACGGATGCGTCTGCTCGCACTGGACCTGGCATTGCACGTCGCCGGCCGGGCACATGTTGATGCAGGCCGAGAGCATGGTGCACTCCGGGTTGTTCAGGCAGATCTGCAGGTCGTCCTCGCAGATGCCGCCCATGGCCATCGAGCAATCGAAGCAGCTCTGGCAGTTGTTCTGGTTGTCGCAGCTCGCCGGGCAGCCGAAGGCCATCGGGTCGACGCCGCAGCTCGAGCCGCACTCCTGGCAGAAGATGCAATCGAGGATGTCGACGTACGTGTCGATCGCGTTCGGGTACTGCTGCGCGCATTGCTGCTGGCAGGCCTGGTCGCAGACGCCGCTCGCGGGGTTCAGGCAGTTGAAGAGGTCGACGCACTCCTGGTTGTTCGCGCAGGTCGCGAGCTCGTCCGAGCAGAGCCCGTCGAACGCGCATTGCTGGCAGGTGCCGCAATCGTTCAGCGTGTCGCAGCCGCCGGCCGGCTGGCAGACGCCGTCGTAGCAGGCGACGCTCGGCAGGCAGGCGTTGCCGCACATGCCGCAGTTCGCCTCGTCCGTCTGCATGTCGACGCACTCGTTGCCGCACTTCGTCGTGCCGGCCGCGCAGCTCCCGCCGCAGGTGCCGTTCGAGCAGACCTCACCGGCGGCGCAGGCGACGCCGCACATGCCGCAGTTGCTCGGGTCGAGCTGCGTGTCGACGCAGAGGTTCCCGCACTTCGTCGTGCCAGGGGCGCATTGTCCGGCGCACTGGCCGTTCGTGCAGACCTGGCCGGCCGCGCAGACGACGCCGCAGGCGCCGCAGTTGCCCGGGTCGCTCTTCGTGTCGACGCAGGTATTCGAGCACTTCGTCGTGCCGCCGACGCAGTTCAGGTTGCACTGGCCGGCCGCGCAGACCTCACCGGCGGCGCAGGCATTGCCGCACATGCCGCAGTTCGAGCCGTCGGTGCTGGTGTCGACGCACTTGTTGCCGCACTTCGTCGTGCCGCCGACGCAGTTGAGCTGGCACATCCCGTTCGAGCAGACCTGGCCGGCGGCGCAGGCGTTGCCGCACATGCCGCAGTTCGCCGTGTCCGTCTTGACGTCGACGCAGAGCGAGCCGCACTTCGTCGTCTGACCGACGCAATTGAGCTGGCACTTGCCGGCCGTGCAGACCTCGCCGAAGGCGCAGGCCGCGCCGCACGCGCCGCAGTTCAGCGGGTCGAGCGACAGGTCGATGCACTTGCCATTGCAGTTCGCCGTGCCGCCGACGCAGGCGAGCTGGCACATCCCGTTCGAGCAGACCTGGTCGTTCGGGCAGGCCGTGCCGCACATCCCGCAGTTCAGCGGGTCGACCGTGGTGTCGACGCACTTGCCATTGCAGTTCGTCGTGCCGCCCACGCAGGCGAGGCTGCAGGAGCCGTTCGCGCAGACCTCACCGGCCGCGCAGGTCTTGCCGCACATGCCGCAGTTCGTCGGGTCGATCGTGGGGTCGACGCACTTGCCATTGCAGTTCGTCGTGCCGCCGACGCATTGCGTGGCGCATTGGCCGTTCGAGCAGGCCTGGCCCGCCGGGCACGCCGTGCCGCACATGCCGCAGTTCAGCGGGTCGATCTTGGTGTCGACGCACTTGCCATTGCAGTTCTGGGTGCCGCCGACGCACGCGAGCCCGCATTGCCCGTTCGCGCAGACCTCGCCGGCCGCGCAGGCCGTGCCGCACATGCCGCAGTTCGCCGGATCGATCTTCGTGTCGACGCACTGGCCTTCGCAGTTCGTCGTGCCGCCGACGCATTGCGTGGCGCATTGCCCGCCGGAGCAGACCTCGCCGGCCGCGCAGGCCGTGCCGCACATGCCGCAGTTCGCGGGGTCGACCGCCGTGTCGACGCACTTGCCGTCGCAGTTCTCGGTGCCGCCTGCGCAGGTCAGGCCGCACATGCCCGCGGAGCAGACCTCGCCGGCCCCGCAGGCCGTGCCGCACATGCCGCAGTTGTTCGGATCGAAGTCCGTGATCGTGCAGGCGCCGTCGCATTCGGTTTGTCCGGGCGGACACGCGCTCCCGCCGCCCGCGCCGCCCTGGCCGCCCTGGCCGCCCCCGCCCTGGGCCATGCCGCCCTGGCCGCCCGTGGCGCCCGCGCCGCCGTCGCCGCCCGTGGCGCCGGAGCCGCCGTTGCCGCCGTTGCCGGTGGTGTTCGACCCGCCGTCGCTACACCCCGTCCACGAAGCCACGGCGAGGCTCATGAAAGCCGCCGTGAGCGCCCATCGCCACCCCCCGCGGGGGGATTGCGCCTTGTTGCTCATCGTTGTTGAAACCTTCCTGTAAGCAGCACAACTGCGATTTCAGTGTCATTTCCGTCCGCTGCGGCACGGTCGTCCGCGATCGTCGGCATTGCGGCCGCGCTCGCGGGCTTTTCGAGGCGGCCATGCCGCAGTCGGGAAGGAAGTGATCCGCTGGAATCGCCCCGGGGACCGTCCCTCGGGCGACCGACCTTACCACTGCCCGGACGGACAAGGAAGCGTTCGGGCGGCTCTTGGGCGGACGAGAAATGTCCGAAATTCAGGAGAGGCGTCTGTTAAAGCGGCATTTTATCTAGCCAAGCCGCTGGTGCAGGATCTCAGCCGCGCGCAAGGCCATCGCCATGATGGTCATCTGCGGGTTCACGCCGAGCGAGGAGGGGATGGCGCTGCCGTCGCATACATAGAGGCCGGCGACGTCGTGGGCCTCGTGGTCGGGGCCGAGGCAGGAGCGGGCGGGATTCGTGCCGATGCGGCAGGTCCCGAGGGGGTGGTACGCCGTCACCTCGATGTCGCCCGGCTGGATGCGGCTCGACCGGAGGCGGTCGAGGGCCTGCTTCGAGCTCACCTCGTCGTGCCCCGCGACAAAAGGCAAGACGCGGCGCGCGCCGGCGGCCTGGAAGACCTCGCAGAGGATCTCGACGCCGCGCTGGAGGAGCCGCGTGTCCCGCCCGTTCATGCGGTAGAGCGGGAGCGGCCGGCCGCCGGGCCCGGCGCGGACCTCGCCGCGGCTATGGTCCTGGATCATGAAGCCGAACGTCGCGAGGTACGGATATTTCTCCATCAGCTCGACGTACCGCGGCCCCGACCAGGGCACGCCGAGCGCGGCCACGTCGAAGGGGAGCGAGCCTCCCTCGAAGAGCAGGCCCTCCTCGGCGAACTGGTCGATCGAATACCCTTGCGGGATCCCGTTCCATTGGTCGACGCGGTCGTCGAAGAGCGCCATGACCTTCGAGGCCGGGTGGATCGAGAGGTTTTTCCCGAGCATCCCCGAGGAGAGGCAAGCGCCGCTCCTGCGCAGGAGCAGCGGCGTCATCAGCGTGCCGCCGGCGACGACGACGGCGTCGGCGCGGACCCGGAGGCGCGGCGCGCGGCCGTCCCGGCGTTCGGCGCCGAGCGTCGCGGTCACGCCGCGGGCGCGGCCGGCCACGATGTCCACGAAATCGACACGCGCGGCCGTCACGAGCTCGGCGCCTTTGGAGAGCGCGGCGGGCACGTAGCTCACGTCGGTGGATCGTTTCGCGCCCGTGGGGCAGCCGAAACAACAGATACCCTGTCCGTCGCAATCGGGGGCGTTGCGGTTCAGGGCGTGGTGGTGGAGGCCGAGGTGCTCGGCGCCGCGTGCGATGATCCCGGCGATCTTGCCGAGGTGGAGCGGGCTCGCGGGGGCGACGCCGAGCATCGCCTCGACGCGCTCGTAATAAGGGCCGAGGCCCTCGGGCGAGAAATCGCCGGGCAGGCCGTGGTGATCGCGCCAGTAGGCGAAGGTGCGCGCCGGGGCGCGGTAGCAGGTGCCCGAGTTGATGACCGTGCTGCCGCCGACGGCGCGCCCGGCCCATACCGGGATGTTCACGTTGCCGCCGAGCGCGACGGTCATGCCCTTGTCGCGATAGAGGTCGCGATAGGCCCTGGAGGGCCGGCCGTTGAAGCTCGAGCGCCTGTGGTAATGGCCCTCCTCCAGCAAGAGCACGGCCCGCCCGCGCGAGGCGAGCTCGTAGGCCGCGGCGGCGCCGCCCGCGCCCGTGCCGACGACGACGACCTCGCATTCGAGGTCGAGATCCGCGCTCACGTCGCGCCCGTCGGTCACCCGGGCGAGCCAGCGGGGGTTCTCGTCGCGCACCGTCTCGAGCTCGTAGCGGCAGCCGACGTGGCGGAACATCTCGGGCCGGTCGAAATGCATGGCCTTGAGCGGCGTGAGCAGGACGCGGAGGACCTCGCGGATCGGCAGCAGCCGCGATTGCTCGAAGCGCTCGAGGGCCGAGAGGCGCTCTTCGGGGGCGAGGGCCGAGAAGGGGCGGCGCTTCGTGGGGACCGTGGAGAGCTCGACGGCCCAGAGGGCGGCCTGGAAGACGCGGATCGCGTCCCGGGGGATGTCGGACAGGTAGCGGACCGTGGCCTCGGCGGTCTTGCGGCCGGCGCCTTCGAGGAAGGCGCCGGGGGGGATGGCGGCCTCGGCGACGGCCGTGAGGATGTCGAGCTCGCGCGCGGAGAGCCACGCCTCGTGGCCGGCCTGCGCGGGCTGTGCCTTGGGAAGGGGGACGGAGAGCGAAGGCTCCGGGTGAGCGACCATGCTTTGGCTCCCTTGCGTACTAAAAATTCTGTAGCGAAAGAACGCTCAGAACACAAGGGGGCGAGCACGGCCGTCGCGCGGGCGAGCCCTCACTCGATCGGCAGGATGATCAGCGGGCTCGAGTGGTGCAGGTTGAGCGTCTCCCAGGCCTCGTCGTCGACGGCGACGCCGCGGGGGCCTTCGCGCAGGTGGCCGAGCACGGCGCGGAAGAAGGGCGGCTCGGGCATCTCG
This sequence comes from Polyangium spumosum, assembly GCF_009649845.1. Classification (NCBI taxonomy): domain Bacteria; kingdom Pseudomonadati; phylum Myxococcota; order Polyangiales; family Polyangiaceae; genus Polyangium; species Polyangium spumosum. Next base: position 303,911 of record NZ_WJIE01000009.1, read on the forward strand.
ACGGCGAGGATGCCTTTGCGGTCGCCCGGCACCGGGGAGTAGGGGCGGTCGGCGCGGGTGCGCTTCGTGTCGGCGATGAGGGAGATCTCATCCATCCGCGCCGTGTAGTGCGGGCCGCCGTCGAAGGGGTCGACGCGGTGGGCGTACCGGAAGCCGATGCGGCGCAGGAGCTTCTCGACCCCGCGCGTCTGCAGGCCGGTCTTGCCGATGACCTTCTGGGCCTCCTCGGACATGAGGGTCGCGTGGATGACGCCCTCGGGGAAGAGGCCCTTGATGAACTCCTTGTTCTTCTTCGAGAGCCGGTCGGCCTCGCCGTACGTGAGGCCGGTGAAGCGCCGGCCGAGGGCCTCCCAGAGGTGGCTCGTGCCGTCGGGCTCGAGCGGGGGCATGAGCTCGGCGAGGATCTCCTGCTGGAAGAGCTCGCGGTGGGCGGCGAGGTAGAGGAACCGGACGTACGAGATGAACGTGCCGAGCCTGTCGGTGCGGCGGTACTCGGGCATGATCACGAGGCCGCCGATCTCGGTCGGGCCGTCGTACGAGTAACCGATGCGCAGGAGCGTGTGGTAGAAATGCCGGTCGATCGTGGCCGAGTACCGCTCCTCGTCGATGACGTCGAAGTAGATGTAGGGCGCGCCTCGCCGGCCGAGCTGGGCGATGATCATCGACGTGCCGATGATGTGCTCCTTCTGCCGGTCGATGAGGACGAAGACGTACTGCCGGAGGCGCGGATCCTTGATCTCGCCGGTGAAGCTCTTGTGGGAGAGGCTCACGATCTCGTGAATCTCGTCCCGATCGTGCGGCAGGTTGACCGAGTTGAGGTGTCGCGCGACGCGGAGCATTTGCTCCTCATCACCGAGGGTGGCGGCGCGGATCTCGAAGGGCAGCATGGGAAACGGGGGTCGGGGGCGGTTGGGCTCGGCTCGTCCGAGCGTAGCGGCGGCCCCCAGCGGCGCGAAGCCTAGATGGGCGAGCGACCTTGGGCCACCGGCGACGGCAACATGCGAAGCCGGCCCCGCGGAGACTGTACCATCGGTGTATGCGTTAGCCCGAACAGCAGGCGCTGGTCCAGTTCTCTCCCATGTCCCGTTTCGTGCAGCCGTCCCCCGCGATGACCGGGTTCCGGCTGTAAAACGTTCCGCCCTCGTAACGATAAGCGGCCGGGTGGCCAGCGTAATGCGCCTTGCAGTCGTCGTCGAAACGCGGGGTGCGGGTGCGATGGACGGGGGCGGGGGAAGCGGGGGCGTCGGGCGTGGCCGTGGAGGCCCCGGCGGGGCTCGTGGTGGCCTCGGCGCGGGCCGGAAGGACGACGCCGCGGAGGGAGCAAGCCTTGCCGTTCCAGGAGCGCCCAGGCTCACACAGCGGCTCGCCCTTCACGCGGACGCAGGCGCCGCCGCGCGCCTCGGTGTCGGGGGGGCAGGTGAGCGGGGTCTGCGACTTGGCGCATCGCACGCCGAGGGAAGCGCTCCACTTGTGGGGCTCGTACCGGTTGCGGAGGGCCGTGCGTAGCCACTTGGGGAAGCGGCGGCTCCAGCTCCCGCCGCGGTAGACGCGGTGGGTGCCGGTGGTGGCCACGTCGGGGTAGGGGCCGTAGACGGTGGAGGTCCATTCCCAGACGTTGCCCGACATGTCGTGCAGGCCAAAACCACCGGCGGGGAAGGAGGCGACGGGGCAGGAGCCTGGGTGGTCGTAGCAGGCGTGTTTTTCGTCGGGCGGGTCGTCGCCCCAGGAGAACTTGTGGTGCTCGTTGCCGCTTCGCGCGGCGTACTCCCACTCGCGCTCGGTGGGCAGGCGCTTCCCGGCGAAGGCGCAGTAGGCCTCGGCCTGGTGGAAGTCGATGCAACTGATGGGGTGGTTTGCCTTGTCGGGGGCGTCGCCGGGGCAGAAGGACTCGCCGGTGTGCGCGGGGGTGCAGGCGCCGGCGGCGACACAGGCGCGGTAGGCGGCGACGGTGACCTCGGTGCGGTCGAGGTAGAAGCCGGCGAGGACGACCTCGTGCATCGGCTTCTCCTCGGGCAACCCCTCGAGCGCGCGCGAGCCCATGAGGTAGATGGCCGGCGGGAGGGCGATCATGCCCTCGGGCGGAGGCACGGGCGCGGGAGCGGAAGCGGTCGCAGGAGCGGTCGCGGGAGCGGCAGCGGTCGCGGTGACGTGTGTCGACGCGGGTGCAGGTGCAGGGGGCGTTTCGGTGCTGCATCCGAGAGCCACGGCGGCGAGCAACGGAAGGAGCAGGACCGGGCGATCCACGGCGCGGAGCATGCCGGAGGGCCGCGACGGTCTGCAAACAAACTCAGCCGAGCCGCGCGATCTGCTCCCGCAGCGCCGCGTCCATCGCGTCGAGCGGCGCTCGCTCGCCCGTGTAGAGCTCGAACTGCCGCGCCGCCTGGTGCAAGAGCATACGCCCGCCGTGGATCACGCGCGCGCCGCGCCGGCTCGCCGCGCGCACGAGCGCCGTCTCGATCGGCTTGTACACGATGTCCATCACCACGAGCCCCGGGCGCATCGCGTCCTCGGGCACGGGGGTTTGGGGGCGCAGCTCCGCTTGTCGGAGCGGAGCCCCCAAGCGTTGACCAGCGCTTTCGGCGGCGATCTCACCCATGCCCACCGACGTCGCGTTCACGACGACGTCGTACCTCGCCGCGTGCTTCGCCTCGTCCGCGCCTCGCGCGCTTCCACCGACCTCGGCGGCGAGCGCCTCGGCCTTGTCGAGGCTACGGTTCGCGACGACCACCGCGGCCCCTGCGTCCGCGAGCCCGTGCGCCACGGCGCGCCCGGCGCCGCCCGCCCCGAGCACGAGCGCGCGCGCGCCCTTCACGGGACCGAGCTCCTCGAGCGCCCGCACCGCGCCCACGCAGTCGGTGTTGTACCCGCGCAGGCGCCCGTCCTCCTGCACGACCGTGTTCACCGCGCCGATCCGCGCGGCCAGGGGATCGATCTCGTCGAGCAGCGGCATGATCTCCTGCTTGTACGGCATCGACACGCCGAGCCCGCGGATCCCGAGCGCGCGCATGCCCGTGATCGCGCCGCCGAGGTCCGTCACGCGGAACGGCACGTACGTGAACGGCAAGCCGAGCGCGCGGTAACCCGCGAGGTGCATCGCCGCGCCGAGCGAGACCGGATAAAGCGAAATCGATCCACAAAGCGTGAGCCGCGCATCGGGGGCCTTCGCGTTCGTCATGCGCGCAGGCTGGATCGGCCTCGACCGTGATGCTACCGAGCAGCACGCGATGGCCTCGTTCGAGCCTTCCCTGACGCTCCCCGAAGAGGAAGCAGAAGCGCCCGTCGCCTCGCGACGCAAGCGCCTCTTCGCGATCCTGTTCAAGCGGGCGTGCAAGATCCTCGCCCTCGTCGTGGTGCTGACGGCGGCGCGCGCCTCGCTCGCCGACCAGTACCACGTGCCCACGGGCTCGATGTGGCCGACGATCGAGCCCGGGGATCGCATCTTCGTGGTGAAGGCCGCCTACGGCCTGCGTATCCCCTTCACCGAGGCCTGGCTCTTCCACCACAAGAGCCCGCGCCCGGGGGACGTCGTGGTCTTCGCGGATCCACGCGGCGGCGCGATCCCGCTGGTCAAGCGCGTCGTCGCCACGGCCGGACAAACCGTGGCGGTGAAGCGAGGGATCCTCTACATCGACGGGCGTCCGCAGCGCATCGAGCGCCTGCCGGACGGCCGGTTCCTCGAGCACCTCGGCCCGCGCGCGCACGAGTCCGGAGGTCGTGACTTCGAGGACTTCGGCCCGGCGGTGGTGCCCGCCGATCACCTCTTCGTGATGGGCGACAACCGCCCCGCGTCGCTCGACAGCCGCGTCATGGGCACGGTGCCGAGCGCGCTCGTGCGAGGGCAGGTGCTCGGGGTGATCTTCCGGGGAGAAGGGTTCGATTGGGAGAGGGTGTTTCGGTGGATCCGGTGAAAACGCGCCTTGCGCGTCATTGTCCTTGACAAGGCGACAATTCCATGTGCGCACATGGCGCTCGCTCACCGTCTGGAACGTGAAGTTCTGGAGGAGAGTGGGGCGTCGGTGGTAGCGTGCTCACGAACGTTCGGTTGGTCCGAGCGTGGGAGTGGGCTGGCCATGAGTGTGTGGGATTCGGTGCGGAACGCGGTCGACCGAGTGACGGGCAGCTCCGCGCATCTGTCGATTGCAGTTGACAGGGCTGTGGTCCGACCTGGGGAGGACGTGAAGGTTCACGTCGCGGTCAAGAGTGGCCCTTCGAAGCTCGAGGCGCGCGCGCTCGTGCTGGAGATCGAGGCGCTCGAGGTCATCGATCTGCCGAGGCACGCGAACATGGGCAACGTCATTGAAGATTTTACGCAGAGCGTGACGGCGAAGCCCGGCCGCCCTCCGCCTCCCAAGCCCGGCCCCACGGTCAACACCGCGAAGACCTTCGAGGCGACCATCACCATTTGCCCGGGTTTGTCGCTGAACGCCGGCGAAGAGAAGAAGTTCGACGGGCGCTTCCGTTTGCCCACGAACGTGCAGCCGACGTACGAGGGGAAGTACACGAAACATCACTGGCGATTCCGCGCCCGGCTCGACGTCTTCGGGACCGACCCGGATACGGGATGGCATGCGTTGCGGGTGCTCAGCGCGTAGCAGCCGGCCCGGGCGGTGCGAGGGAGAAGGAGCGACCCGCGTCTAGAAAGATCGGGGCGCGGATGGTAGCTTCGCCCACGAGATCATGCCGGAAGGCAAACGGCTCACGCTCCTCCATCTTTCGGACCTCCAGTTCGGTCGTGCGCACGGCTTCCCTGCGGGCGGCTCTCCTGGCTCGCTCGTCGACCGGCTCGCGCAAAACCTCGCCCGTCTCCGCGACGAGGAGCACGTCCGACCTGATCTGGTCCTTCTGTCCGGCGATCTGGCCGAGTGGGGCTTGCCGCGCGAGTTCGAGGAGGTCGCGCTCTTCGTTCGCGAGCTCGCTCGTTCCCTCGCGCTCGATGTGCGGCGCTTCGTGCTGATCCCGGGCAACCACGACATCAGTCGGAAGTTGTCGCGCGCCTACTTCGATGAATGCGAGGTGTATGGCCGCGATCCCGAAAAACCCTACTGGCCCAAGTACAAGCCTTACGCTGACTTCTTCACGCAGCTTTATGCTGGGCATGCTGGGATCGGCTTCACCGAGCGGGAGCCCTGGTCGCTGTTCGAGTATCCCGATCTCGGCGTCGTCGTCGCGGGGCTCAACTCCACCATCGCCGACAGCCATCGGGACGAGGATCATCGCGGCGAGATTGGGGAGGCGCAGATCCGGGCGTTCGTCGAGGAGCTTCGTCCTCTTGGCGAGAAGGGGTATCTGAGGATCGGCCTCGTGCATCATGATCCCACCCGATCCGGGGGACACGACGGGATCGTCGATGCGGAGGCGATCGAGAAGAAGCTCGCGCCGCACCTCGACTTGCTGCTGCACGGCCATACCCACGACGACAAGCAACGGTGGTTCGGCCACCTCGGCGCGACGCCCGTGCCCGTCATCGGGATAGGCAGCGCTGGTGTCGATCGCGCTGAGCGGCCTGCGGAGGTGGGCAATCAGTTTCAGATCCTGCAACTGTCCCGCGATTCGATCGAGGTCGGCCTGCGCCGCCATGATCCTGGACAGGGAGATTGGATCGGCGATACACGCGGCGATCCTGCGGGCCAGGCGTGGCGCATCATTTATCCAGTGCCGCACCTCGCGCGGGCGACGGCTGCGTTCGCCGAGGCGCCGGCGAGCGAGCCGGCACGCGACGCGATGGCGGATGCGGTCGAGCAGTATCGACGTCGGATCACGGCCACGTATCGCGGGCGCCACTTCGCGGAGCAATCGGGCCTCCTCCGACGTGCTTCGGTCGATCTGCTGAGTCTCTTCGTGGTGCCGCAGGTGGCGGCGTTGACGCAACGTCCGAAGGCGCCGGAAGCCAAGGCCACGTACGAGGAGAAGGAGCAGGAAGCGCCCTGGGAAGAGGGGTATCCCGAGGACGCGGACGCGGTGCTGTTCGACCCGCGGAAGCCGTGGATGCTCGTCCTGGGCGGGCCTGGCTCCGGCAAGTCGGCGCTCACGAGCTGGCTCATGTTGAAGCTCTGTGAGGCCGGGGAGACCTTGCCGGAGGGCATGGCCCGGTTCGTCCCGGTGCGGATCGAGATGCGCCGCTTCGCGCAACACATGCGGGTCCACAAGGGGCGCGCGTACGACTTCTTCGATTACCTGGAAGCCGAGAACGCGGAGCTGTCGATCGACGCGCTGCGGTCGGATCGCTTGCGAGAGCTCGCGGAGGCGCGGCGGCTCCTCTGGATCTTCGACGGGCTCGACGAGGTGGTGGACGCCGAGGAGCGCAAGCGGTGCGCAGCGATGATCGGCGGCGTGCGGCAGCGATACGATGGGCGAGGGCTCATCACGAGTCGTGAGGTGGGGGCCGAGGATGTGCGGACGGAGCTGTCGCGGTGCGAAGTGCCGTCGTATCGCCTGCGCGCGTTCGACGCTGCGCACGTGAAGAAGCTCCTCGCGGCTTTGCCCATGCCCGAGGCGCGGCGCGAGCGGCTCCTTCACGCAATCCGCCAGAGCCCGGCGCTCGCGGAGATGTGTCGTACGCCGCTCGTCCTCACGATGACCGCGCTCCTCTCGCTCCGCGGTGAGGTCCCGGAGCGGCGAAGGGATCTGCTTGGACGGCTCGTCGAGCTGCTCGTGGAGGAGTGGGAGGCCGGCAAGGGGGACGAGCCGGAGAGCAGCGACCTGGCCCGATTCGATTTCGCCTTGACGACGCGGTTTCTGTCGAAACTCGCGCTTTGGATGATGCTGGACATCGAAGGAGGGAGCGGGAACGTCCTCGCTGAGGAGGATCTAAGACGGTTCACGGTCGCGTTTTGCCGGGAGGAGCTCGGCGAACGCGAGATCGTGGCGAAGCGGACGGCGCGACGGTTTCTGGAGAAGCTCCAGCATCGGAACGGTGTGCTCGTCTCCTGGGGGGCGGGTGCTTATGGATTCGTGCATCGGGGGTTTCTGGATTATCTGGCGGCGGAGGAGCTCCACGAGGGGTTCGCGACCGAGGAGGGCCGCGAGCTCGTCGCCGAGCTCGTGCAGACATGCTGGCGCTCGGATGCATGGCGCGAGTGCCTTGCCATGGTGCTCGGGGCGATCGGGGAGGAGGAGCCCCATGAGGTCATCCCAATGTTGCAGGCCGTCTTGCGACGACTGGAGCTTCAGGAGACGACGTATGCGAATTTCATCGCTTTTGCCGTTCGGGTACTGGCGGAGGTGTATCGAGGTCTCGATCAAGAACCTCTGCGCTCCTTCGCCTCGCGTCTGACGGAGCTCCTGCGGCGGTGCTGCGAAGCCAGAGTCAACTACCCACTCGGCGGCACGGCTGCTATCACCGAAGCATTGCGGCAGGTTGGGGAACAATGGCCCGCGGCTTCGATTCTCCGGGAGTGGGCCCTCGGGGAATTTGGCTTCGATTTCCTAGGGCACCGCAGCGGGTCCAGCTATCGGATGGCTCTCGCGACCACCCCGCTAAAAGAGCGCCGCGAGCTTCTCGACCGTATCGTCGAACGGAGCGAATCTCCCGAGGCCATCCAGGCTGCCACCGAGGAGGTACTGTCAGGGCAGGATCTCGCGCCTGACGATGCCGCACGACTCTATCGTGCAGCCGAACGAAAAAGCGAACGCGTCGCGTTGGCCGTGGGAGAGGTGCTGCTGCAAGACGGTGTTCCCGAGGCCGCGCGATGGATCGAGGACTCCTGGCGGAGCTTTCACGACGATACGGCGCAAATCGACGGCGCGATTCTTCTAGCCAGTGTCCCAGAGCGGCGTTCGACGATGCTTCGATGGCTGATCGAGAGGGCGGAGAGCTCGGACAAGGTCCCTCCGACCATTCGCGCTTTCATTGCTCGCACGGAAGTGGACGATCCCTTTCTCTACGAGACGCTGACGTCCTGGTTCCGCTCCTCGCACAGCCGTCTTCGGCTGACTGCCGCAATGGCCCTGGCCCATGGTCATGACGATCCGGAAGCCTTCGACCAACTCGAGCGCTTTGTGCGGGGGCGTGACGAGAATTTTGCGGACCTGGCTCTGTACGCACTGCTCGATGCATCGAAGAGAGATGGGGCTGCGGCGAGCGAAATAGCGCGGTCCACCCTCCGTCGCTTGTTGCAGGACCCAACGGATGTTGGACCTAGCGACTTCGAACACATGGCCTGGTGGTGGGAGCAGCATGTCGACGCGGCCGAGGCTGCTGCGGCCAGAGCTGCTTATCCGGGTACGTACGAGGAAACCCCGCCGTCGGACCATTGGGCTCGTTTCAACGCAGCGACGGACGCCTTGGAAGGCGCGGCAGAGGACCCGGAGCGAAGACGCGCCGCCCAGTCACAACTCCGCGAGCTCGTCACCCCCGCCGCACCCGAAGAAGTCCGCCTCCCGGCCGCAATCCAACTCCGCCGCATCGGCGACCCCCTCGGCGAAGCCACCCTCCGCGAGCTCGCCCATTCCGCGGCGAACGAAGACCGGCGCTGTTTCGCCGCCCGCCAAATCCGCGACCTTGAAACCCTCCACCACCTCGCCACCTCTGCCCAATCCGACCAGGTTCGCGCCGACGCCGCCCATGTCCTCGCCCTCCTCGACGCCCGCCGCGCCCTCCTCCGCGTCGGTCGCCCCCGCCGCGGCATCGTCTCCCTCCGCGGACAGCGCGCCGGCATCATCGAGGAGACCCCCACCGGCTCCCGATTCACCTACGACCCCGATTACCTCGACCGCCCCGACGCCAAAGCCATCGCCCCCTCCCTCCCTCTCCGCCGCCTCCCCTACGAAAGCGAAGGCCTCCACCCCTTCTTCGAGAACCTCCTCCCCGAAGGCTGGCTCCTCCACCTCGCCCGCAAAACCCTCGGCACCTCCGGCCAGGACCTCTTTGGCCTCCTCCTCGCCACCTGCCGCGATTGCATCGGCGCCGTCGAGATCGTCCCCGAGCCCGACGACGAGGAGCTCACGTGAGCACCTGCCTCGCCTGCCTCGGCCCCGACGCGCCCGAGCCGCCGGCCGAGCCGTATCACCCCGCTTGCCTCGAAGCCCTCTTCGGCACCCCCTCCGCGCCTCGGATCTCCTTCGGTCGCGCCGACGTACCTGACGTCGTCGAGCGCTCCATCGGCAAGTTCTCCATCTCCGGCGTCCAGCCCAAAGCCCAGGCCCGGCTCAGCGAAGACCGCGGCGCCCTCGAGCTCGCCGACGCCGGCGGCCGCTACATCGTCAAGCCCGACGTCCAGGCCTATCCGTTCCTCCCGGCCAACGAGCACCTCACCATGGCCCTCGCGCGCCGCGTCGGCCTCCCCGTGCCCCCCAATGCCCTCGTCCGCCTCGCCGACGACAGCATGGCGTACATCGTCCGCCGCTTCGATCGCATCAACGGCGAACCTCCCCGGAAGCGTATCCAGGAGGACTTCTGCTCCCTCGCCGGCTTACGCTCGGGCGACAAGTACGAGAGCAGCGCCGAGAAATGCGCGAAGCTCGTGCTTCGATTCACGCAGGACACCGCCGCCGGCATGCGCACGCTCTTCGTGCAAATGCTGTTTTCTTATCTCGTCGGCAATGGCGACCTGCACCTGAAGAACCTGTCCATCGTCGAAGAGGACGACGGATCCTTCGCCCTCTCCCCCGCGTACGACCTCGTCTCCACGTGGATCTACGGCGACCACGACCTCGCGTTGCCCATCCAGGGCAAGAAGAACAAGGTCACGAGGCGCAACTGGCTCACGTTCGCCGAGCTCCACGCCCACATTCCGCGCCCCGAAGCGACGACCCTGCTCGACGGGGTCCTCGCGCAGCTCACGCACGCGCGCTCCGTCGTCGCGAGCTCCGCGCTCACGGACGAGACCCTCCGCTTCCGGTATCTCGCCGTCCTCGACGAGCGCGTCGCGTCCCTCGCCCCCGGGCGATCCGATCCCTGACGTGACCCGGCCGCCGGCAAGCCCTGAGCCTCGCGCCGACCTTCACCCTTCCGCCGCCCCAACCTTTCGGGCGCGGGAAGCTCTCCACCCTTCCCTGGTCCGCAAAGTTTAGCGAACGGGAAGCCTTCCACCCTTCCCTGGTCCGCAAAGTTTAGCGAACGGGAAGCCTTCCACCCTTCCCTGGTCCGCAAAGTTTAGCGAACGGGAAGTTCTCCACCCTTCCGCCGCCCCGAAAGCTCGAGGCTCGCGAACAAGGTAACCCTTCGGCCGCCGCCGCGAGCCATGCGGCGATGCCTCTGCCGTCTGGTATCCTCCGGCGCATGAACGTGCCGGCTCGCAAGGTCGTCGGGCGCTTCCGGTTGCCCACGAACGTCCAGCCGACGTACGACGGGAAGTACACAAAGCACTTCTGGCGATTCCGCGCCCGGATCGATGTGTTCGGCACCGACCCCGATACCGGTTGGCAGGCGTTACGTGTCTTGAGCGCGTAGAGGTTGACCCGTGTCCGGAGAAGAACCGCGGTACGAACTGATCGAAGGCGAGCTCTGCGAGACGGAGGCGCCGACGGACGCACACAAGAAGGCGCTCCGCAAGCTCCTGGCTTTCATTGCGCCCTTTGACGGGCCCTCTTCCGTAGCGAACGAGCCGCCGGGCGGAGAGGACCCCACGCCCGGCGAGCCCTGATCCTCCCTACTTGCTCCCCACACAAGCCGCCCGCGGCCTCGCCTCGCTCGCCGGCGCCTCCTCGACCGTCACGTCGACGCCCTCGGCCTCCGCGACCTTCGGCTTCTCGGCCGGCGCGTGCAAGAGCGCCCGCACGTCTTCGCCCGTCAGCGTCTCCACATCGAGCAGCCTCCGCGCGATGCGATCGAGCCCCTCGTAGTGCTCGTTGATCAGCGCCTTCGTCCGCGCCTCCGCCTCGGCGAGCAGCCGCCCCACCTCCGCGTCGACCACGCGCGCCGTCTCCTCGCTGTAGTCGTAGCCGCCGCGCTCGAACGTCACGCTCCGCCGTGGATCGAACGACGCGAGCCCCAGCCCGGCAGCGCCGCCCATGCCGAGCTCGCGCACCATGCGCCGCGCGATGTCCGTCGCGTTCACGAGGTCGTCCTGCGCGCCCGTCGAGGCGTCGCCGAACGTCCGCTGCTCCGCCACGCGACCGCCGAGCAGCACGACGAGCCGATCGAGGATCTCCTGCCGGCTCATCAGGTACCGATCCTCGCGCGGCTTCTGCAGCGTGTAGCCGAGCGCGCCCACCCCGCGCGGCACGATCGACACCTTCCGCACCGGATCCTGCGTCGGCAAGAGCTCCGCCGCGATCGCGTGCCCCGCCTCGTGATACGCAACGACCACGCGCTCGTGCGCGCCGAGCCGCCGGCTCTTGCGCTCGAGGCCCGCGATCACCCGCTCGATGGCCTCGTCGAGGTCCGCCCTGCTCACGGACGTCGCGTGCCTGCGCGCCGCGAGCAGCGCCGCCTCGTTCAGGAGGTTCGCGAGGTCCGCGCCCACGAGCCCCGTCGTCTGCGCGGCCATGTCGTCGAGGTTCACGTCCGGGCCGAGCAGCACCCGGCGCGCGTGCACCTCCAGGATCTCGCGCCGCTCGCGTAGATCCGGCCGATCGACGTAGACGCGCCGATCGAAGCGGCCTGCACGCGTGAGCGCCGGGTCGAGGATCTCGGGCCGGTTCGTCGCGGCGATCACCACGAGCCCCGTCGCGCCGTCGAAGCCGTCCATCTCCGTGAGGAGCTGGTTCAGCGTCTGCTCGCGCTCGTCGTTGCCGCCGATCGGCCCGGCCGCGCCGCGCGCCTTTCCGACCGCGTCGAGCTCGTCGACGAACAGGATCGCGGCCGGCTTTTCGCGCGCCTGCGTGAACAGGTCGCGCACGCGCGCCGCGCCCACGCCGACGAACATCTCCACGAACTCCGAGCCGCAGATGCTGAAGAAGGGCACGTTCGCCTCGCCGGCCACGGCCCGCGCGAGCAACGTCTTGCCCGTCCCGGGTGGGCCGACGAGCAAGACGCCCTTCGGGATCCGCCCGCCGAGCCTGCGATAACGCTCGGGAGACTTGAGGAACTCGACGATCTCGGTGAGCTCTGCCTTCGCCTCGTGGCTGCCGGCCACGTCGCGGAAGGTCACCGGCGCGCCCTTGTCCACGTAGAGCCGCGCCTTGTGTTTGCCGAAGTTCAGCGCGGGGTTCGTGATGTTCGGCGTCGGCGCCTTGCGCGACATCGAGCTCACGAGCAGGAGCACGCCGAGGAGCGGCAACGCCCAGAGCAGCATCATCGACATCGACGGCCCGCCGTCGGAGACCCGCGTGTACGGGACGTCCTTCGCGTCGAGCGTCGCGAGCAGGGCGGTCTCGGCGCCTTCGATGCGCCCGGTCCGGAACGTCTGCGACGTGCCGACGGGCGCGTTCGGCGCCGTGCGCCCGATGTACGTATCCCCTTTGATCTGCACCTCGGTGAGCACGCCTTGCTCGGCCATGTCCCGGAACCGAGCGTAAGGAATTCGCTCCTCGCTCCCTTCGAGCGAGCCGAGCAGGAGCACTGCGCCCACCACGAGCAGGATGTAAACCCAGAACGATCGCATTGGTTTCCGCCCCGTGCGACCTGCCTGCACACGCTTTGCCAACCACGATCCGGAGGCGAGCGACCTCGATCCGTGCACCGACGTACCGGCGAGGATGGACAGTCCAAAAGGAGCGGGCGTACGCTTCTCCGTCCATGAACGGCCGCTCCCTGCACTCCACGCTCACCGCGCTGACGTCCGCCACGTTCCTCTCGCTCGCGGCCCTCGGCTGCGGCGGCGCGACCCCGCCGCCGGACGACGCCACGAGCGGGAGCGACGCTGTCCCGGACACCGAGCCGAGCGAGTCGAGCGCGGCTCCGAGCGACACGTCGAGCGACGCGGCGGAGCCTGAGCCGAAGCCCCTGTCGCACGGCGCGAAGAAGGTGACGGGCGACGGCGCCGCGGACGACTACACGCTCACCGAGCGGGACTGCATCGAGCTCGGCAAGCAGTACGTCGTGGTGCAACGCGCCGATCAGATCGTCGCGCTCGACAAGCGGCTCACGGCCAAGCAACGCGAGCAGGCGATCACGAACATCGACGCGGTGGTCGGGAAGATGGGCGAGCCGTGGGCGAACGGCTGCATCGAGAGCCTCGTCGGCAAGGTGGCCGAGCGCAAGCGGCTCGAGTGCGCGATGGCCGCGAAGACCGTGAAGGGCTTCGACGAGTGCCTCAACGGGGAGAATCCGCCGCAGTGAGATGAGAGGTGAGAGGGGAGGGGTCGAGCGTCGCCTCCGCGGAAAAACCCCACGGAAAAACCTGGTTCGTCCCAGCGAACCTCCGCCCCTCACTTTCCCCTTGTTTTCTCGTTCCAGCGGGTGCTAGGTTTGTCCCTACCGATGCACCCCCTCCTCGCCGACCCCTGGGTCGCGGCGCGCATCGACGCTGCCGTCGCCCCGTACCGCGACCTCCTCCCCAGCGCGGACGTCGACTTTCTCCGCGACGAGCTCGCCGAGCGGCTCGCGACCGACGAACACGCGGCGCGCCTCCTCCGCCGGGCCGCGCCGAGGCACGTCGAGCAGAGCGGGGAGGCGTTCGTGGGGGTTCTCGACGAGACGCACGAGACCGACGGAGCGCCCACGGTTCGCCGCGTGGCGAACGGCTCGTGTCGATCGGGATCCGGGGCCGGCGAGTGAACGTTCGCGGCGGCGCTTCGTTCGGCGGAAACCCCGAGGTCGAGCGCTACTACCAGGAGGGCAAGCCGGTGCTCGAGCAAGTCGTCCGCTGGATGGCGCGCAGGCTCGGCGACTCGGTCCCGTTCGAGGACATGCGCGCCTACGCGCACGAGGCCTTGCTCGAAGCGGTGAGCACCTTCGACCCGAGCCGCGCCACCCTCGCCACCTACGTCGCGCGGAAGGTCCGCTGGGCCATCCTCGACGGCATCAAGCGGGAGCGTCGTTCTCGCCGGGCCCTCGCCCGCGCCACCGGCCTGCTCGGCGCCGAGCGCCTCTCCCTCGAGCTCGCCTCCGCTCCGGACGAGCCGGGCTTCTCCGAGGACGACCACGTCTCCGCGCTCGATCGCCTCCTCGAAGCGCACGCCGCCGCCCTCGCGCTCGGCCTCGTCGCGGCCTCGAGCTCGCCCGAGGAGCACACCTCGCGCGCCGAGATGGCGCATGCGCTGCGGCACGCCATCGGCGCGCTCCCCGAGCGCGAACGCAAGCTCGTCGAGCGGCACTACTACCAGGGTGAAGACTTCGACGAGATCGCCGCGGAGCTCGGCATCAGCAAGAGCTGGGCGAGCCGCCTGCATGCGCAGGCCATCCAGTCGCTCGGCGAGGCGATCGCCTCACGAACGCGCTAGCGCCGCGCCTTCAGGTACGGCGCCTTCTCTTCGTCCGTCACCGGCTCGACGAAGAGCACCCGGTGGTCGCGTTTGCCGAAGTTCACGAGCCGCACGAAGATGTGGTCGAGCTTCACCGTCACCTCGTTGCGCTTGTATTTCCACATGTTCGCCGCGTCCTGGAACGTCGGCGCCTTCGGCTCGTAGACGATCATGTGGTACTCGGGCCCCGCGGGCTCGGGGTAGTCGTCCACGTGGACGATCTTGTAGAGCCGGACCCCTCCGCTCGACTCGGCGGCGGCGACGACGGCGCCCGTCACCAGGTCCTTCCCCTCTGGATCGGACGAGGCCGGGACGGGCACGTCGCGGTTGCATGCAGCCACGGAGCCGAGGGCCAAACACGAGACGAGCAGCACGCGGCGAAGCATGGCTCGGGAAATAACACTGCACCCGAGCGGCGCAAGCGTGGCCTTCCCGATCCCCACCCGCGCGTGTATCACCCGCATCCGAGGGCGCGCGCCCTCGTCATCTGGAGGAGACCATGCGACTCGAAGACACCAAGTTCATCGTCACCGGCGGCGCCTCGGGCCTCGGCCGTCACTACGCTTATCGCCTCGCGGAGGCCGGCGGACAGGTGGTCGCGGGCGACGTGAACGAGGCCGCGCTCGCCTCGCTCGAAGCCGAGGCCAAGGACCTCCGCGGCAAGATCCACACGAAGAAGCTCGACGTCTCGAACGAGGCCGAGGTCTCTGCCTTCGTCGACTTCGCGCACGAGGCCATGGGCGGCCTGAACGGCCTCGTCAACAACGCCGGCATCCTGCGCGACGGCCTTCTCGTGAAGAAGGACCGCACGACCGGCGCGATCACCAAGCTCTCCGCGGCGCAGTGGCAGTCCGTCATCGACGTGAACCTCACGGGCGCGACCTTCATGGTCCGCGACGTCGTCGCCAAGATGGCCACGAGCGGCGAGAAGGGCGTCATCGTCAACATCAGCTCGATCGCCCGCCACGGCAACCGCGGCCAGTCGAACTACAGCGCCGCGAAGTCCGCGCTCGCCACCAACACCAAGACCTGGGCCCTCGAGTTCGCGCCGTTTGGCATCCGCGTCGGCTGCGTCGCGCCTGGCATGGTCGAGACGCCCATGACCCAGGGCATGAACCCGAAGGCCAAGGAAGCCCTCGTCGCGGCGATCCCCGTCGGCCGCATCGGCGTGCCCGAGGACCTCTGGCTCGCCGTTCGTTTCGTCATCGAGTGCGAGTACTTCAACGGCCGCACCATCGACGTCGACGGCGGCCTCGCCATGTGAGCGCCTGTCCGCCTCGAACAGACGGCCGATCCATGCTTCCGGTATTGACCCTCGAGATGTTGAAAGCTATTCTCAACATCAACAGGACGCCGGACGGTCGGATCAGCACCTATGTACGTCTGCATCTGTGAGGCGGTTTCGGAGCAGGACATCCTGGATCTCGTGGGCGCTGGTGCTCAGACAGCCCACGAGGTCATGGAGAAGACGCGGGCTGGCACGCGGTGCGGCTCGTGTCGGTCGACGGTGGTCGCCATGGTCGAGGGGGAATGCCCGATCTCGACGGAGGGTGATTCCGGCTTGACCTGCGGAGTTCGTCGGCTCCGGGTGCTGCGTTCGGCCTCTTCGGCGGCCTGAGATTCGTTCGTTTTCGATAGTGGTTTTCGACATCTCCAGCGTATGTGCGCGCGACGACGTTCGTCGCGTGAAGGGTATTCTTTTCTGTCGAATACCCTCACGGACCTGCCCTTTTTTCCGATAGCGTGCTAGGCGGACACCGGGCGACCGTATCGTCGGCGCCGCAACCTTTGCCGCTAGAGGTCTTTCATGAAGGGCGACAGAGACGTCATCCACGCGCTGAACGAGGTGCTCGCCGCCGAGCTCGTCGCGATCAACCAGTATTTCATGCACGCCAAGATGTGCGAGAACTGGGGATATCTGGCGCTCGCCGCGCGCAGCCGTACCGAGTCGATCGACGAGATGCGTCACGCCGAGGCGATCATGACGCGGATCCTCTTCCTCGAAGGGCTGCCGAACCTGCAGCGCCTCGACAAGCTGAACGTCGGCCAGACCGTGCCGGAGCAGTTCCGGAGCGACCTCGACCTCGAGTATGCGGCCGTCGCGCGCCTCAACAGCTCCATCCAGCTCTGCCGTGAGAAGGCCGATCACCAGAGCGAGGCATTGCTGAGGACCATCCTCGCCGGCGAGGAGGAGCACATCGATTGGCTGGAGACCCAGCTCGACCTCCTTCAGAAGCTCGGCGAGCCGCTTTACCTTTCGCGGCAGCTCGCGAACGGCTAGGGCTGACGAGCGGGCCAATCATGGCGAAGATAGGGTCGCGCGGGCGCCTCCCGGCTGCACGCGCGACTGCATCTCCCATGTATCGTAGACAAAGGCCCCCAGACGGAGGCCGGGGGAACCCATGGCGAAGATTCTCGTCGTCGATGATCAGCGCAACATGCGCACGACGCTCGCGATGATGTTGCGAAGCGCGGGCTACGAAGTCGACGAGGCGAGCGACGGCAAAGAAGGCGCAGACCGCGGCTCGAAGGGCGCATACGACCTCGTGCTCACCGACCTGCGCATGGGCGGCAACGACGGCATCGGCGTCCTGCGCGCGGTCAAGGAGACTCACGCGATGACCGAGGTCATCGTGATGACCGCGTACGGCACGATCGAGAGCGCGGTCGAGGCCATGCGCCTCGGCGCCTTCGACTACATCCAGAAGCCCTTCACGGAGCAGGAGCTGCTCGTGAAGGTCGAGCGCGCGATCGCGAACCGCAGGCTCACGGGCCAGGTCTCGCTCTTCGCGACCGAGTTCCGCGAGCGCTACAAGTTCGAGAACATCATCGGCCGCTCGCACGCGGTCCGCGAGGTGCTCGCGCGTATCGTGCGCGTGGCGCCGACGGACGCGACGGTGCTCATCACGGGCGAGAGCGGCACGGGCAAGGAGCTCGTCGCGAAGGCGATCCACGCGAACTCGAAGCGCGCCGATCGCCCGTTCGTCCCGGTCAACTGCGCCGCGATCAGCGAGACGTTGCTCGAGAGCGAGCTCTTCGGCCACGCGCGTGGCTCCTTCACGGGCGCGGTCTCGGCGCGCAAGGGCCTCTTCGAGGAGGCCGACGGCGGCACGTTTTTCTTCGACGAGATCGCCGAGACGCCGCTGACCTTCCAGGCGAAGCTGCTCCGCGCGATCCAGGAGAACGAGATCCGGCGCGTCGGCGAGAACAAGCCGATCCGCGTCGACGTGCGTATCATCGCCGCGACGAACCAGGACCTCATGGTCTCCGTCGCCGAGCGTCGCTTCCGGCAGGACCTCTACTACCGCCTCAACGTGGCGCGCTTCATCCTGCCGCCCTTGCGCGAGCGCCGCGAGGACATCCCGGTCCTCTTCGAGTTCTTCCTCGACAAGTACAACCGCAAGATGAGCACGAAGGCGCGCGTGGGCGAGGGCGTGCTCGAGGCGGTGTCGAGCTACGAGTTCCCCGGCAACATCCGCGAGCTCGAGAACCTCGTCGAGCAAGCCGTGGCGCTCTCGGGCGGCGGCGTCATCACGATCGACGACCTCGGCCTTCCGCCGGGCCCCTCGCAGAAGGCGGCCGCGGCGAGCAGCGGCGGCCGGGCCCTCGCCGACGTGGTCGACTCGGCCGAGCGTCAAGCCATCGAGGCGGCGCTGCGCGAGTGTGACGGCAGCCGCGAGCGCGCCGCCGAGGTGCTCGGCATCAGCGCCACCACGCTCTGGCGCAAGATGACGCGCCTCGCGATCACGTACCCCCCCGCCTGACAGAGGGTATTCCACAGGCTGCTGCGCGGCGCCTGTGGAACACCCTCTGAACCCGTCCCGACCCTCGGATTCCGTCATCGTCGCGTTGCAGATCTGCAACGTGATCGGGGCGTCATCGTTCCGACATGCAATGTTCGTGGCGAAATCGATCTGCCCCGGATGATGCGATGCGGCGTCGAAGACCGGGGGTTTTCCCCGGGATCCGCCGATGGAACGCGTGTTGCTTCGAAAAACGGCAAAGACGAACCCGAGCGCTTTCGTGTCGGCGTCGTCTCCGAAGGGGTCTCGTCCCATGCCGCGCGTGTTGATCGTCGATGACGAGGAGAATCAACGCAAGACGCTGTCCATCGGGCTCCGGCTCGAAGGGTTCGAGGTGGTCGGCGCCGGCTCGGGGGAGGAGGCGCTGCGGCTGCTCGCCGAGAAGTCCGTCGACGTGGCGATGGTCGACCTGATGCTTCCAGGCATGAGTGGCCTCGACCTCGTGCGCCAGATCCGCCGCATGTTCCCGAACGTGCGCGTCTACCTCGCGAGCGCCTACCACCTCTCGTCGCGGCAGATGGAGCGCGCCGACTGCGGCGCCGCCGGCTTCATCCCCAAGCCCTACCCACTCGCCGAGCTGAGCCGCCTCTTGCAAGCCAAGACGCCGACGGCGGCAGCGCAAGCCGCGTGCTAACAGCCGCGCGTGCGCCGCGACCTCCTCGCCTACGACCTACCGCCCGAGCTCATCGCCGCGCATCCGTCGCCGGATCGTGAGAGCGCGCGCCTGCTCGTCGTCGACGCCGAGCCGGGCCGCCTCGAACACGCCTTCATCCGTGACCTCCCCGAGCGCTTGCCCGAAGGCGCGCTGCTCATCGTCAACGACACCCGCGTCCTGCCCGCGCGCCTCCTCGGCCGCAAGGCCCAGAGCGGCGGCAAGGTCGAGGTCTTCCTCGTCCGCAAGATCGCGGAGACACACGTCGATGTCGACGGCGAGCGCCTGCCCGCCGAGCGATGGCGCGCCCTCGGCCGCGCCTCGAAGCCCCTGCGCGAAGGCGCCGAGATCCTGATCGAAGGCCCCGTGCCGCTCGTGGCGCGTGCCCTCGGCCGCGATCCCGAAGGACTCTTCGACGTCGTCCTCTTCTCGCCCCGCAGCGGCCTCTCCGTCCCCGATGCCATCGAGGCCGCCGGCCACGTCCCGCTCCCGCCGTACATCCGTCGCGACGACGACGCGACCGATCGCGCGCGGTATCAGACCGTCTACGCGCGCGAGCCCGGCGCCGTCGCCGCGCCGACGGCCGGCTTGCACCTGACCGAGGCGCTGATCGAGCGTTCCCGCGCGCGCGGCATATCACTCGCGCGGGTCACGCTGCACGTCGGTTTAGGCACGTTCCAGCCGGTGACAGCCGCCGATCTCGATGATCACCCCATGCACGCCGAGGCCTATCGCGTGCCGCCCGAGACAGCCGAGGCCGTGGCCCACGCGCGCCGGGAAGGTCGGGAGATCGTGGCGATCGGGACGACCAGCGTGCGCGCCCTGGAGAGCGCCGCGGACCCCGAGCGTGACGGGCACGTGCTCCCGCGCGAGGGCGAGACCCGGCTCTTGATCCAGCCGGGTTATCGCTTCCGCGTGGTCGATCGGCTGCTGACGAATTTCCACCTGCCGGAGTCGACGTTGCTCGCGCTCGTGAGCGCCTTCGCGGGCCACGCGCGTGTCCTCGAGAGTTACCGCGTCGCGATCGAGGAGAAGTACCGGTTTTATTCGTACGGCGACGCGATGCTGCTGAGGAGAAGCCGATGAGCGGGCCGACCACGCCCGGATATGCCTTCCGCACCCTCGCCACGAGCGGCGCGGCGCGCGCGGGGCTCCTGACCACGCCGCACGGTGAGGTCGAGACGCCGACGTTCATGCCCGTCGGCACGCAGGGCAGCGTGAAGACGATGAGCCCCGACGAGGTCGCCGCCACGGGCGCGCGTATCGTCCTCGGCAACACGTATCACCTCTGGCTGCGGCCCGGCCCCGACGTCGTGGCGGAGCTCGGGGGCCTGCACGGCTTCACGAAGTGGCCACACGCCATGCTCACGGACTCCGGCGGCTTTCAGGCCTTCTCCCTCGCCGACCGGCGCAAGACGGACGAGGACGGCTTCGTCTTCCGCTCGCACCTCGACGGCTCGAAGAAGGTCCTCACGCCCGAGGTCGCGATGCAGGTGCAAGGGAAGATCGGCGCTGACATCGCCATGCAGCTCGACATCTGCCCGCCCGGCGACGCCTCGCGCGCCGACTTCGAGGCTGCCTGCGCCCGCACCACGCGCTGGGCCCGCCGCTGCCTCGCCGCCAAGCGGGCCGATCAAGCCGTCTTCGGCATCGTGCAAGGCGGCACCGACCCGGCCCTCCGCAAGGCCCACGCCGAGGAGCTCGCCGCCATGCCCTTCGACGGCCTCGCGCTCGGCGGCTTCTCCGTCGGCGAGCCGATCCAGCGCATGCACGAGGTCCTCGTCGAGGTCGCGCCCACGCTCGATCCGGAGCGGCCGCGTTACCTCATGGGCGTGGGCACGCCGTACGACCTCGTGCGCGCCATCGGCGCGGGCGTCGACATGTTCGACTGCGTCTTGCCCACGCGCAACGCCCGCAACGGCCAGGCCCTCACGCGCACGGGCAAGGTCGTCATCAAGCAGGCGCGTTACCGGACCGATCCCTCGCCGCTCGACCCCACCTGCACCTGCCCGACCTGCGCCGCCGGTTACTCGCGCGCCTACCTCAGGCACCTCTTCCTCGCGGGCGAGATCCTCGTCTTGCGCCTCTTCACCGCGCACAACCTGCACCTCTACGGCACGCTCGTGCGTGAGGCGCGGGAGGCGATCCTGGCGGGGCGGTACGAGGCGTTCGCGCGGGACTGGCTCGCGGGGCTCGAGGCCGGGAGCCAGGCGGCTACTTGATGTTCAGCTCCAGCGTCGTCGGCCGCCCTCTGCGCATCACCTCCACGCGGATCTGGCTGGCCGACATCAGCCGCGAGTAGGCCTCGAGCGCGCTCTGCGCGTTCGTCATCTCGAACCCGTTGATCTTCTGGAGCTGATCGCCGTGCTTCAGGCCGATCGCGTCGAGCGCCGTGCCTTTGCGCACGCCCATGATCCGCATGCCCGTCGTCTCGTCGCCCTGCCGCGCCGGCACCACGCGCACCTTCTGCAGGTACTCCGCCTGGTTCGTCAGGATCTCGTCCACCACCGTGCGGTCGATGTCGTACGACGTCGGCCCTGTCTGCCGGATCCGCTCGGCGATGTGCGGCGGCAGCCGACCTTTGGGCCGCTTCCCGGGCTTGGCCGGCGGCGCCGTCTGCGGCCCTCCGCGCGGCGGCTCCATCCTCGGCCCGTTTGGCGGCGGCGCGGCCTTCTTCCGCTCGAGGTCGTGCACCTCGATCTGGCAGAACCGCCCCTCGCGCGTCAGCCAGATCCGATCCGGCCCCACGTGCGCCACCTGGAAACCGCCGATCACGTCGCCTCGGCGGTGCAGCCGCACCCCCTCGGGCCCTGCGATCGCCGCGAACGACCAGTCGGGATCCTCCTCCGACCACACGACGAGCGTCACCGCCCCGAACCCGCACGGCGGATCGGCCATCGGGTTCGTCATCTCCGGCGTGGGTTGCCCGTCGTCCTCCGGGGGGACGAGCGGGCCGGTGAACGAGTCGAAGGGGTTCCGCGACAGGATCACGTCGCCCTTCGGCCGTGGCGGCGTTTCTTCCTGACTCGTGGGGATCTCCGGCTTCGGCAGGCTCGTCACCGGGGCCGCTTCGATCCACGCCGCGCCTACCAGATAGGCCAGGCCCTTCGCCTGGAAATAGGCCGCGGTCAGGAGCAAGAGGGCCACGACCCCCTTGAAATGGCGCTTCAGCAGGGCATCGAACCGCACCCCCAGCCGCCCGAGCGAGCCCCGTACCAGCGCCTACCGTGTGCGCATCTTGCCCGGAATTTGCCCCTCGGATACGGTGGGGAGCGAGGCGCGGGACGGCGTGGAAATTCCTAACAAAAAGCCGATCGGAAAGATCTTGGTCCAGCAACGGGCGCTCTCCGAGGTGGAGCTCGAGCGCGCGCTCGAAGCGGGCCAGGGCTCTCCGGTCCCGCTCGCTTCGCGGCTGGCCGAGTCCGGGGCCATCAGCAAGGTCGCCGCCTTGAAGGCGCTCAGCGAGCAAAACGGCGTGCCGGGCGTCGACCTCGATCAGGTCTGCTTGAAGCTCTCGGACCTCGAGATCGTGCCGCGCCAGGTGGCGATGCAGCACAAGCTCCTGCCGGTGCTCGTGCGGGACGACAAGGTCCACCTCGCGATGGCGACGCCGACGAACCGCAAGATCATCGACGAGATCGAGTTCGCCACGGGCAAACGCGTCTTCCCGTACGTCGCGCTCGCCGCGCAGCTCGCGAAGATCATCCCGGTCGTCTACGAGATGAACGAGCGGGGCGAGTCGCACTACGTCGGCCCGACCTGCCCGCCGGAGGTGCGTCGCAAGGCGGCGATCGCGCCGCCGAAGCGCGTCATCACGCGCAACCAGATCGGCGCGATCGTCGACGACGCCATGCAACGCGCGGCGGCGGACACCGACATCAGCGACGCGGACTTCGGCAAGGCGCCGCGTGATCTCTCGGTCATCGCGGGCCCGGGCGCGCTTCGTCCGCCGCGCCAGCCGGGCGAGCGAACGGTGCTCGTGGTCGACGACGAGGTCGAGATCCGCAACATCCTGCGACTGGTCCTCGAGCAACGTGGTTACCGCGTGCTCGAGGCCGATCGTGGCGAGGCGGCGCTTCGGATCCTCAAGGAAGACGTGCCGGACGCGATCGTGCTCGACGCGATGCTCCCGGGCGAGCTGCACGGGTTCGACATCGCGCGGCAGCTCAAGGGATCGGAGCGTTACGGCCACATCCCGATCGTGATCGTCTCGGCCGTGTACCGGGGCTGGCGCTTCGCGGAGGACCTCAAGGCGAGTTACAAGGTCGACGCGTACGTCGAGAAGCCGTTCCGGGTGACGGACGTGATCGACGCGCTCGAGCGCGCGATCGAGCAGGGGCAAGGCAAGGCGGCGCCGCAGGATCCGGAGCGGATCTCGGCGGAGGCGGAGAAGAAGCTCTCGGCGGGCATCGCGGCCTACCAGGCGGGCAAGTTCGACGAGGCGATCGGCTTCTTGCGCGAGGGGACGAAGATCGACCCGCTGGCGTATCGCCTGCACTTCCACCTCGGGCTCCTGCTCGGCAAGCGGGGCCAGATCTACGACGCGATCAGCGAGCTCGAGACGGCGCTGCGCATCAACGACCGGCACTTTCCGGCGCTGAAGAACCTGGCGGTGCTCTACCAGAAGGCCGGCTTCCGGAACAAAGCGGTCGAGGTCTGGGAGCGGGCGCTGCGGCAGGCGCCCGACGAGCCGACGCGGCAGCAGATCAAGGAGATCCTGGTCGGGCTCCTGTAGCGCGGAAGTTTCGCGAGCGCGCCGAGTCGAGTAGACTCCCGAGCCTTCCGCGCCTGGGCTCGTCGATGAACCTCACCTGCCAGAAGTGCAAGACGCCTCTCGCCGCCGGCGCGACGGGCCGCGTGACGTGCGCGTCGTGTGGGCACGTGAGCTTCGTGCCGCCGCGCCCCGCCGTGCCGCTGCCCCCGCGGCCCGCCGCGCCGCGTCCGATCGCTGCCCCGGCGGTGCCGAGGCCCTTCGTGACGCCCGGCGGGCCTGCCCCGGCGCCGCCCGCGCTTGCCCAGGTGCCAGAAATCGCTGCCCCGGCGCCGCCCGCGCTTGCCCCGGCGCCGGAAATCGCTGCCCCGGTGCCGGAAATCGTTGCCCCGGCGCCGCCCGCGCTTGCCCCGGCGCCGGAACTCGTTGCCCCGGCGTCGCCCGCGCTTGCCCCGGCGCCGGAAATCGCTGCCCCGGCGTCGCCCGCGCTTGCCCAGGTGCCGGAGCTCGTTGCCCCGGCGCCGCCCGCGCTTGCCCAGGTGCCGCTCGACGTCCTCGAAGACCCTTTTGCCCTGCGCGACCCCTTCGCGCCCACGCCCCAGGCCTCCCCCGGCCCGACGACGACAAGTGACGCCGCCGCCACCCTCGTCCGCCCGGCCCCCGCGCCGGCCCCGGAGCCGCCCCCGCCGCCCCCGATCGTCTCCCCGCCCCTCCCGGACGACGACATCGACGAGGACGCCCTCCTCGGGCGCCGCAAGAAGGGCTCCCTCCACCCCGCCGCCCTCGCCCTCATCGCGGCGGGCGCCGTCTTCGGCGGGGTCGCCGCCTTCCTCCTCCTTCGCCCCGCCCCGCAGCCGCAGATCGTCTACGTCACGGCCTCCGCCACCGCCGCCCCGGCCGCGCCTTCACCCTCGGCCGGCCCCACCCTCGAGGCCACCGCCGCCGCCCCCGACCCGGCCGAGGCCCCCAAGCCCGGCGCCACGGGCCGGCCCCTCGGCGGCCCCTGGCCCCAGGCCGCGAAGACGGGCGCGCCGGCCGCCCCGATCGACATGTCCGGCTTCTCGGGCCCGAACGTGGCCGGCCCGAGCAACGGCCCCGCGGCGGGCGCGCAGGCGGCGGGCACGGGGCAACTCTCGGCGGGCGAGATCAGCGGCGTGGTCGAGGCGAACCGCCCGCTCGTCAAGCGACGCTGCTGGCAACCGGCGCTCGACGCCACGAAGGGCATGGGCGGCTCGGCGCGCGTGTCGGCCACGATCTCCATCGCCCCCTCCGGCGCCGTGCAAATGGTGAGCGCGAGCGGCGCGGAGAAGGATTACCCAGGCTTGTCGAGCTGCATCGCCGCCCGTATCAAGGGCTGGAAATTCCCGGCCTCCGGGGGCACGACCCCGGTGAACATCCCCTTCGTTTTCGCCGCGCAATGAGCGCGCTTCCCGTCAAACCCCTTTGATTTCCTGAAGAGAGGACGGTATCGAATCGCCATGACCGAACGAAAGATCCGCATCCTCGTCGCCAAGCCCGGCCTCGATGGGCACGATCGCGGCGCCAAGGTCGTCGCGCGCGCGCTGCGAGACGCGGGCTTCGAGGTCATCTACACAGGCCTGCACCAGACGCCCGACATGATCGCCAGCGCCGCCGTCCAGGAGGACGTGGACGCGGTGGGCCTGTCGATCATGTCCGGCGCCCACAACACGCTGTTCCCCGCGGTGATCGAGGCCCTGAAGAAACACGGCGCCGAGGACATCGTGGTCTTCGGCGGCGGGATCATCCCGGACGACGACATCAGCCGGCTCAAAGACGCGGGCGTACGAGGGGTCTTCACCCCAGGGACGCCGCTGAAGAGCATCATCGACTGGATCCACGAGAACGTGGCGGCGTAGCGCTGGGGTTTCACCCCAGGCCCCACCAGGGGTTGTCCACCCCTGGACCCGGACCAGGCACGGCCTGGACCGAAGTACATCGACCGCGATGCGGTCGATGTACGGGCGGAGAGTTTTCCCCCTCATCCCAGCGTCAAGAAAAGCGGCCCCGCCAAACGGCGCCGCTTTTTTGGCCATTTCCATCATTATCTGCATACCTGCGCAATCGTGCAGCGGCGCATCGGTTCTGGATCGTCGAGTGACCACCTCGTGATCGATCCAGCTTCCACCACCTCTTCCCACCACAGCCTGGATCCCGCCTCCCGCAGGCCCGTTCGTCACGTCCGGGTTGGTCTGGAAAGGTAGGAGAGGGGAGGACTCTTACCTCCCTTGGGATCCGCCAAACTCCACAAAAAATGCAAACTGTTGACACCCAAGGGCCCTCTCCGTAGCGTGGCGGTGCCTCGTGGGAGAAAGTGGCAAAGATGCCCATGACCCCGGGGTCCTTGGCCGGCAGGCGAGCGGAGCCTCCTCGTGGGAACCATGTTTCGTGGTCATTTCGAGCACGCGATCGACGCGAAAGGGCGCACCAGCCTGCCCGCGCGTTTTCGCGACGTGCTGGATGCACCCGCGGAGCAGGTCGCGCTGATCCTGACGCCCGCTCTCTTCGACCCCTGCCTCCACTGCTACCCGCTCAAGGCCTGGGAGGAGCTCGAAGCCAAGATCGCGGCGCTCCCCCAGTTCGAGCCAAACGTCGTCGCCTTCCGCCGGAAGTACCTGTCGGCCGCGGTCGAGTGCGAGCTCGACAAACAAGGCCGGATCCTCGTGCCGCCGTCGCTGCGCGAGCACGCAGGTCTGCACAAGGAAGTGCTCTGGGCCGGGATGGGCGCGACGGCCGAGCTCTGGTCGAAGGAGCGGTGGAAGGCCGCCCAGACGATGAGCGAGGCCGAGCTCGCCAGCTTCAAGGCCGCGATCGCGGAGCAGTTCCGCCTATGAACGTGGTGAACGTCGTGCCGATGCGAGACAAGGTGCCACCCCCCGAGCCGCAAAAAGCGCCCCACGTGACGGTGCTCCTGCGCGAGGTCGTCGAGGCGCTCGCGCCCCACGCAGGCGGCGTCTACGTGGACGCGACGCTCGGCGCAGGCGGCCACGCCGAGGCGATCCTCGAAGCCGCCCCAGGCTGCCGGCTGATCGGCGTCGACCGCGACGAGACAGCCCTCGCGCTCGCGAAGGAGCGCCTCGCGCCGTTCGGCGACCGGGTGACGCTCGTGCACGGGCGCTTCGGCGAGGTCGACGAGCACCTCCAGAAGCTCGGCGTCACGTCGGTGGACGGGCTCGTCGCCGACGTGGGCGTGTCGTCGATGCAGATCGATGACGCGACGCGCGGGATGAGCTTCCGCGCCGAAGGCCCGCTCGACATGCGGATGGATCCGTCGACGGGCGAGACGGCGCTCGAGCTGATCGAGCGGCTCGACGACGACGAGCTGGCGAACGTGATCTACCAGTACGGCGAGGAGCGAAGGTCACGGCGGATTGCGCGTTGCATCAAGCAAGCGCTCGCGAACGGGGAGCTCGTGACGACGCTGGATCTACGCCGCGCGGTGGTGCGGGCGGTGGGGCCGTCGCGCGTGGGCGGGGTCGATCCGGCGACGCGTACGTTCCAGGCCTTGCGCGTCGCGGTGAACGGCGAGCTCGACGAGCTCGAGGCGCTCCTGCGCGCGGCGACGCGGGTGGTGAAGAGCGGCGGCGTGCTCGCGGTGATCTCGTTCCACTCGCTGGAGGACCGGATCGTCAAGCACGCGCTACGCGAGGCGAGCGTGTGGGAGCCGCTCTGGAAGAAGCCGCTCGTCGCGTCGGACGAGGAGACCACGCAGAACCCGCGGGCGAGGAGCGCGAAGCTACGCGCGGCGCGGCGCGTCGCGCTGGCGGGTGAGGGTGGCGGCGACGAGGTGTACGCATGAACGAGCGCATGAAGCAGCGTCCGTTCCTCGCGCTCTGGTCGCTCGCGGTCGTCGCGAGCGTGGCGGCGTTCGTGGTGCACCTCGGCCTGCGCGGGAAGATCGTGGACCTCGGCTACAAGCTCGGCCGCGCGCGCGCCGAGCAAGGTCGCCTGCGCGAGGTGAAGCGCGTGCTGTCGCTGGAGGCGTCGAGTTACGAGACGCCCCAGCGCGTGGAGATGGTGGCGCGCACGCTCCTCGGCATGACGCCGCCGCCGCCGGAGCGCGTGATCCCGGTGAAGTGGGTCGTGAAGATCCAGGACGAGAGAGAGGCGCCCGCGCCGGATCCGGCCGCGCCGGCGGGAGGTTCTCCGTGAAGAACCTCGATCCGAAGCGCGCGCGCTGGATCCGCATCCGCATGGGGATCCTCTGCGGGATGATGGGGCTCGGGCTCGGCGTGATCGTGTCGGGCGCGCACCGCATCCAGGTCGAGGACGGCGAGGACTGGTACGACCTCGCCGAGCGGCAGCGGCAGCGGCGCCTGCACGTGACGCCGAAGCGCGGCACGATCTACGACCGCAACGGCGCGTCGCTCGCGGAGAGCGTCGAGGTGCCGAGCATCTCGCTCGACGCGGTGGAGCTCTTGCGCGGCATCGAGGAGCGTTACCTCCCGATGCGGATCCAGCAGTACGGCGAGCGGATCGCGCAGGCGTTGAACATGCCGGCGGAGGACGTGGTCGAGAAGATCAGCCGTCGCCGCCGCTTCGTGTGGCTGAAGCGCCGCGTCTCGGAGGCCGAGGTCGCGGCCGTGCGCGCGCTCGGCGACAAGAAGCAACGTTACCCGGTGCGGGGCCTGCAGATCGAGGGCGAGGGCCACAGGTTCTACCCGAACCGCGAGCTCGGCGGCCCGCTCATCGGGTTCGTCTCGCCCGACGGCGAGGGGCGCGAGGGCCTCGAGCTCGCGCTCGATCACGAGCTGCGCGGCAAGAGCTCGGAGGTGCGCGGCCTGCGTGATCGCTCGGGCCGCTTGATCTTCTCCGAGGGCATCGAGGACGAGGCCGCGCTCGCGGGCCACAACGTCTACCTCACGATCGACAAGGGCATCCAGTTCACGGTCGAGCGTGAGCTCGACTCGGCGATGAAGACGTACGAGGCCACGGGCGGCGCCGTCGTCGTCGCGGATCCGTCGAACGGCGAGATCCTCGCGATGGCGAGCGCGCCCGGGTACAACCCGAACGACTACTCGGTCTCCGACCCCGACGCGCGCCGCAACCGCTGCATCGTCGATCGCTTCGAGCCGGGCTCGACGATCAAGGTCTTCTCGATCGGCACCGCGCTCGCCGCGCGCAGCGTGAACCCCACCGCCTCGATCTACTGCGAGGAGGGGAACATGGCGATCGACAACGTCGTCATCCACGACACGCACCCGGCGAAGTGGCTGACCGTGACGCAGATCCTCAGCTTGAGCTCCAACATCGGGACGGCGAAGATCGCGTTTGGACTCGGCGAGCAGCGGCTCTACGAGGGCTTCCGCCGGTTCGGCTTCGGCGACACGACGGGCATCCCGCTGCCCGGCGAGAGCATGGGCGTCCTCAGGCCGCGGGGTCGTCCGTGGGTCTCGGTCGAGACGGCGGCGGCGTCGTTCGGTCAGGGCATCAGCGTGACGACGCTGCAGCTCACGATGGCGATGGCGGCGATCGCGAACGGGGGCAAGCTGCTCGAGCCGGTGCTGGTCAAGCGCGTGACGGACGGCGGCGGCACGGTGCTCACGGAGACGCAGCCGCGCGTGCGGCGCGAGGCGATCCAGGCGGCGACGGCGAAGCTGATGTCGGAGATGCTCGTCGCGGTCACCGAGGGCGACGGCACGGGCGTCGAGGCCGCGATTCCAGGCTTCCGCGTCGCCGGGAAAACGGGGACGGCGCAGAAGATCGACCCGGCGACGGGCAGGTATACGGACACGCACTACGTCGCCTCGTTTGTCGGGTTCGTACCTGCGGACAAGCCGCGCCTCGTGATCTCGGTGGTGCTCGACGAGCCTCTCGGCGGCACCTACGGCGGTGGATCCGTCGCCGCGCCGGTGTTCCGTCGCATCGGCGAGATGGCGCTGCGTTACCTCGGTGTCACACCTCGCGGCAGTGTGCCCATGAAGCTCAGCGAGGTTTCGGATCGAGCGAAGGTCGGGGATCCGGCGACGAGTACGTACCAGGTCCTCACGGAGGCGCGATCGGCCGCGGCTCCGATCACGGCAGGCGTCGTCACGCCGTCGGCGCCGATGAAGAGCGGCGAGACGCGCGTGCCGGATCTGACGGGACAACCCGTGCGCGAGGCGATCCGCGCGGCGACCGCGGCGGGCCTCGCGCCCGCGGCGTTCGGCACGGGGCGCCTCGCGCGGGTCGAGCCGCCGGCGGGGACGGTGTTGCCCAAGGGCGCGGCGGTGAAGCTCTTCTTCGAGCCTTCGTCATGACGCACGAGACGAAGTACGAGGAGCTCCTGCGCCCGCGGGAGACGAGCGAGGGCGCGCCGCCTTCGTGCAAGAGGGCGAAGCTCGGCCGCAGGCTCGGCGATCTCGTGGACGAGATCCCCGGGGCGAAGCTCGCCTCGGGGGAGGCGACCGTCTTCGTGACGGGCGTGCATCACGACTCGCGGCGGGTGTCGCCGGGGGATCTCTTCGTCGCGCGGCCAGGCGCGCGCACGAGCGGCGAGCGCTTCGTGGCCGACGCGATCGGGCGCGGCGCGAGCGCGGTGCTCGTGGCGCGTGGCGCGAGCGTCGAGACGAACGAGCTGCCGCGGATCGAGGTCGAGGATGTGCCGAGCGCGCTCGCCTTCGCGTCGGCGGCCGTCTACGGGCACCCGACGTTCGCGCTCGACGTCGTGGGTGTCACCGGGACGAACGGCAAGACGACGACGACGCACCTCGTGCAAGCGTGCCTCGCGGCCGCGGGGGAGCGGCCGGGGATCGTGGGCACGCTCGGGTATCGGTTCGGCGATCTCGACCTGCCCTCGACGCATACGAGCCCCGAGGCCGACGAGCTCGCGCGGATCGCCGCGGCGATGCACCTGCGCGGCGCGTCGCACCTCGTGATGGAGGTGTCGAGCATCGCGGTCGCGGCGCGTCGCGTCGAGGCCGTACGTTTCCGCGTCGCGGCGTTCCTCAACCTCACGCAGGATCACCTCGACTACCACGGCACGATGGAGGCCTACGCCGAGGCGAAGGCGCGGCTCTTCGTGGACCTCGGCCCCGGCGCGGCGGCGATCAACGTCGACGATCCGTTCGGCGCCGAGCTCGTGAAGAGGCTCGCGCCGCGGGGCCCGGCCGGGCCGTCGTCGGCGACGGTCGCGCGCTTCTCCACGAGGGTCGGCGCGTCGATCGAGGAGGCCGACATCGCGCCCGTCTCGGTGGAGCACGCGGCGTCGGGGATCTCGCTCGTGGCGCGGACGCCGGCGGGGCAGCTCTCGATCCGGTCGCCGCTCGTCGGCGCGCACAACGTGCAGAACCTGCTCGCGACCGTGGCGATCTGCTGGTTGCTCGACGTCGACCTCCACGCCGCGGCGCGGGCCCTCTCGGGGTCGATCCGGGTGCCGGGGCGGCTCGAGCGTTGTGACGATCCGGCGCGGGACGACGTCATCGTGCTCGTCGACTACGCGCACACGCCGGACGCGCTCGAGCGGGTGCTGCAGAGCGTGCGCGCGTTCGGGCCAGGGAGCGTGCGCTGCGTGTTCGGCTGCGGCGGCGATCGTGATCCGAAGAAGCGCCCGCTCATGGGCGAGGCCGTCGCGCGTGGCGCGGACGAAGCGTTCGTCACGAACGACAACCCGCGCAGCGAGGATCCACGCGCCATCGCGGAGGCGATCCTGCCGGGGCTCGCGGGCGGAAGGGCGGCCGTGCACGTCGAGCTCGATCGGGCGAAGGCCATCGAGCGCGCGGTGCTCGAAGCGGCGCCGGGCGACGTGGTGCTCGTCGCGGGCAAGGGCCACGAGCCGTACCAGATCATCGGCAACGTGACCTTGCCGTTCGACGATCGTGTCGAGGCCGAGCGCGCGCTCGGGCTGCGTCGTTCGCGGAAGGGAGGCGCGTGATGGGCACGCCGCTCCCCGAGACCGTCGCGCGTTTCTCGCTCGTCGACGCGCTGAGCCTGGGCTTCGGCAATCTGTCGATCCCGGACGGCGTCGAGCTCATGGTTCCGCTCGGGGCCATCTCGACCGACACGCGCACGCTCCAGCCGGGCGCGATCTTCGTCGCGCTCCGCGGCGCGTCGTTCGACGGTCACGATCACGTCGCGGAGGCCGTCACCAAGGGCGCGCGTCTCCTCGTCGTCGAGCGCGAGGTGCAGGCGCCGAGCGGCGTCGCGATCCTGCGCGTCCCCTCGACGCTCGACGCGCTCGGCATGTTCGCGCGTCTGCACGTCGAGCGCTGGCGCGCGCTCCGCGGGCGCCGGACGATCGTCGCGATCACGGGCTCGGCGGGGAAGACCACGACGCGCGTGGCGACGGCCGCGCTGCTCGGGCGGCTCCTGGGGGAGCCGGCCGTGCTCGCGACGCGGGGCAACCTGAACAACCGCGTCGGCGTGCCGATGATGGCGCTTTGCCTCGAGCAGCGGCACCACGCGGCGGTCCTCGAGATGGGCATGAACCAGCCGGGGGAGATCAAAATGCTCACGGCCGTCGCCCCGCCCGACCTCGCCATCGTGACGCTCGTCGCCGCCGCGCACGTCGAGGGGTGCGGCTCGATCGAGGCCGTCGCGCACGAGAAGGGCGCCCTCTTCCGCGCGCTCGATCCGAGTGGGATCGTGGTCGGCAACAGCGACGATGCGCGCGTCGTCTCGCAGATGGAGACGTCGCGCGCGCAGCGCAGGATCCACTACGGCGCGGCGGAGGGCCTCGACCTGCGGATCGCGGAGCGTCGCCCCGAGGGGCTCACCACGTCGCGCCTCACGCTCGAGCGTTACGACGGCAGCCGCCTGTCGTTCCGGACGCCGCTCATCGGCGAGGCGGGCGCTTACGCCTGCGCCGCGGCCGTGGCGGCCGTCGAGGCCCTCACGGGCGAGCGCGTGACCTCGCCGATCGCCGAAGAGGCCTTCGCCCTCGCGGACGTGGGCGGCGGCGGTGGTCGCCTCGTCCCGCGCTTGCTCGCGCGGGACGTCGTGGTGATCGACGACAGCTACAACGCGAACCCCGCTTCGTCCTCCGCGTCGATCCGCACGGCGGCCGAGCTCGCGCGGGACGCGGGCCGCAGGCTCGTGCTCGTGCTCGGCGCGATGTACGAGCTCGGCCACGAGTCCTCGCGCGGGCACGACGACGTCGGCCGCGTGGCCGCGGAGAGCGGCGCGGCGCTCGTGTTCGCGGTGAACGGCGACGCGCGCCTCATCGCCGATCGCGCCTCGGACGCGGGCCTTCCGGCGCGGTTCTACGAGACGAGCGCGGACGCGGCCCCTGCGGTCGCGGCCGCCGTTCAGCCTGGGGATCTGGTCCTCGTGAAGGGTTCGCGCGGCGTCGGGACCGAGCGAATCGTGCGTGCCCTCGCGGAGGTGCCCTCGTGATCTACGAGCTCTTCTACCCGCTCAAGTTCCACTACAGCTCGCTCTCCTGGCTGAACGTCCTCCGGTACATCCCGTTCCGGACCATCATGGCGACGATCACCGCCATGATCCTCACGTTCGTGCTCGCGCCGTGGTTCATCCGCGAGCTGCGGCGCAAGCAGATCGGGCAGGTCGTCCGCAGCGAGGGCCCCGAGACGCACAAGGTCAAGGCGGGCACGCCGACCATGGGCGGCGCGTTGATCCTGCTCTCGTTGCTCCTGCCGACGGCGCTCTGGGCCGACCTGCGCAACCCCTTCGTCCTCGCGACGACGGCGGTCACGGCGGGTTACGGCGTCATCGGCTACCTCGACGACTACCTCAAGATCAAGCGCAAGAACACGGGCGGCTTGCCCGGCCGCTACAAGCTGATCGGCCAGGTGCTCATCGGCGGCTCGGCCCTCTCGTACACGTTTCTTTTCAGCTCCAAGCTTCCCGCCGACTGGGCCGAGATCAAGACGCGGCTCGCGCTCCCGTTCGCGGCCTTCTCGAAGCACTCGATCGACCTGCCGATCTGGTTCTACATCCCGTTCGCGCTCTTCGTGGTCGTCGCCTGGTCGAATGCCGTCAACCTCACCGACGGCCTCGACGGCCTCGCGATCGGCCCCGTGATGATCAACGCGGGCACGTACCTCATCTGGGCGTACGTCGCGGGCGCGACGATCGCGAACTTCTCGCTCGCGACCTACCTCGACATCCCGAAGATCGCCTCCGCCGGCGAGCTCAGCGTCTACTGCGGCTCGGTCATCGGCGCGGGGATCGGGTTCCTCTGGTACAACACCTACCCAGCCCAGGTCTTCATGGGCGACGTGGGATCGCTGGCCCTCGGCGGGGGCCTCGGCATGCTGGCGATCTTCACGAAGAACGAGCTCCTGAGCATCCTGCTCGGCGGCGTCTTCTTCGTCGAGACGATCAGCGTCATCGCGCAGGTGGCCTCGTTCAAGCTCACGGGCAAGCGCGTGTTCTTGATGGCGCCGATCCACCACCACTACGAGAAGAAGGGGTGGGCGGAGCCGAAGATCATCGTGCGCTTCTGGATCATCTCCATCCTCCTGGCGCTGGTCTCGCTGGCGTCCATGAAGCTGCGGTGAGGCCGATGGAACTCGCGGGCAAGAAGGTCCTCGTGATCGGGCTCGGCCGCAGCGGCATCGCCGCGGCGCGGCTCTGCATCGACAAAGGCGCGCGGGTCGAGGTGACCGACGCGGCGCCACGCGAGCGTTTGTCCAGGGAGGCCCTCGCCCTCGAAGCCGCGGGCGCGACGCTCACCGCGGGCGGGCATCCGCCCTCGCTCTTCGACGGGACCGACCTCGTCGTGATCTCGCCCGGCGTGCCCTCGTTCCCCGCGCTCGAAGCGTTCGAGAAGGCGGGCGGCGAGGTCATCGGCGAGATGGAGCTCGCGGCGCGGTTCTTCGTGGGGACGCCCATCGGGCTCATCGGCGGGACGAACGGCAAGAGCACGACGACCGCGCTCGTGCACGTGATGCTCGAGGCGTCGGGGAAAAAGGCCTTCATCGGCGGCAACTTCGGCACGCCTCTCGCCGAGGTCGTCGGGCAGAGCTTCGACGTGATCGTCCTCGAGATCTCGAGCTTCCAGGCCGAACGCGTGCCGACCTTGCACGCGCGTGTCCACGTGCTGCTCAACATCACCGACGATCACCTCGATCGATACCCGAGCTTCGAGGCGTACGCGAACGCCAAGGGCAACCCCTTCGTCAACATGGGGCCGGACGACGTCGCCGTGATCGAGTCCGGCGACAAACGCCTCCGTCGCCAGGCCGAGCGTGGCGACGCCAAGATCGTCACGTTCAGCGGCCACTCCGCGGATGTCTACGCCGACATCGAGGGAGGCGCGATCGTCGACAATACCCGCGGCGCGCGGTACCCACTCTCGATTCTCCGGATCAAGGGCGCGCACAACATCGCGAACGCGTGCGCCTCCATCGCTGCCGCGACCGCCATCGGCGCGACCGAGGACGGCATCCGCGCCGCGCTGGCCTCGTTCGAGGGGCTCGGCCATCGAACCGCGCTCGTCGGAGAGCTCGACGGTGTCCGGTACTACGACGACTCGAAGGGCACGAACGTCGGCGCCTCGGTCGCCGCGCTGCGTGGCCTCGCCGAGGACAAGGCCGTCCTCATCGCGGGCGGCAAGGACAAGCTCGGCGCGTACGAGCCGCTCGTCGAAGCGCTCCGCCAGAAGGGCCGCGCCCTCGTGCTCATCGGCGAGGCGGCCGATCGTATCGAGGCCGCCGCGAGGGGCGTGCTCCCCGTCGCGCGCGCCTCGTCGATGGTCGAGGCCGTGCGCGTCGCGCGTCGGTTCGCGAAGGCGGGGGACGCCGTCCTGCTCAGCCCGGCCTGCTCGAGCTTCGACATGTTCCGCGACTACAAGGATCGCGGCGACCAATTTGCCCAGGCGGTCCAGTCCATGCTGGAGGTGCGGTCGTGAGCAGCAGCGCCGTCCTCTCGGGCAACGTCGTCGGCGAGCGCCGCCATTCGAGCGCGCCTCCGCCGAGGAACCGGCTCCTTCCGCCGAGTGATCCGCCGCCCGCGCCGCCGAAGAACGAGCCGCGCGCGTCGCGCAACGGCAGCGCGGGGAGCGGCGTTGCCTCGCTCCTCCGTTCGAGCAAGGCGGGCCCCGTCGACTCGGTGCTCGCCGCCGTGGTCATCGCCCTCGTCGGCTTCGGCGTGGTGATGGTCTACAGCGCGAGCGCGATCGAGGCGACCGTGAAGTACCACGACGCGCAGTTCTTCCTGAAGCGCCAGGGCGTCTACGCGCTCGTCGCGCTCTGCACGATGTGGCTCGTGAGCCGCTTCGACTACCGCAAGATCAAGCCCTTCACGTACCCGATCCTCGTCGCGGTCACGATCATGCTGGGCCTGACGATCATCGGCCTCGGCCACAAGGCGGGCAACGCCTACCGCTGGATCGCGATCGGCCCCGTGCACATCCAGCCGGCGGAGACGGCCAAGCTCGGCATCGTCCTCTGGCTCGCGTATTCGCTCTCGAAGAAGGCCGACAAGATCAAGAGCTTCTCCGTCGGCTTCTTGCCGCACCTGATCGTCGTCGGCGTCTTGATCATGCTGCTCCTGAAGCAGCCCGACTTCGGCAGCGCCGTCGTGCTCCTGTTCCTCACGTTCACGCTGCTCTTCGTGGCGGGCGCGCGCCTGCCGTACATCGCGGCCTTCACGGCGCTGCTCGGCATGGGCGCCGCCGCGCTCGTCGCGTTCAGCGACTACCGCTACCGGCGCTACCTGGCGTTCATCGACATGGACAACCACCGCCAGGACCTCGCCTATCAGCCCTTCCAGTCCGTCATGAGCTTCGGCTCGGGCGGCTTCTCGGGGCTCGGCCTCGGCAAGGGCCTGCAGGTGCTCTACCTGCCCGAGGCGCACACGGACTTCATCAGCGCGATCATCGGCGAGGAGCTCGGCTTCCTCGGCATCCTCGGCCTCGTCAGCGCCTACCTCGTCATCGTCGCGCGCGGCGTGAAGATCGCCCTCGAGGCGCACGACGACTACGGCAGCTTCATGGCCTTCGGCATCGCCACGCTCTTCGGCGTGCAGGCGCTCGTCAACCTCGCCGTCGCCATGGCCATCCTGCCCACGAAGGGCCTCACGCTCCCGTTCATGAGCTACGGCGGCTCCTCGCTGCTCGTGAACGCGGCCGGCGCGGGCATCCTGCTCAGCATCAGCCGCCCGCGGACGAACGAGGTCCCGGAGGACAAACCCGCGCCCGTGCGGACGAGCGAGGGCGCGCCGAGCGCGTCGGTCCTCGTCGCGACGGAAGCGCAGGAAGGGGCGAGCGCGTGACGACCCTCCTCCTCGCAGGCGGCGGCACGGGCGGACACGTCTTCCCGATGCTCGCGGTGGGCGAAGCGATCCGCGCCTCCGATCCTTCTGCGCGTGTCGTCTACGTCGGCACCGCCCGCGGCCTCGAAGCGCGCGTCGTGCCCGAGCAGGGCGGCGAGCTCGAGCTGCTCGACATCCTGCCCCTGCGCGGCGCTGGTTTGTCCGGCTTCCTGAAGGGCGCGCAGCACGCCATGGCCTCGATCCCCGCGTCGCGGGAGCTCGTCCGCCGCCTCGCCCCTTCGGCCGTCCTCTCCGTCGGCGGCTACGCGGGTGGCCCCGTCTGCCTCGCCGCGCGCACGCTCGGCGTCGCCGTCACCGTGCTCGAGCCGAACAGCGTGATGGGCCTGTCGAACCGCCTGCTCGCGCCCTTCGCCGTCCGCGCGTACACCACGTTCCCCGAGGTCGATCGTTTCTTCCGCCCGAGCATCGTGCGCCGCCTCGGCGTGCCCCTCCGCAAGGCCTTCGCGCCCGCGTCGTACGAGGCCCAGGAGGACAAACTCTCGATCCTCGTCCTCGGCGGCAGCCAGGGCGCCAAGGCCCTGAACGAGACCGTCCCGCGCGCGATCGCCAAGCTCGGAGGCCAGGTCCCCGGCCTGCGCGTCACGCACCAGACCGGCCGCGAGCGCGAGGCCGAGGCGCGCTCGCTCTACGAGTCGCTCGGTTTGTCCGCGGCGGCCGAGGTCGTCCCCTTCATCGACGACATGGCCCGCGCGCTCGCCTCGGCCGACCTCGTCATCGCTCGCGCCGGCGCCTCCACGCTCGCCGAGCTCTGCGCCGTCGGCCGCCCCGCGATCCTCGTCCCGTATCCCTTCGCGGCCGACGATCACCAGCTCAAGAACGCGCGCTCGCTCGAGAAGCGCGGCGCGGCCGTGGCGCTGCCGCAGGCCGATGCCACGGTCGATCGCGTGGCGGACGAGATCCTCCGGCTCGCACGTTCGTCAGAGCGCCGCGCCTCGATGGCGCGCGCCGCGGCCGAGATCGGCGCGCCCGACGCGGCGAAGGCCGTGGCCTCGGATCTGCTCGAGCTCGCGCGTGTGCGGGAATCGAAACGCCGGGAGAAGGCCCGGGGAAAGACGACATGATGTTCCGCGGGCGCGTCCGGCACATCCACTTCGTGGGCATCGGCGGCGTGGGCATGAGTGGCCTCGCGGAGATCCTCCGCTCGCTCGAGTTCGACGTCTCCGGCTCCGACGTGAAGAGCGGCGGGACCACGCAGCGCCTCGCCTCGCTCGGCGTGCGCATCGACATCGGCCACCGCGCCGAGAACGTGCGCGGCGTCGACGTCGTCGTGTACTCGAGCGCCATCCGCCCGGAGAACCCCGAGCTCGTCGAGGCCCGCGCGCTCGGCATCCCCGTCATCGGCCGCGCCGAGATGCTGGCCGAGCTGATGCGCGTGAAGTACGGCGTCGCCATCGCGGGTTCACACGGGAAAACCACGACGACCTCCCTCGTCGCCACGGTCCTCCGCCACGCGGGCCTCGACCCCACCGTCGTCGTCGGCGGCAAGATGGCCGCGCTCGGCTCGAACGCGCGCCTCGGCGCCGGCGACCTGCTCGTGGCCGAGGCCGACGAGAGCGACGGCTCCTTCTTGCGCCTGACGCCCACGATCGCCGTCGTCACGAACATCGACCCCGAGCACCTCGATCACTACGGCACGCACGAGAAGATCAAGGACGCCTTCGTCGAGTTCGCCGCGCGTGTGCCGTTCTACGGCCTCGCCGTGCTCTGCCTCGATCACCCCCACGTGCAGGACATCTTGCCGCGTATCCCGCGCCGCCACGTCACGTACGGCGTCTCGCCGCACGCCGACTACTGCGCGCGTGGCATCCAGTTCCGTGGCCTCGAGACGAGCTTCAACGCCTACAGGCGCGGCCAGCCCCTCGGCGGCTTCACCGTGAGGATGCCCGGCGCGCACAACGTGCTGAACTGCCTCGCCACGATCGCCGTCGCCGACGAGCTCGAGGTCCCGCTCGACGTCACCAAGCAAGCCCTCGCCACGTTCGGCGGCGTCGCGCGTCGCTTCACCGTCGTCGGCGTTCATCAAGGCGTCACGCTCGTCGACGACTACGGCCATCACCCGGCCGAGATCCGCGCCACGATCGAGGCCGCGCGCCGTGCCTACCCCGACGACGCGCACCGCATCGTCGTCGCCTTCCAGCCGCACCGCTACACGCGCACGAAGGACCTCTTCGACGACTTCACCCGCGCCTTCAACCTCGCCGACGTCCTCTTCGTGACGGACATCTACCCCGCGGGTGAGGCGCCGCTGCCCGGCGTGAGCGCCGAGCGGCTCGTGCAGTCGATCCGCGAGCACGGCCATCACGACGCCACGTACGTGCCGAACAAGGCCGAGCTGCCCGAGGTCATCGCGAAGGTCACGCGCCCCGGCGACATCGTGATCGCCCTCGGCGCGGGCGACATCAACAACATGCTGAAGGGCCTGCGCGCGCGGCTCGAAGGCGCCCCCGAGGCCCGGCCCGCGAGCAAGGAGGGTGGTCCATGAGCGACGCCCTGCCCACGAACCGGAGGCTCAAGAAGCCCTCGACGCCGCCGATCGTTGCTGCTCCAAAGGATCCGGAGCCGCAACACGACTCGCCGCCGCCGCCCGGGGCCACGACGAGCACGATCCGCCCGCCGAAGCCGAAGCCCGCGAGGCGCCTGTCGCTCCCGCGGCCGAAGCTCCCGCGCGCGCTGTCGCTTTTTCTCGGCGTGATGATCGTCCTCTCGGCCTCGATCGCGGTCGCCTGGGGCGCGCGGCGTTACATCATGACGAGCCCGCGCTTCGCGATCCGCACGGTGCTCGTCGACGGAAACCGCCGCTTGCCCGCCGAGCATGTCGCCGGCGCGGGCGGCGTCACCGTCGGCCGCAACATCTTCGAGCTCGACCTCGAGACCGCGGGCGCCGCCGTCACCACCGAGCCCTGGGTCGAGAAGGCCATCGTCACGCGCACGCTCCCGAACACCGTGCGCATCACGGTCGTCGAGCGCGAGGCCTGGGCCGTGGCCACGATCGGCGGCGATCTCTACCTCGTCACCCGCGACGGCGACCCGTTCAAGCGCGTGGCCGAAGGTGACCCGATCGACCTGCCCTACGTGACAGGCATCACGCCCGAGAAGGTCGCCGCGGACCGGCCCGGCGTGGTGAACGCGCTGCGTCGCGCGCTCGACGTGGTCGAGGACATGGATCGCGCGGGCATCAGCAAGCGTTACCCCATCCAGGAGGTCCACCTCGAGCGCGACGGCACGATCGTCATGACGATCGGCAAGGACGCGATCTCGCTTTACCTGGGCCAGACGAGGTTCCGCGAGAAGATCGAGCAGGCCGCGCGTGTCTTGCTGGAGCTCTCGAAGCGCAAGGCCAACCCCTCGGTGATCTTCCTCGACAACGAGGCGCACCCCGAGCGCGTCGTCGTGAGGATGCGATGAACTCGCGCGTGACGTCGTCCTACGCTCGGGGCTTCGGATCGCCTTCGGCGTCCTGCGCCCCGAACCCCGTCTCGAAATTTGGCCGTCGCCCGCGGCCCATGTCAGCGTCGCCCTGCTTCGAGAGGCGCATGGCCTCCGTATCGGGTGGACGCGAATGAAGAGCAGGATGGACCAGAGCGAGATTGTCGTTGGTCTCGACATCGGGACGACGAAGGTGTCTGCCGTCGTCGGCGAGGTCGACGACGATGGCATCACCATCCTCGGCGTGGGCAATGTCCCGTGCCGCGGGCTGCGCAAGGGCATCGTCGCGAACATCGACTGGACGGTCCGGTCGATCGCGGAGGCCATCGAGGCCGCGCAGACGATGGCCGGCGTCGAGATTCGCACGGTGTATGCGGGCGTCGCGGGCAACCACATCCGCGGCCAGTCCTCGGACGGCGTGGTCGCCGTGGGCGCCGGAGAGGTGACGGACGTCGACGTGGACCGCGTCCTCGAGGGCGCGCGCGCCATTCCGATCGACGCCGACCGGCAGATCCTGCACGCCCTGCCGCGCGAGTTCACGGTCGACAACCAGGACGGTATTCGTGACCCCGTGGGAATGAGCGGCGTTCGCCTCGGCGTGAAGGTGAACCTCATCACGGCGGCCACGTCCTGCGTGCAAAACGTGGTCCGTTGCGCCGAGCGTTGCGGATTGACCGTGGCCGACGTGGTCCTCGAGCCGCTCGCGAGCGCCGAGGCCGTCCTCTCGGAGGACGAAAAAGAGATCGGCGTGGCCGTGATCGATATCGGCGGCGGTACGACGGATTTGCTGATTTACGTGGACGGCGGAATCGCGCACGCGAGCGTGATTCCGGCCGGCGGGAACAACGTGACGGCGGATCTCGCGGCGGGCCTGCGCACGCCGATGGCCGAGGCGGAGCGGCTGAAGCGTAATTTCGGCTGCGCGCTCGGGCGGATGGTGGCGGACGACGAGGAGGTCGAGGTGCCGGGCGTCGGCGGGCATCCGCCGCGCAAGGTGCCTCGCCGGGTGCTCTCGGACATCATCGAGCCGCGGATCGAGGAGATCTTCGCGGTGATCCGCAAGCGGATCGAGGACGCGGGCCTGCTCGATCAGCTCGCGGCGGGCGCGGTCCTCACGGGCGGCGCGGTGCTCATGGAAGGCATGAGTGAATTCGCCGAGGAGATCCTGGGTATGCCGGTTCGTCTCGGTGTACCGGTCGGGATGCGTGGAATCACGCAGCTCGTGGCGGGCCCGCAATATGCCACGGGCGTGGGGCTGCTCCACTACGGGGCGAGCCAGCTCCGCCAGGCGCGCGAGCCGCGCGTCCTCGTGGAGTCGTCGCCGCCGCCGCCGCGCCAGACCGCGCCGCGCGTGACGGCGCCATCGAGGCCGGATCGACGGGAGATGCCCGAGGAGTCGGTCGTCGAAAAACGTCAAGGGGGTCGGTTCTGGAATTGGTTGCGCGCAGCTTTCTGAGCTGACGCACGAGGGTAAATTTCGTAAAACGAAGTCGCGATACGGAAAGACTTGAGTGATTGATAGGCGGTTTCGCGGGGGAGAGGCACCCCACGGAGTCGCCCTCGGGAGCAGGCGAGGCTCCCTTGGCCCCGAGCGGCCGGAAAGAAATCCCGGGAGGCGTTTCATGAGTTTCTCCATCGAGTTTGCCGACGAGCATGCGGGTTACGACGCCCGGATCAAGGTGATCGGCTGTGGCGGGTCGGGCGGCAATGCCGTCAACACGATGATCAACTTCGGCCTCGAAGGGGTCGAGTTCCAGGTCGTCAACACCGACGCGCAGGCGCTGTCGGCGAGCATCGCGCCCATCAAGGTGCACATCGGCTCGAACGTGACCCGCGGCCTCGGCGCGGGCGCCGATCCCGAGAAGGGCCGCAAAGCAGCGCTCGAGGACGTCCAGCGCCTGAAGGAGCTCATCCAGGGCGCCGACATGGTGTTCGTGACCGCCGGCATGGGCGGCGGCACGGGCACGGGCGCCGCTCCGGTGATCGCTCAGCTCGCCCGCGAGGAAGGTTGCCTCACCGTCGGCGTCGTGACGAAGCCCTTCTTCTTCGAGGGCAAGCAGCGCGCGCGCCGCGCCGAGCAGGGCCTCGCCATGCTCTCCGAGCACGTCGACACGCTGATCACGATCCCGAACCAGAAGCTGCTCTCGCTCGGCGACGAGGAGCTCTCGTTCGTGGACGCCTTCCGCAAGGCCGACGAGGTGCTCTACCAGGCGATCAAGGGCATCAGCGACCTCATCACGCAGAACGGCATCGTCAACGTCGACTTCGCCGACGTGAAGACCGTCATGAGCAACATGGGCCGCGCGCTCATGGGCACGGGCTGCGCGAAGGGCCAGGGCCGCGCGCGCCTCGCCGCCGAGATGGCCATCACCTCGCCGCTGCTCGACGACATCTCCGTCGAGGGCGCGATGGGCGTGCTCATCAACGTGGTGGGCGGTCCCGACATGCGCATGCGCGAGATCGAGGAGGCCGCGACGCTCGTGCAGGAGCAGGCGCACGAGGACGCGAACATCATCTTCGGCGCGACCATCGACGAGACGATGGGCGACATGATCAAGGTGACCGTCATCGCGACGGGCTTCGACATCATGATCTCCGACGCCGCGCAACAGGCCGCGGCCGCGAGCGGCCTCCTCACGGGCGCGCGCACGCCGCAAGCGATGCCGATCTCGACGGCGCCCTCGCTCTCGAGCGCGCTCTCGGGCGCCCTCACGGGTGGGTCGCGGTCGAACCCGCCGCCGCTCTCGGCGCCGCAGCGCAGCGCGCCGCGCGAGCCGCAGCGCGAGGAGCCGGCCTACACGGTGCGCGGCGGGCGCCAGGCGCCTGCCCAGCAGGCGGCCCCGGCCTCGCTCTCGTCGGGCGCGTCGGGAGCGCCTTCCCGCGAGCGCGCGACCTTCGTCCCGCCGCTCGACGCAGACTGGGACACGCCGGCGTTCCAGCGCCGCGGGCAGTGATCCGGCCGGGGGGGCGGGCCTGCCGGGTGTGCCGGCTTGGTTGACAGCCCCCAGGGGCGACTTATCGTCTCACGGCCCTGCGGCCTGTTCGGCCGCCCCCCTGTCGCCGCGATCATGAGTCAAAAACGGGATTTTTACGAGGTCCTCGGGCTGTCGAAGGAAGCTTCGACCGACGAGATCCGCAAAGCGTACAGGGCGGCTGCCCTCAAGAACCACCCGGACCGCAACCCGGGCGACAAGGAAGCCGAGGCCCGCTTCAAAGAGGCCACCGAGGCTTACCAGGTCCTCTCGGACGACCAGAAGCGCGCTCGGTACGACCGCTTCGGCCACGCGGGCGTCGAAGGCATGCCCGACATGGGCGGCCAGGACATCTTCA
The DNA here is from genome assembly GCF_009649845.1 of Polyangium spumosum. Lineage (NCBI taxonomy): Bacteria > Pseudomonadati > Myxococcota > Polyangiales > Polyangiaceae > Polyangium > Polyangium spumosum. The sequence goes on from NZ_WJIE01000009.1 coordinate 347,352, forward strand.
CGCACTTCCAGGACATCTTCTCCGAGCTGTTCGGCGGCTTCGGCGGAGGTGGCTTCGGCGGCCAAGGACAACGTCGCTCCCGCGGCCCGGCCCGCGGGCAGGACCTGCGCGTCGAGCAGCGCCTCACCTTGCGCGAGGCGATGACCGGAACGAAGCGCGAGGTCGTCCTGCGCACGCCCGTCGCCTGCGAGGAGTGCCAGGGCAGCGGCGCCAAACCCGGCACGAAGCGCAAGACGTGCGGCGTGTGCGAGGGCGCCGGCCAGGTGTCCACCGCGCGCGGGTTCGTCATGTTCACGCAGACCTGCCCCGAGTGCCGCGGCGAGGGCACGGTCGTCAAGACCCCGTGTACCTCGTGCCACGGCCAGGGCGCGGTCGAGAAGTCGCGCAAGGTCGTGGTGAACTTCCCCGCCGGCATCGACGCGGGCCAGCGCCTCCGCGTGCCCGGACAAGGCATGCCCGGCGCGCTCGGCGGCCCGTCCGGCGACCTCTACGTCGACGTCGACCTCGTGCAAGACGAGCGCTTCGAGCGCGACGGCGCCGACCTCGTGACGCGCGCCGTCGTCTCCTTCGCCACCGCGACGCTCGGCGGCTCGTCCGAGATCGAGCTGCCCGACGAGAGCAAGGTCAGCGTCGACATCCCCGCGGGCACGCAGCCCGGCGAGGTGATCACCGTGCGTGGCAAGGGCATGCCGCGCGTCGACGGCCGCGGCCGCGGCTCGCTCCAGGCGGTCGTGCAGGTCCAGGTGCCGAAGCAGATTTCGGCCCGCGCGCAGGAGCTCTTGAAGGAGCTCCAGGCCGAGCTCGGCCACGAGCACGAGGACGAGGGCGCCGAGGCCAAGGCGGCGGCGACCTCGTCCTGACCTACCGCATCAAGCGTCCGACAAACCCAACCAAGCCCCGAGACAAGCGAGCCCGAACGCGAGCGGCGCGCACGCCAGCGCGATCACCACCGCCACCGGCGCCGCCAGCCCGAGCAACACGATCGTCCCGCCGATCGCCAGCAGCGCGCTGATCGCCGGCTCGAGCACGCTCCGCGCCGCCGACGCGCGCGCCACGATCCACCCCGCGAACAGGAACGACAGGAGCGCCGCGCTCGCCAGGAGGAGCAGCGGCGCGATCGCGTTCGACGCGTCCCTGTCGATCGCCGTGAACTCGAAGCCGAGCCTGCGCCCGAGCACCACGGCGCCCACGAGCATCGCCGTGATCACGCCCGTCGTCACGAGCATGCCGAGCCCGATCCAGAAGAACGAGATCCCCCGGTCCGAGCGCTTCATCGCCTCGCGTATCGCCTTGAGCGACGGCGGCGCGAGCGGGTGGCGGCGCGACTTCTTCGGCTCGCGTTCGCGCTCGCGCTCGTGTTCGCGGGGCTCGACCTTCGCCTTCTCCGCGTTACGCGCGAGCACGTCGCGCCACCCGAGCACGGCGATCACCGCGCCGGCCACGATGATCGGGATCGTCGCGAGCACCGACGCCGGCCCTCGGGCGAACGCCACGTGGTGCGCGACCGCGTTGCCCGCCGCGGCCAGCACCCACGCGCCGTTGAACCAGCCGCCGCCCATGCGGCCCTGCGGATCACGGCCGAGCGCGAAGCCCCACCACGTCGCGAGGCTCGTCGCCGCCACCGTCGTGAGCGCCGTGCGCGCCGGATCGACCAGCGAGAACGGCCGCCCGATCAGGAACAGCGCGCTCTTCAGCGTCATGAACCCGAGCGCCGCCGCCGCCGCGTACATGATCACGTCCACCGGCCGGTGTTGCCCCACGCGCAGCCGGAACGCGGGCGTCGCCGCGGCGACCTTGAGCCCCTCCTCGAGCGGCGCGGCCACGAGGTAGGCGTACACGAGCGCCGCCAGATCGATCCCCACGACCTCCTTGCGAGGCCCGAGCACGCCCGTGAGCGCGCGCTCGAGCAGCTCCGCCGGCACACACGCGAGCATGCCGAGCGCGAACGTCGCGACGACGGAGCGAGGGCTCGACGGTCGGAGCTGGTCCCGCGAGGCGAACCCCACGGAGAACGCGACGGGCGCGAGCAACGCGAGCAGGCCGAGGAGGATCTGGAGGACGAACAACGTTCTAGAAGTGGAGCCCCAGCACGGCGGTGCCGGTGACCGCGGCACCGTAGCTCGAACCTTCGGCCTTGAGCACCTCGGCCTGCGCGCGCTGGAGGCTCGTGATGTTCGGGTCGCTCTGGATCTGCGTGACCTGCGAGGGATCGAGGCCCGGCCGCGTCAGGCCGAGCAGCTCGGCGCTCGCGCTCACGCCGAGGGAGAAGATGGGCGTGATGTAGTAGTCGAGCCCGGCCTGACCGCGCACGTAAAACCCGTGGATTTGCGTGTTCTGCAGCGCCTCGGCGGCCGCGCCGCTCTGCAGCGCGCTCTTGAAGCTGCCGAGCGCCGTGTAGCCCGCGCCGAGCTCGAAGTGCGGCTCGAGGTTGCCGAGCGGCAGGTGCAGGCCGAGCTCGCCGCCGACGCTGAAGAGGTCCCACGCTTGGAAGAAGCCCACGCGGCCGCGCGCGCCGAGCGTGATGAAGAGCAGCCGCAGGCCGAGGCCCGCGCCGACCACCGGGCCGCTCGACTGCGTCTCGATGAACCCTGCGCTGAAGTTCTGCTCGTCGATGTTGAAGGTCCGGAGCCCCACGTGCTGGAAGCCGCCTTCGGCCTCCAGGTAAAACCACTCGAGCCCGCGGCCCGAGTCGCTGCTCTTCGCGTCGTCGAGGTCTCGCTGCGTCTCCGACGCGGCCGGCGCCGCCTGGGCCTGCATCGGCGGCGGCGGCGCGAGCCCTCCGGCCGACATGTCCTGTGCGTCTGCGGTTTGAACGTAAGCCAAGGATACGAGCAAGACCGCGGAGGCGAGCGTCATCCCGGCGAGCCGGGTCGTGCGTTTGTTCGTCACGTTTCTTCGTCTCCCTTCGCTTCGTCGAAGTCGTCCTCCCTGAGCGCCCCCTCGCCCTCCAGCATGCTCGTGTCGACGGGCGGGCCTGGCACGCGGTAGCCGCCCGTGAACCAGCGCTCCAGGTCGAGCATCTTGCACCGGGCCGAGCAGAAGGGCCGCGCCTTGTTTTCGGGCCCGAGCACGGCCTCTCGGCCGCACTGGGGGCAAACGGGTCGGGAGGACGCTCCCATGATGGCGCTAACGTAGCAGCCTCCCGGGCGAGCATGTAGCCTCGCTCCATGCGCTCGTGGAACACGCCCGCGGCATTCGTGCTCGCCGCGGCGCTCCCTCTCGGATGTGCGGGCCGCGCAGCTCTCGACCCGACCCTCGGCGACGAAGACGCCGGCGCCGACGCTTCCGTCCCGCCGATCGAGGCCAGTCCGCCCCCCGCGGCCGCCCGCGCCGACAAGCTCGATCTTTTGCTCGTCGTCGACAACTCGCGCAACCTCGACGCCGCGCAGGGCCTGCTCGTCGAGACCTTGCCTTACCTGCTCGACAGGCTCACGCGCCCGGCGTGCGTGAACGGCTTCGGCACCATCGTCTCGGAGACGGAGAGCGTCGACGAGCCTTGCCCCATCGGCGTGCGTGACTTCGCGCCTGTCACGGACATCCACATCGGCGTCATCTCCACGAGCATCGGCGGGCACGGCGCGGACATCTGCAGCCCGACGAGCGCGACGTTCGACCCCACGGCCAACGATCGCGCGCGCCTGCTGAGCCGCGCCGCGAGCGGAGGCGCCGTGCCCACGTGGCAAAACAAGGGCTTCCTCGCGTGGGATCCGGCCCAGGTGATGGACCCGCCCGGCGACGCGGACCTCGGCTCGTTCGGCGCGAAGCTCGCCGAGATGGTGGGCGGCGTCGGCACGAAGGGTTGCGGCTACGAGGCGCAGCTCGAGAGCATCTACCGCTTCCTCGTCGACCCCGAGCCGTACCTCGACATCACCGTCGACGGCAACAAGGCCGTGCCGAGCGGCGTCGACGACGTCCTCCTGCAGCAACGCGCCGACTTCCTCCGCCCGGACTCGCTCGTCGCCGTCCTCCTGCTGACGGACGAGGACGACTGCTCGACGCGTGACGGCGGCCAGTACTACGTCGTCAACCAGGCCGTGGGCGCCGACGGCAAGCCCTTCCGCATGCCTCGTGCTCGCAGCGTCTGCGCCGCGTCCCCGGACGATCCTTGCTGCGTCTCCTGCGCGCAGACCACGCCGGCCGGCTGCGTCCCCGCCGAGTCCGACCCCGCCTGCGCGACGCCCGCCGAGCCCCTCGAGGATCCCATCAACCTGCGCTGCTTCGACCAGAAGCGCCGCTTCGGCATCGATTTCCTCTACCCGATCTCGCGCTACGTCGACGGCTTCGGCAGCAAGGTCGTCGCCAACCGCGCGGGCGAGCTCGTGGTCAACCCGCTCTACGAGGGCGGGCGCCCGAGCGAGCTCGTCTTCTTCGCCGGCATCCTCGGCGTGCCCTGGCAGGACGTCGCGGTGGATCCCAAGGCGCTCGCGACGGGTGTCCGGCCCGCGATGGAGATCGACTGGCGCCTCGTGCTCGGTGACCCCGAGACCGGCGAGCCGCCGGCCGATCCCCTGATGTTGCCCTCGATCGATCCGCGTGAAGGCTTCCACCCGCTCACGGGCGCCCCGGTCGCGCCGCCCTCGGCCTCGAGCGCGCTCGAGAACCCCATCAACGGCCACGAGCGCGTGATCGAAGGTCGCGACGACCTCCAGTACGCGTGCATCTACCCGCTGCGCGTGCCCAAGGCGTGCATGGGCCAGCCCGACTGCGAGTGCGCGGGCGTGGACGCCCCGACGAACCCCCTCTGCCAGAACCCCGACGGCAGCTACGGCGCCACGCAACGCTTCGCCCGCGCCGTGCCCGCCACGCGCCCGCTCGCCGTCATGAAGGAGCTCGGCACCCAGGCCGTCGTCGCCTCGATCTGCGCCGACAAGGTCGGCTCACCCGCGCAGCCGACCTTCGGCTACAGGCCCGCCGTCGACGTCCTGCTCCGCTCCATCCGCCGCAGGCTCGCCTCGCCCGACGGCTGAACGTCAGTCCACCCGCACCGCCGCGTACAGCGCCTCGCCGTCGCGCCGCAGCCGCACGAGCAGCGTCCCCGGCCGCTTCGCCTTGTCCACCACGTGCAGGAAATCCTCGCCGCCCTGGATGGCCTTGCCGTTCACCTCCAGCACCACGTCGCCGACCTCGAGCTCACCCGCCGCCGCGCCGCGTGGATCGAGCCCGTCGATACGCGCCCCGCCTCCGAACGCGTCGCTCACCGACACGCCCACCGTCTTGCGCGGGCCGACGTCCTCCGGCTTCGGCGCCTCCTTCTCCTCGGCGTCCGGCTTCGCCAGCACCACGCGCTTGACCTTCTCGTCCGCGCCGTGCCGGACCACGAGCCGCATCGACGCGCCTGGCTTGCGTTGCCCGAGCATCCGCGCGAGCTCCGACGCCTGCTCGATCGCCTCGCCGTCCACCGACAGGATCACGTCGCCCGGCTGGATGCCCACCCGCGACGCCGGCCCGTCCGGCTCCACGTCCGTCACGAGCGCGCCCGCCGGCCCGGGCAGCGAGAGCGCGCGGGCGAGGTCGTGCGAGATCGCCTGGAACGCGACCCCGAGCACGCCGCGCGAGACGCTCCCCACGTCGCGTAGCTCCGGGATCACGGCGCGCACGTCGTCGATGGGGATCGCGAAGCCGATGCCCTGACCACGCGCGTGGATGACCGTGCTCACGCCGACCACGCGCCCGCGGCCGTCGAAGAGCGGGCCGCCGCTCGAGCCGGGGTTGATGCTCGCGTCCGTCTGGATGAGGTGATCGAAGGGGCCGAGCCCGAGCACGCGCTCCTTCGCGCTGACGATGCCGAGCGTCACCGTGTGCCGCAGGCCGAAGGGGCTGCCGATGGCCACGAGGTAGTCGCCCACGCGTAGCACCTCGCTCGTGCCGAGCTCGGCCACGGGCAGGCCCGACGCGCCGCGCATCGCGAGCAGCGCCACGTCGAGCTTCTCGTCCTCGCCGAGGATCTTCGCCTCGAACTCGCGCCCGTCGGCGAGCTGCACGCGCACGCGCTCGGCGCCGTGCACCACGTGCGCGTTCGTCACGACGAGCCCGTCGGGGCTCACGATGAAGCCCGACCCGAGGGATCGCTCGATGGAGCGCGACGTCCCGCCTGCGCGCACGCGATGCGGATCGCTGCGCGCCTCGGCGCCGCGCGTGGCAGCGATGCTCACCACGGTCGGCCGCACGTGTTCGACGAGGGAGGAGATGTCGAGCGCGAGGCCCCGCTCGCCCGGCGGCGCCGGGGGCAACGCCGTCACCGTCGTCTGCGTGAAGACGCTCTCGTGGGGGGTCGCATCGGCGCGGTTGCTGCAAGCCGGGACCCCTTGAACGAGGGCCAGGCCCAGCGTGAAGGCCAGCGCGGAGGACGTCATGGACGGCACGTAAAGCCGTCGCCTTGGGTCGCAAGCGAGCAGCTACCCGCGCGTGATCTCGACTCGCAGGAACTCGACCGTGATCTCGACGTGACGCCCGCTCGTCTGCGTGAACGAGGCGACGCCGCGTTTGCCCTCCCAGCGATGCGCCAGGCCAAACGCGCCTGCGCCGCTCGTGTCCTCGGGCGCCTCCGTGTCGCTGAGCTCGACCGTGAGCTTGAGGATCTGCTTGCCAGCCGTCACCGAGCTGCCTTGCAGCGCGAAGGTCCCGCCGCGGAGCAGGAGCGTCGTGTTCTTGATGGCCTTCAGGAGGTGCGCGGGCGGGCTCGGCGCGAGGGGCTCGACGCCCGTGATTTTTCCCTCCTCGCTGACGATCAGGGCGACCTCGATCGACCCGCCCTTGCCGACGGGCAACTTCCCCCACGCCGCGTCCGAGCCGCCGGCCATCGGCAGCGCGCGCGTGAACGCCCGCCCCAGGTCCCGCACGGACGAGGCCCCCGCGCTGCCGAACGAGCCTCCGCCGCTTCCGGGTTCGGTGTTTGGTTTGCCCGTCGTGTCCCCAGGCGTTCCGGACGCGATTTTTTCCTCCCCGTCGGGCACCTTCGCGCTCGGGGTCGCGGGTTTTGTTGGCGCGGTGGTGTTCGAAACCACATCGGTCGAGGATTTCACCTGCGCGCGGGGGGCGGACGGCTTGGAGGAGGTCGTTTCATTTTGAAAGTCGGGTTTCGAAGTGTCGGCAGGGCTCGTGGGATCCGGCGCAGGCGTCTTCGGCTTGGGGGGTGGGGTCCGCGCCGTTGAAATTGGCTTCGCGGGAGCGGGTTTTGGCGGATCCGCCGGGGTTTTTGCAGCAGGGGGCTCCGAGGGCTCGTTCGGCGTCTCGGGCGCGGGGGCCACGGGCTCGCCCGACCCGCCGAGCGTCTCGCTGCCCGTCACGTCGACCTCGTGTAGCTCCCCTCCGATCGGCGCGGACGTCGTGCCGGCCCACGTATCCGCGGGGGGAGCGAGCTCCTCCGGCGCCGGCCGCGGCGGCCGGAGCCCGGCGGCCGCGAGGAACGACGCGTGCGCCAGGATCGACACGACGACCGCGCCTTGCATCACCCATGTGCTCGATCCGTCGCGCCCCATGCCGGTTGTCCTCGCGCCTTCGCGCTCGTAGTGTCCGTCTCGCAGGACAACGCCCGCGCGTCCACGTTCCCCGGTTCCCCTCCAAGGTATCATGCGGCTGCTCGCCATCTCCACCTCCACGCCTCGCGGCAGCGCGGCCGTCTTCGACGGCGACAGGCTGCTCGGCGCGTCCGTCTACACGGACCTCGCGGGCCACGCCGAGCGTATCTTCCTCGCGGCCGCCGAGGCCCTCGCCGCGGCCGGCGCCGCCGCCGCGTCGATCGAGGCCTTCGCTTGTGACATCGGCCCCGGCTCCTTCACGGGCGTCCGGGTCGGGGTCGCGGCGGCGAAGGGCATGGCCCTCGGCCGAGGCGCCCCGCTCGCCGGCGTGGGTTCACTCGAAGCCATGGCCGCGGACGCCTTCACGAGCGGCCGGGCCGGTCCGCACGACCTCGTGGTCGCCGCCCTCGACGCCAAGAAACAAGAGCTCTTCCTCGCCGCCTTCGACGCCACCGGCGCCGTCTGCTGGGCCCCGCGCCACGTGCCGCGCGCCGAAGCGGCCGCGCTCGTGCTCGCCGGCCCGGGCGCCTCGCTCCCGCCGGGTGGCCTGCTCCGCGTCGTGGGTGAAGTCGCGGCCGAAGATCCCGCGCTCGCGCCCTACCTCCTCCGCGCGCCCTCCTTCGACCTGCCCGACGCCGTCGCCGTGGGGCGCGTCGCGCTCGGGCGCCTCGCCGCTGGAGCGGACCGCTTCGACCCCGAGCTCGTCGAGCCGCTTTACGTCCGTCCGCCCGACGCGAAGCCGATGGCATCGAGCGGGCCCGGCTAGGTAGACTCGCGCTCCCGATGGTGGACCTTCCCGACCAAGACCCCGAGGCCGCCGAGGCTGCGCGTGTGCTCATCGCGCGGTTCGGCCGCAGCTTTCAGCCCGGCGAGGTGATCTACCGGGAGGGTGAGCCTGGCACGGAGGCGTACCTGCTCGAGGAGGGCCGCGTGCGCTTGCTCAAGAAGGTGCGCGGCGCCGAGCGCAGCTTGATGGTGCTCAAGCCGGGTGATCTCTTCGGCGAGTCGGCCCTCTTGCCGGGCGCCGAGCGCTCCTCGACCGCGGTCGCGCTCTCCGCCGGCCTCGCGCTCGCGATCGACCAGACGACGCTGCAGAACCTGCTCGAGCACAACGCCGGCATCGCCTCGCGGATCGTCAAGCAGCTCGTGCGCCGGCTGCGGGACGCCGAGGATCAGATCGAGCTCATCATGCTCACGGACGTGCAGTCGAAGATCGTGAGCGCGCTGCTCAAGCTCGCCCAGCAGGCCCGCGAGCCTGGGGGCACGAGCGCGCTCTTCTCCGTCTCGCCGATGGAGCTCGCCACGCGCGTGGGCCTCGACGTCGACACCGTCAAGCGCAGCGTGCAGAAGCTCCGGGAGGGCCAGTACATCCGCGTGGCGGACGAGCGGCTCGAGGTCCCGGACATCGAGGGCCTGCGCAAGCTCTACGCCTTGCTCGGACAGAAGGACGAGGTCGCGAGCGAGGCCTGATCCGTCCCGCTCGGGGACAAACCGGCGTCGTGACGGCGCCAAACCTGCCCGCATACCACGCTTCGCGTCCCGCGCGCCACTTCTACCTTGCGCGGGCGAGTTTTCTCGAGCCGGAGCGGGGGTCTTCGCGTCTTTTGCTGGTTGACGCTTCTTCCAGCCTGGGTTACCCAAGTTTTCCCGGGCGCTTGGCCCGGATTTGGGCCTCGGGGCGAGCCTGGGGGCGGATCGGGAGGGCCCTTCTCCCAGGAAACAAGGGCATCTCGGTCGACGAGGACGCATGATCCAGGGGCAAACGAGCAAAAAGCAGGGCGTGAGGTCGCGCGGGATGCGTGGCCCTGCGGCGCTTGCTTGCTCGGTCTTGCTCCCGGTCCTGCTTCCGATCGTGGTGGTGTTCGGGCCGGCTTGCGGCGGCGCGCAGGAGCGGGCCGACGTGGTCGACGCGAAGGCGCGGGCCGAGTACGACCTCGGGCGCGAGTCGTTCGAGGCCGGGCGGCTGCGCGAGGCGCTCGGCCATGTGCAGGCCTCCCTTCGAATCGACGAAACGAACCCCGACGCCCACTACCTCGGGGCCGTCATTCTTTTGGCATTCTGCGCGGCGGACGAGACGTCGAGCGACTGTCGGTTCGAGGAGGCGGAGCGCCACGTGCGCGCCGCGCTCGAGCATGCGCCCGACATGCGGGACGCAAAGAACGTGCTCGGCGTGATTCTCGTGCATCGGAAAAAGTACGACGAGGCCATCGCCGTGCTGAAGCCGCTGGCCGAGGACATTCTTTATGGTTCCCCGGAGCAGGCCTGGGGAAATCTCGGTTGGGCATATCTTTCGCGTGGCAGTGTCGACGAGGCCATCGACGCGCTTCGGCGGTCGCTCGCGGCGCAACCCTTGTTCTGTGTCGGTAACTACCGGCTCGGGCTGGCGTACGAGAAAAAAGGCGAGCTCGCGCTTGCGCGAGAGGCCTTTACGCGGGCGCTCGAGACGGATAAACCTCAGTGTCAGAGGCTCCAGGAGGGCTTCGCCGCCCGCGCTCGCGTGGCGGCAAAACTCGGGCAGCAAGACCATGCCCGGGAAGATCTCGAGCGATGCCGCGACGTGGCCCCGGCGACAGTGGCCGGCAAACGTTGCGCCGCGGAACTCGGATCGATGCAATGAGTTTTTGCGCGGCATTTCATGAACGTGCAAAAAGGGAGTCAATCCAATCGATTGAACGAACGGGTGAAGTAGGGATGGAGTCGATCGGCCGCTACCTGAGACATGCCCGTGAGACGAGGGCGATGAGCGTGGAGGAGGTCTCCCGCGCCACCCGGATCCCCGTCCCCTCGATCGAGCGAATCGAGGCGGATCATTTCGATGATTTGCCAGGCGAAGTGTTCGTCCGAGGGTTTCTGCGAGCGTACGCGAGGGCCGTCTCGCTCCCCGTCGAGGAGGTGCTCGCCCGTTATACCGCGAGCCGCCGCGTCGCCGTGGTCACTCCTCTTCCCATTGCCTCCCCCGCCGGCGGTTCCCAAGGAAAACGCTTCGGCGTGGCGATGGCGTTCGTGTTGCTCCTGATCCTGTTCACGCTGGCCCTGAGCATCGTGATGCGGCCGCGCGGGCACGATATGCCCCCGGAACTGTCGCAAGGGGGGGACTCGCAGAGCGTTTCCTCCAGCCCCATCCTCGGGGCGTGACCGAGCCAAGCGGGAGCCGCCGGGCGCGGAGCGCCCTCCTCAAGAAGATCCTGCGCACCGAAGCGCTGCTCGTCCGCCGGGTCCCGGTGGGCGAGGCCGATCTCATCGTCACGCTTTTCACCGAGGCGCGGGGGATCGTGTCCGCCGTGGCGCGATCGGCGCGCCGATCGAGCAAGCGGCTCGTCGCGCTGGAGCCGATGCACCTCCTGCGCGTGACGCTCGAAGAGCGCGAACAAAAAGACCTGGCCGTGCTCGGCGAGGCCTCGATCGCGCACCCACGCATGCACCTCGTCGCCGCGCTCGATCGCCTGGAGGCCGCCGGCAGAGCGCTGCGCTGGATCCGCTCGGTCGCGCCGCCGGGCACGCGCGAGCCGGGGCTCTTCGCCACGGTGAACGAGCTGCTCGACGCGCTCGACCAGCCCGGCGCCACACGCTCGCCCGACGCAGAGCTCGCGACGTCCGGGCTGCGTTTGCTCTCCGATATGGGCTTCGGCCTGGTGCTCGATCGTTGCGTGCGCTGCAGCCGCGTCTGCCCCGCGGAGGCGCCCGCGTGCCTGGATCCGCTCGCCGGTGGGCTCGTCTGTCGCGCGTGCGGAGGCGCGCGGCTCGTCTTGCGGGCAGACCTGCGGTCGCGGGTCGAGGCCGCCTGCGCCGGTGATGACGAATCGCTGCGCGAAGAGGATACGCGGATCGTGGTGGACCTCGTGGAGGCCGTGATCCAGGCGCACGCCGGGCCGACGAAGTAGGGGCGAGTGATGGGTGAGGAAATCGTCGATTCATGCGTCCATTCGCTGGGCAGACCTGCCGAGGACCCGGAGCGCGCGCGGCTCGCGTTGCGCGCGGCCGACGCGCTTTCGGCACTCCCTCCCCGGGCCCTCGATTCGGCCGTGGAGGACACGACCCGGTCCCTCGATGCATCGGAGCGCGCGCGTTTCCTTCGTGATCTCGACGGTCTCGCGATGGCATGCACTGGATCCGGACCCGCGCGCTGCGCGCGGCGGCGCTGCGCGCGCTCGGTATGGGGTGACCATTGAGCTCCAATCACTTCATCACGGTGTCGCGCGCCGGCGACCTCATGGCTCGCCGGAAGGGATACCCGCCGGTCCGCGTCGCGACGGCGGCATCGGGCATCGAGGTGGACACCGACGAGGCCGCGCGGGCGCACGGCGCTCCGGCGGTCGTCCGCGTCTCCTTCGCGCACGGCGGACGCAACCGGGAGCTCCGGGTGATGGCCGTGGAGGCGGACGGCATCTCCTACGACCCCGACGCGTTCCTCGCGCGGTTCGAGGTGCGCGCGTTGACGCTCGGCCGCTGGTTGCGCGCCGCCGTGGAGCGGGCCCTCGACCAGGCGGCGAGCAGCAGGTCACCGCGCTAGAGCGCCGATCAGTTCCACTTTCCCGTTCATTTCGAGTACTTGCGCGAGGGGGATCGACAAGCGCCATCAGGCATGATCCACTGCACGCGGCTCGCCCAGCCGACGGAGTGGATCCCTGTGTCG